>DASSVP010000024.1:0-24521 GCA_035705985.1 Thermoleophilaceae bacterium
TGGCCCCGATGCGCAGCGCGCGGTAGATGTACTCGTCGCGGTCGAAGGTCGTGAGCATGAGGACCGCGGTATCGAGCTCCGGATCGGAGAGGATCTGCTCGGCCGCCTGCAGCCCGTCCAGCTCCGGCATGCGGATGTCCATCAATGCGACGTCGGGGCGCGTACGGAACACGATGTCGAGCGCGTTGCGCCCGTCGGCCGCCTCTCCCACCACCCGGATGTCGGGCTCCGCCTCGAGGATGACGCGGAAGCCGGAGCGCACGAGCTGGTGGTCGTCGGCCACCACGACGCTGATCTCGCGCACGGGCGCACTCGCTTGCGGTTGAAGCGGAGCCGTTTCCTGCCCGTCGCGCCAGAGCACCTGAGCGGTCGCCACGCGCTCGCCTGTGCCACGGAGCTTTAGGACCCCCGCCGGCTGGAGCGGCTCGGAGACACGCGGTGCGGCGATCCTGCAAACGACCTCCGAGGCGAGGATTTCGCCCGCGCCGGCCGCTTCGCAGAGCCGGCTGGCGACGATGACCGGCGTGCCGTAGAGGTCCTCGCCATCGGACAAGGGCTCGCCGGCCTCGAGCCCCACGCGCAGCTCCAGCTCACCGTCAGCCGCAGCCGTCGCGCGCTGCATCGCCGCGGCGCAGCGCACCGCCGAGACCGCGCTCGCGAACGCGACCATGAGGCCGTCGCCCGTCGACCTGACCTCGCGACCGCCGTGCTCAGCCACCGCGCGGCGTAGCAGCTCGAAGTGCTCGCGGCGCAGGGCATCTGCGGCGTCGTCGCCGCGCCGCTCGAACAGAGAGGCAGAGCCGACGAGGTCGGTGAACAGAATCGTGACGAAAGGTTCGGCCATCTGACGAGAACATCATCGCCCCTCCTGGGTGCGCGTGCGGTCACTCCAGCGAGTGAGGGAACTACGCCGGCTCACTCGCGCGAATGACGCCGCGGGTGCCGTCACGGCCGATGCTCATAGCTCCAACTGCCCTTTACGAAGGAGATTGTCAAGGCGATGATGGACTCGATGACAGCTTCGATCTCGAGGATCGGCAGGCGCGACATCGTGATCGCGTCCGTCCTCAGCGTGCTCGGCCTGCTCCTGATGTACGTGAACGTGCAGGATCACCAGGCGAACGCGGCCGAGTACAGGGAGAACACCGCGGTCTATTTCGGCGGCCTGTTGCCGATCGAGTTCGCCATTCCCCTGTTTCTGCTCGTCACCGTGCCGTTGCTCTGGCGACGCGTTGCGCCGCTCCCCGCGGTGGGAGCGGCGCTCGCGGGCCTCTTGGTCAATGAGCTGCTCGCCGGCACCGACATTCTCCGCTGCGGCGTCGTCTTCCCGACCGCGTTCGTGTTCGCCTTCACGACGGCCGCTCAGCTCGACGGCCGCGAGGCGCGCTACGGGTTGGGGCTGTCGCTGGGATTGATCTTGGTCGACGGCGTGGTCGAATTTGGTCCCTTCTTCACCGCCGTCGTGGCTGGGGTGGGAGCGGCTATGTGGTGGATCGGCCGCATCGTGCGCTCGCGCGGACGGATGGCGGATGAGCTGGAGGCGCGAACCGCGGAGCTGCGCCGCGCGCGCGACGAGCGCGCTCGGATGGAGGTGGCCACTGACCGGGCGCGAATCTCCACGGAGCTCGACGCGCTCCTCCAGCGTCGTCTGGGGGAACTGGCGCGCATGGCGGACGAACGCATCCGTCCCACGGACGCCGCCGGCGCCGCGGCCGCGCTCGTGGACATCGAACGTGAGAGCCGCCGCACCCTGGAGGAGATGCGCGCGGTCGTCGGCGTGCTTCGTGAGGACGACTCCGAGGCGCCGACCGCCCCGCAGCCGACCCTCACCCATCTCGAGGCGCTGCTCGTGCGAGCCAAGGGCAGCGATGCCCGCCTGACGGTCGAGGGGGATCCCCGGGTTCTGCCGCCGGCGGTCGAGCTGTCCGCCTACCGGATCACTGAGCACCTGCTCGCCGCCTTCGACGACGCCCCTGACGTCGAGGTACGCGTGCGGTTCTGCGACGACGCGCTCGAGCTCGCGGTCTCCGGTCCAGCGCGGCGCCGCGCCAAGGCGTCGATCGAGCGTGCCCGCGAGCGAACGCGCCTACAGCGCGGCACCCTCGAGGCAACGGTGAAGGGTGGCCGCGCGGAGGCGGCGGTCTCGTTGCCGGTGTCCGCGGTGGCCTGAGGTGCGCGGACGGCGCGCGGACCTGTGGGTCGGCGTCGGCGGCGCGGCCGTGGGGATCGGCTCCGCCGCCCTGGAGCAGGCCGGCGTGGCGGGCTGGCTCGCGGGAGCCGTAGTCGGGGGTTCGCTCGCTGCCGTGCGCTCCAACCCTCGCGCCGCCTGGGTAACGGCGGCGCTCGCCATGCTTGGGGCGGCGCCGTTCGGGCCGCTCCCCACCGGCGTCTTCCTGTTGGCGGCGGTGCACGCGTTCTGCGCCGGCCGCGGAGACGAGGGGTGGTGGGGGATCGCCGCGCTCGGCGCGCTGGTCGGGGGATTGGAGCTTGACGCGCTGCTCAAGCAGGAGTCGGGCGTGCCGGCGTTGCTCTTGCCGGGCGCGGCGTGGGGCGCCGGTCGGGCCCTCCGCGAGCGCGAGCTGGTCGCTGCGCAGCTCGCAGAGCGCGCGCGCGAGCTCGAGGACGAGCGTGAGGCCCATGCGGCCCTGTCGGTGCGCTACGAGCGGGCCCGGATCGCGGCGGAGCTGCACGACATCGTCGCTCACGCAATCAGCGTGATGGTGATCCAGGCGAGCGCCGGACAGCGCCTGGCGGCACACGATCCGGAGGCGACGGCGGATACCTTCGACGCCATTGCCGGCGCCGCCCGCCAGGCCGAGCAGGACATGGGCCGGCTTGTCTCGCTCCTGGGCGACGAGCGGGCGATCGGGGCGGCCCCCGATCTGGCGCTGGTGGAGGAGCTCGTCGCGCGCGCGTCCGGCAGTGGGCTCGACGTGAGACTGCGGCTGGAGGGTGAGCGCGAAGGCTGGCCCGCACCGCTCGCGGAGGCGGCCTATCGAGTCGTCCAGGAGGGCCTTACCAACGCACTCCGCTACGCCGCCGGCGCGCCGGTCTGGGTGCTCGTGCGCGGTGGACCGCGCGCGCTGGCGGTGGAGGTTGGAAACGCAGCGGCGGCCGGCACGGCGGACCTCTCGGGGCTCGGCACCGGGACTGGCTTGAGGGGCCTGCACGAGCGCGTCGGAGCGTGCGGCGGGACGCTCGACGCCGGGCCGACGCCCGACGGCGGATGGCTCTTGAGTGCGCGCCTGCCCCGGAACGTCACTGTGCCGACCAGCTAACCCGGAGGGCCAACGCCCCGAGCTCACCCTGCCGGGTGAGCTCGAATCCCGCGATTCACCCGCCCGAGTGACGACGTGCGTGCTGCTCGGACGGATGCTGCCGGAGTACTGCACAACGGAGCTCAGGAGGCTCAGATGTCACAGCTCGCACACGCCGAAGCCGAAGTCATTCGCTTCCGCGTTCCGCTACTGGCCTGGCTGGCGGCCGCGACGGCAATCGCCGGGGCCGCGATCGTTCTGTTCCTCATGATGCCCGGCGACGAACAGGCCACCAAGCAGACCCCGGCATTCCTGCAGAGCCCGGCCGGAGTGCGCTACGACGGAGGACCCGACGAAGGCACCCGCGGCCTCGTCCGGTCGGGGTCCGGTCCGGTGGTCCGCTACTACAACGGTCCCGAGGAGGGCAGCTACGGCATCATGCACGCGAGCACGGCTTCCACCCCGCCGCCCGCGACGCGTTACGACGGCGGGCCCGAGGAAGGCAGCCGTGGGACGGCAGCCGGCAGCGTTACCCCCACGGTCGCCGCGGGCGTTCGCTTCGACGGTGGCCCCGAGGAAGGGTCGCGCGGTCTGGGCCGATAGCCCTCGGAGCCCGCGGAGCGTCGGGCACTGAAGTCACCCGGAGAGGGGCGGTGAGAGCCGCCCCTTCCGCGTGAGCGCCGGCTCGCGTGTGCTGCTGCATGAGAACCGAGCCTGTCCTGATGCCCGACATGCGTCGCTGCGGCTTGGCGCGAGATTGGCGCGCCGAGCTGGGGTAATCTCGCGAGGTGCGGCAGCTGGCGGTGTATAGGCAGGTCCTCGCGGTCCGGGATGCGCGGGCCCTAATCGGCGCGAGCGCCGCGTCCCAGCTCGGCGACTGGCTGTACAACGCGGCGCTGTTGGGGTACGTCTACAGCGCCACAGGATCGGCCGCGTGGGTGGCTGCCGCGACGGTTGCGCGGCTCGTGCCCTACGTCCTGCTCGGGCCGGTAGGCGGCGCCATCGCCGACCGTTACCCGCGTCGCGTCGTGCTGCTGGTCGGCGACCTGCTGCGCGCGCTGCTGATGGTCGCCCTCGCGGCGGTAGTGGCGCTGGACGGTCCAGTCGCTGTGGTGATCGCGCTCACGATGCTGGCCTCAGTCGCCGGGTGCGCCGAGAAACCCGCAGCGCTCGCGTTCCTGCCCAGACTCGTCGGAGAGTCGCGGCTCGGGTCGGCCAATGCGCTGCTCCACACCGTGCAGGACCTCGGCACCGTGCTCGGACCGGCGGTCGGCGCGGTGCTGCTCGCCGTGGCGTCGGACTTCGTGGCGTTTCTCGCCAATGGCGCGACGTTCGCGATCTCCGCCGTCCTGATCTCGACCATCGGGGTCCGCGGCGGAGTCAGCCGGGCGCCGACGGGGGCGCTTGCCCACATCGCGCACGGCCTGCGAACGGCTCGGACGACTGCGTTCGCCCTGCCGCTGTTCCTGGTGGTGGCGATGGTCGAGTTGACGTACGGAGCTCAGACCGTTCAGCTCGTCGTCTACGCAGAGCAAGCGCTTGGCCTCGGAAGCGGTGGCTATGGGGTTCTCCTCACCGCGCTCGGCGTGGGCGGGCTCCTCAGCACGTTCGTGAACGGCCGGCTCGCATCGGCCCCGAGGGTTGCGCTCGCGATCGTGGCCACCGGCGCCGTCGCGTGCGCGACCCAGCTCTTCTACGCCGGGTTCGACCTGGTGGCGGTGGCGCTCGCCGTGGCGGTGATCGGAGGCGCGGGGCTCGTGGCGTGCGAGGTTGTGGCCGAGACCGTGTTGACGCGGATCGTCCCCTCCGAGGCTCTCGGTCGTGTCGTGGGCGTTTTCGACGCGTTCTCAGTGCTCGCCATGGTCGCCGGCGCGCTCCTGGCTCCCGTCCTCATCGACTGGATGTCCCTCGACGCGAGCCTGTTCGTCCTGGGCGGCGCCGCGCTCGTCGTGACGCTCGCATGCGCCTTCATGTTCCGCGGGCTCGACGCAGTGACGGCGCGTCGCGCCGAGGCGCTCGCTTCGCGGATCGACGTGATCAAGCGCCTCCCGGTGACGGCGGGCGCGCCCCCAATCGTGATCGAGCGCCTGGCTTCGGCCGCGCAGGCCTGCCCGCTGCCGCCGGGAGTCGACGTGGTCGTTCAGGGGGCTCCCGCGCACGCGTTTTACGCCATCGCCTCCGGCCGGGTTGTCGTCCACCGCGACGGGAAGAAGGTCGTGCATCTCGGTCCCAACGACAACTTCGGCGAGCGGGGCCTGCTCGACAACGCGCCACGTAACGCCACCGTGACGACCGAGGTGGACACGACGCTGCTCCGTATCGGCGGAGATGCGCTCCTCGAGGCGCTCCAGGTGGCGCCTACGCTGCGGCCGGCGCTCGAGACGAGCAGCATGTCACCCGGACTCCAGCTCGGCGACGAGGGACGCCCCCTCGTCGACGACGCGAATTGGGTAGGCGCGTGACGCTCGAGGGCGCGTCCGTCCTAGTCGTCGGCGCCGGCTACTCCGGCAAGCGGCGCGTGTTCGAGCGGCTCGCCGGGCTCGGCGTTCGCGCGGTGGTGGTCGACGAGCCCGATCACTGGTCCGAGTCGCTCGTGGCCGACGGTTTGGCGGATACCTGGATCTCAGCGTCGGTGACCGGCGACGCCGACGCGGATGCCGCGTCCGTGCTCGCGGCCCTCCGCCACGACCGCATCCGCGTCGACGGCGTCGCGACCTACTGGGAGGACAGCGTCTCCGTGGCCGCGCGGGTGGCTGCTGCACTCGGGCTGCCCGGGAACTCGCCGCAGTCCGTCGACGCGGCGCGCAGCAAGGTCCGCATGCGCGAGGTCTCGGCCGAGCTTGGCCTGCCGACTCCGATGGCGCAGCGGGTGCGTTCGCTCGACGAGCTCTACGCCGCGGCGGCGCAGATCGGCTTCCCTGCGGTCGTCAAGCCGGAGTTCGGCGCGAGCGCGATGGGCTGCGTCCGGGTCGACAGCTTCGAGTCGCTGCCCCACGTCTACCGGCTCGTGCGAGACGTCGTCCGCCCGGAGACCGACGGCATCTTCCGGGCCGGCAACGACCTGCTGCTGGAGGAGTACCTCGACGGCGTCGAGTTCGACGTCGATCTCGTGATGAACGACGGCGCCTGCCTCTTCTCGAGCGTCTCGCAGAACTGGCCGACCGCGGAGCCCTCGCTTCAGGAGACTGGGCTGCACTGCCCGCCAACTCACAGCCGAAGGGCGGTCCGCGGCCTGGTCGATCTCAGCATCCAGACGGCACGAGCGTTCGGGCTCGCGCGCGGCGTGCTTCACATCGAGGGGAAGTGCACGAGCGGAGGCCCGCGAATCGTCGAGGTGAACACGCGCATGGGGGGCGGCCGGATTCACCAGATCGTCGAGGCCGTGTGGGGCGTCGACCTGATCGAGGCGCAGCTCCGGAGCAGCCTGGACCTGCCCTCGACGCTCGCACCGAGCCGCCGGCCGAGGTGCGCCGTCGTGAACGCGATCGTGCATGCGCCGGCGACCGGCCGGCTGGAGGCCCTGCCGCTCGGTGCTTCGGCGGACGGCGCGCATCTCGTCGCCGTGGACGTACAGGCGGACATCGGCCAGGAGGTCGCCGGACCGGATCGCACGTTTGCCACGCCGCTCGCCGAGGTGACGATCGGCGCGAAGAACCTCCGCAGCGCCAGGGCGCTGTGCGACGACATCTTGCGCGAGCCGCCGGTGGTCGCAACGCCCGCCGCAACGCCGCGCTGACGGTCGGCGCGATGGTTCGAGATGTTGCCCGACGCTCACCGCAGGCGCGATACTCCGCAAGCATGCCTTCGACCGATGCTCAGCTGGTAAGCACCCTCTACGGGATCGATTGGACCGACGTGGACGCCAGGGCGCGAGGGTTGGCGGCGGCAGCTGAAGTGATGTCGCCGGACGTGAAAGCCCGGATCTCGCCCGAGGTCGGAGACCGCGTACTGGACGGCATTGACGGCTTCGCGACGTTCATCGAGGGGCTCGAGGAGGACTTCTCGGAGTTCCGATATGACGTGGAGGTCGTGAAGGAGACCGCACCGGGAGAGGTCACCCTCAGTGGAGTCGTCCACGCCCGAGGCAGGCGCAGCCGGATGCCGCTGAGCGCTCCGTTCAGTCACTCCTGGCTTTTCATCGATGGCCGCGCCGTGCGCGTGGAGGCCCGCCTGAGCCGGGCAGACCTCCGGTAGCGCGACGCGGGCCTGATCAGTCCGCCGGCGTCAGATCGAATCGAGGTCGTCGACGACCGCGATGACGTCATCGAACCCGGACAGCTCGAACGCGCGTCGAACGGTGTATGGAGGCCTGACGAAGACGATTCGGCGGCCCGCCTCGACCGCCCGGGCGTGGGCGGCGGCGACCACTCCCATGCCGCTCGAATCCATGAAACTGAGCCCGCTGAGATCGACCACGAGCAAGGCGGGCTCACGTTCTTCGACCTTCGCAAGCTCGGCGACGACGCGCTCAGCGACCTCGAGATCGAAGTCGCCGCGGACGGTGACGATCGCCCGGTCGCTTTCGATACGCGATTCGACCTCGAAGTTCAGCACGATGTGTCGTGGAAGTCGCTGTCGCCCAGCCGCGCTAGGTCGTCTTGACGACGTACACCGAGCACGGCGCCTTGTGCGTGACGGCGTTCGGGACGCTCCCGAGCACGCGCCGTTGCATGCCTCGGTTGCCGATCACGAGCAGGTCGGCGTTGCATTCCGCCGCGAGCCGGCTGAGCACCTCGCCAGGATCGCCGTCGTCGATCAGCGACGTGCAGTCGATGTCCCGCTCGCGGAGCTTCTCCTCGGTCCTGCTGAGCATCTCGCGCATCCGCGCATCCGGGTTGTCGACCCATTGCAGCTCCTCCGAACGACCCCCCAGCGTCACGGGTTGGCGGGAGTTCCGGCAGGCACTCAGCAACACGAGCTTCGCGTCGAAGCGCTGCGCGATTTCGGCGGCCGCTTCGACCGCCTTCGCGGCCGTGGGCGATCCGTCAGTGCCGACGGCGACGGTGGAGAGCATCGAACGCGAGCATCCCAGACCGGTCGCCGAATGTCCATGAATCGGGATCGCGGCCCCGCTGGCGATCAGTCCGTGTGCACGATCAGCAGGTCACATGTTGCGTGGTGCGAGACCTTGTTGGGGACGCTGCCGAGGAGGCGCCGCTTGCCGCGCATGCCTTTGCTTCCAAGCACGATCAGATCGGCCTCCTCGCTGGCTGCGACCTGGACGATGGCATCCGCGGAGTCACCCTTCGGTGCGTGCTCGTCGACCGAGATGCCCTCGGCGCGAAGCCGCGCGAGGGTGCGCTGAAGGACGGCATCGGCACGGAAATCGCTGCCGACCGTCCACTGCGCCGCCTCCGCGCCCGAGCCGTCGCCCACTCGCGCGGCAGCGGGCCGGTACGCGCTCACGACATGGAGCCGTGCTCCCGTCAATGCGGCGAGCTCGGCCGCTCGGCTGACGGCGCGATCGGCGGTGTCCGAGCCGTCCGTGCCCACGACGATGGTCTTGAACATTTGCGAGCCCTCCTCGGGATGCTGGGTCCACATGACGGTAACCGACCCTGGCGATCGTGGCCTGCGCCCCGATGACCGGTCCTGCCCACCCATTCCCATCAAAATGGTTTGATGTATCATCCGCCCGGTGATCTCCACGGCGCGAGCCGATACGCCCTCACCCCCGCGGTTTCTGCGGCTGGCCGGCCACCCGGTGCGGTGGCGGCTGTTGAGTGAACTGGCACGCAGCGATAGGCGGGTCGGCGAGCTGTGCGAGCTGGCCGAAGAGCGTCAGAGCCTGGTCTCCTACCACCTGCGCCAGCTGCGCGACGGCGGAATGGTCTCCGCGCGCCGCAGCATCGCCGACGGCCGCGACTCGTACTACGTGCTCGAGCTCGCGCGCTGCGGTGAGCTGCTCATCAGCACCGGCGCCTCGCTGCACCCGGGCCTGGCCGCGGCGGTCGCCCCACCCTCCGGCCGCGGCTCGGCACGAGCGCGCGTGCTGTTTCTGTGCACGGGCAACAGCGCGCGCTCCCAGATGGCCGAGGCGCTCGCCGAGGAACTGTCCGCCGGCGCGGTGCGCGCGGTCAGCGCCGGCAGCCGTCCCAAGCCGCTCCATGCCAACGCGGTGCAGGTCATGCGCGAGCGCGGGATCGATCTCGCGGGTCGGCGTTCCAAGCACCTCGCCGAGTTCACCGGCCGGCGGTTCGACTACGTGATCACCCTCTGCGACCGCGTACGCGAGGTCTGTCCCGAGTTCCCCGGCACACCTCAGGCGACCCACTGGAGCATCCGCGACCCGGCACGCGCGCCGGGAACCGACGACGAGACCCTGCCGGCCTTCGAGCAGACAGCCGTCGAGCTCGAGACGCGCATCGGCTTCCTGCTCGCGGCGATCACACACCGCAACGGCTCGAGGGAGGTCATCGAGCATGCCTGACGAGTTCGTCAGTGTCCGCTACATGGTCGACGACGTCGAAAGCGCCGTCGGCTTCTACACCACCCACTTCGGCTTTGAGGTGCGCTCCAGCTTCGTGCCCGCGTTCGCCGACGTCACCCGAGGGCGCCTGCGCCTGCTGCTGAGCGGCCCCACCAGCTCGGCGGGACGGCCGATGCCCGACGGTCGGACCCCCGAGCCCGGCGGCTGGAATCGCATCCACCTGATCGTCGAAGACCTCGCGGGCGAGGTGGAGCGGCTGCGAGCCGCCGGGCTCAGCTTCCGCAACGACATCGTGACCGGCCCCGGCGGCCGGCAGATCCTGATCGACGATCCCGCTGGCAACCCGATCGAGCTCTTCCAGCCCGCCGGCGCCTAGCCTCGCGCGAGGCCTCAGGAGCTCACCTGCCGTGCTCGCGGGATGCTCGGCATCCGATGTCGCACGAGAACGTGGAGATGGTGCGGCGGCACTGTGCAGGGCTGGTCGAGGGCTTCGGTCGCGACGGATTCGAGCGGGGAGACTTCAGCGCCTCTTCGAGTGGCTCGACCGGAGATCGAGATGACCGGCTACTCGTGCTCTCCCGTGAAGGAGGGCGCGGGCGAGGCCGTCTCGCGCGGCATAGGTAGCTCCGAGGGCGAACATGGGTGGTCGCTACCGATGACCGTCCTCGGAGGTGGCCGTAACTTCGGCTCCATGAACCCAATCGCATTCATCGAGACCACCGCGGCCGTCCGGAGCGCGCTGCTAGCCGCGACGGCGGACCCGGTTATCCGGCCGCCCGGCCTGCACCGGCGCCTGCTCGTCGCCACACGCCGACCGCGACTCAGGAGGGCCTAGACCTCGGCGCTCACCCCGCGGTGTGGCCTCGAGGCGCCACAGGACCGGCGTGTCGCCCGCACCGGGCCGCATCGCTCTAGGTGCCCGGCGCTCGGTACCCGATCTGCTCGACCTTGCGCAGGGCGTCCATCGTTTCATCGACGGTGAGGAGAACGGTCGTCTCCAGCGAGCTGAGTGCCCCGCCGCCGCTGAGCGCCAGCGCGACCACCGCCATCGACACGTTGTCGGGGGCCTCCCACAGCGTGTAGCCGTCGTGCGTGCCGAAGGCGTACCAGAACCCGTGGAGCGTCCCGCCCACCGACTCGATGTACGACTGGGCGGCGGTCCGCCGGTCCTCCGGGTTGTCGATAAGCCTCGCCCAGGTCTCCGGCGTGTAGCTGAACTTCGACAGATACAGCGGCATCGTCCCTCCTGGTCCTTGATCTCAACGCACAGCGCGATGATCGCACTGAACATCCCCGTGACGCCCCGCGTACCACAGACGGATGCCGTGCGAGACCGGCGCATAAGGGCGTGCTCGACGAGGCGCACGCGTTCTGGCTCCGCCGCCCCGGCTGCGGGGAGATCCGGCCGGTCGCCCTGCCCGAGCCGGGGGGCGGCGACGTGGTGGTCCGCACGCTGCGGTCCGGCGTCAGTCGCGGCACCGAGACGCTGGTGTTCCGGGCCGGCGTGCCGCCCAGCCAGTACACGGCGATGCGCGCCCCGTTCCAGGAAGGGGACTTCCCCGGGCCGGTGAAGTACGGCTACCTCAGCGTCGGCACGGTCGAGCAGGGTCCGTCCGAGCTGAGGGGACGCACGGTCTTCTGCCTGTACCCGCACCAGACGGCGTACGTGGTACCGGCCGGCGCGGTGACCGTCGTGCCCGACGACATACCGCCCGAGCGCGCCGTGCTCGCGGGCACCGTCGAAACCGCGGTCAACGCGCTCTGGGACGCGGCGCCGCTGGTCGGCGATCGTGTCACCGTCGTCGGCGCCGGGATGGTCGGCTGCTGCGTCGCCCGGCTGCTCGCCCGGTTTCCGGCGACCCGTGTCACGCTCGTCGACGTCGACGAGTCACGGGCCGAGGTCGCGTCTGCGCTCGGCGCCGGCTTCGCGCGGCCGGACGAGGCTCGCGGCGGATGCGACCTGGTCGTGCACACGAGCGCGACGTCCG
Organism: Thermoleophilaceae bacterium; assembly: GCA_035705985.1. GTDB lineage: Bacteria > Actinomycetota > Thermoleophilia > Solirubrobacterales > Thermoleophilaceae > JACVRW01. Next base: position 11,676 of record DASSVP010000024.1, read on the forward strand.
CCGGGCTCCAATGCTCGCTCGACCTGCTCGCGCCCGAGGGCACGGTGCTCGACCTCAGCTGGTACGGCGACGCGGAGGTGCGCCTCTCACTCGGCGGCGCGTTCCACACGGGCCGTCTCGGGCTCCGCGCCAGCCAGGTCGGGACCCTGTCCCCGGCCCGGAGCGCCCGCCGCACGAGGGCGGACCGGCTCGCCCTTGCGCTCGACCTGCTGCGCGACCCCGCCTTCGACGTGCTCGTGACGGGCGAGTCGCGCTTCGACGAGCTGCCGGGCGTCATGGAGCGGCTCGCCGCGAGGAGCCTGCCGGCGCTGTGTCACACCATCAACTACGACGGGACGTAGCCAGTGTTCAGCGTGACCATCCGCGACCACATGATGATCGCCCACAGCCTGCGCGGCGACGTGTTCGGGCCGGCGCAGCGCCTCCACGGCGCGACCTACGTCGTCGACGCCACCTTCCGGCGCGCGACCCTCGACGCGGACGGCATCGTCGTCGACATCGGAAGGGCATCCGAGGTGCTCCACGCGGTGGTCGACGAACTCGGCTATCGCAACCTCGACGACGAGGAGGCGCTCGGGGGGATGAACACCACCACCGAGGCGCTCGCCCAGGTCATCGCAGACCGGCTGGCGGACCGAGCACGGGCCGGCGAGCTCGGCGACGGCGCGCTGAGGCTCGACGGGCTGTCGGTGACGCTTCACGAGTCCCACATCGCGTGGGCGAGCTACGAGCGGCCCATGTGAGCGAGGTCCACGTCATCGTCCCGGACGGCATCGACGACCCGGCGCGGCCGAGCGGCGGCAACACCTACGACCGCAGGCTCTGCCGAGGCCTGGCGGACCTCGGCTGGACGGTGACCGAGCACGCAGTGCCCGGCGCGTGGCCGCTGCCCGGCGAGGCGGCGCTCGCCGCCCTTGCGCGCGCCGTCGGGCGGATCCCGGGTGGCGCCGTGGTGCTCCTCGACGGGCTGATCGCATCCACCGCCCCCGAGGCGCTCGTGCCGCATGCGCGCCGGCTGCGCCAGGTCGTGCTCGTCCACATGCCGCTCGGCCACCGTCCGCCGGCCGGCGACGCCGGCGCGGTCCGAGCGCGCGAGCGCGAGGTCCTCGCGGCCGCCACCGCCGTCGTCACGACCAGCGAATGGGGCCGCCGCCGGCTGGGGGAGCTGTACGCGCTGCCGGGAGGGAGGGTGCACGTGAGCGAGCCCGGCGTCGACGCCGCCGGCCTCGCATCCGGGACAGCGGCCGGCGGCACGCTCCTCTGCGTTGCCGCGCTCACGCCCGACAAGGGGCACGACGTGCTGATCGACGGGCTCGCGATGGCGGCGGGCCTCTCCTGGCGCTGCACGTGCGTCGGCAGCCTCGTCCGCGACCAGGCGTTCGCCGACGCGGTGCGCCGGCGTGCACGGGACAGCGGGCTGGACGATCGGGTGCGGGTCCCGGGAGCGTGCACCGGCGAGGAGCTAGACCGCGCGTACGCCGGGGCGGACCTGCTCGTGCTCGCCTCCCACGCCGAGACCTACGGCATGGTGGTGACCGAGGCTCTGTCCCGCGGCCTGCCCGTCATCGCCACCGACGTCGGCGGAGTGGGCGAGGCCCTCGGCAATGGGAAGAACGGCATCCGGCCGGGGCTGCTCGTCCCCCCCGGCGATCCGGCCGCCCTCGGCGCCGCGCTGCGCAGCTGGCTCGAGGACGCCGAGCTGCGCGACCGGCTCCGCCGGGGGGCGCGGGAGCGACGCGCGGAGCTGCGCCGGTGGCCCGCGACCGCTTCCGCCGTCGCCGACGTCCTCGCCGCAGCCGTCGAGCGCGGGGAGGACGGCGCCGGCCTCGCGGGAGCGGCGCGGTGACCGCGCACGCGGTCCAGGTCGCCCCGAAGTGGGTCCGGGTCGGCCCGGAGTGGCTCGGGCTGCGCGAGCCGGCCGACGCGGCGGCGCGTTCGGCCGAGCTCGCGGAGCGCCTCGCGCGGCACCTCGCCACGGCCGGCCGCCTCGTGATCCACGACCTCGGCGGCGGCAGCGGCGCGATGGGTCGCTGGCTTGCGCCTCTGCTTCCCGCCCCGCAGCACTGGGTCGTGCACGACCGGGACGAAGACCTGCTGGAGCTTGCCGTGGCCCACGCCCCGGCAGCGACGATCGTCGAGGGCAGGTGCTCGGACATCACGCGTCTCACCCGGGACGAACTCGCCGGCGCGAGCCTCGTGACCGCCTCGGCGCTGCTCGACCTGCTGACCGCGGACGAGCTGGCCCGGGTGCTCGCCGCGTGCGCCGGCTGTCCGATGCTTGTGACGCTGACCGTGGTCGGTCGCGTGACCCTGACTCCGGGGGAGCCGCTGGACGCTGCGATGGGCGTGGCGTTCAACGCGCATCAGCGCCGTGACCGCAAGCTCGGTCCGGACGCCGTAGCGGCCGTCGTCGGCGAGCTCCGCGGCGCCGGCGCCGAGGTTCTCGTCCGGTTGAGCCCCTGGCGACTCGACGCGGCCCGTTCCGACCTGACGGCCGAGTGGCTCGGCGGGTGGGTCGCCGCCGCCTGCGAGCAGGAGCCCGCGCTGGCCGCCGAGGCCGGTGCATACCTGGGCCGGCGCCTGGCGCAGGCGTCCGCGGGGAGGCTCGAGGTGACCGTCGACCACGCCGACCTGCTGGTGCTGCCGTGAGGTGGCGGTGGGTCAACCTCGCCGTCGCCGGTGCGACGCTCGCCGTCCTGGTCTGGCACCTTGGAACCGGCCCGTTCCTCGACGGCCTGCACGCGGTCGACGGCTGGGCGCTGGCGGCCGCGTCGGGCCTGGCCGTGTTGACAACGCTGTGCTGCGCCTGGCGCTGGAGGATCGTGGCGCGCGGCCTCGGCGTCGAGCTGGCGCTGGGCACGGCGGTGGCCGCCTACTACCGCTCGCTCTTCCTCAACGTCACGCTGCCAGGCGGGGTGGTGGGTGACGTCCATCGCGGGATCAGCCACGGGCTTCGCGGCGTGGTCCTGGAGCGCACGGCCGGGCAGGTCGTGCAGGTCGTCCTCACGGTCGCCGTGCTGCTCGTCCTGCCGTCGCCCGTGCAAGCGGTCATGCCGCTCGTCGCACTTGCTCTCATCGCTGCGGCCGCCTGCGTCGCGCTGGCGGCGCGCGCGCACCTGCGCGACTGGCTGGCAGCCTGGCGGGCGTGGCCGGCGATCGCGCTCGCGTCGGCTCTCGTTCTCGCCGGCCATGTAGCCACGTTCCTGATCGCCGCGCGGAGCGCGGGGGTGACAGCGCCGGTGTCCGAGATGCTGCCGCTGGCGCTGCTCGTGATGCAGGGCGCGGCCCTGCCCAACGTCGGCGGCTGGGGCCCACGCGAGGGCGTGACTGCCTGGGCGTTCGCCGCCGCCGGGCTGGGCGCGTCGCTCGGGGTGGCCACGGCGGTGGTGTACGGGGTGATCGTGTTCGTCGCCAGCCTGCCGGGCGCCGTCGTCCTCGTCACGGCCGGGCTGAGGGTCCCCGCGCGCCTGGAGGGAGTCCCGGATGTCTGACCGCCCGTACACCCTGCTCAGCTGCAGCGTGTCGCTCGACGGCTACCTGGGCGACCATAAGCCCCGCCTCGCGCTGTCGAACCAGGCCGACTTCGACCGGGTCGACGGGGTGCGCGCCTCCTGCGACGCGATCATGGTCGGCGCGGTCACCGTGCGCACCGACGACCCGCGCCTCCTGGTGCGCTCGCGCGCTCGCCGCGAGGAGCGGACCGCCCGCGGTCTCCCGCCTTCTCCGAAGAAGATCACCGTGACGAACAGGGTGGACCTCGACGCCCGCTCGAGCTTCTTCACCGCCGGCGATGCCGAGAAGCTCGTCTACACCCCCAGCCCGCGGGTGGCCGACGCCCGCGCACGGCTCGGCCGGGCGGCGACGATCGTGGACGGCGGCCGGCGCGTGCGCATGCGCTGGCTCACCGAGGACCTCGGTGACCGCGGCGTGGAGCGCCTCATGGTCGAGGGCGGCGGCATCGTGCACACGCAGTTCCTGGCCGACGACCTCGTCGACGAGCTGCATCTGGTGGTCGCGCCCCTCTTCGTCGGCGACTCGAGCGCGCCGCGCTTCGTGACCGACGGCCGCTTCCCGTGGAACGCCCACCGGCGCGCGACGCTGGCCGAGGTGCGCCAGATCGGCGACGTCGTGCTGCTGCGCTACGCGCTCTCACCCCGGTTCCGGGACGAATGAGCGCGACGCGGATCACGCCGGCGTCCTGGGTCACGCTCGCGCGAGGCACGCTCGCGGTCGCAGTCGCCGCCCTGGCCATCGAATCGTACGTGCACGATGCGCCGGTCGCGCTGCTCGTGACGCTTGCGGGTGTCGCACTCTTGCTCGACGCGGTCGATGGGTGGGTCGCCCGGCGCACGGGCACGGAGACCGCGCTGGGGGCGCGGCTCGACGGCGAGGTCGACGCGTTCCTGATCCTCGCCCTCAGCGTCTACGTCGCGCCCGTATGCGGCGTTTGGGTGCTCGCGATCGGGATCGCCCGCTATCTGTTCCTCGCCGGCGAGTGGCTGCTTCCCTGGATGCGCGCGCCCCTGCCGCCGCGTCGCTGGCGCAAGGTCGCCGCGGCGACCCAGGGGATCGTGCTGACGGTCGCCGCCGCCGCGGTCCTGCCCCTCGCGCTCACGCAGGCCCTTCTCCTGGCCGCGCTCGCGCTCCTCGCCGCGTCGATGGTCCAGTGCGTGTGGTGGCTGTGGCGCAGCCGTGACGAGGCTCTGCCCCGGACAGGGCGTGCGCCCCCGGGCATCGCCGCGGTGGTCACCGTGCTCGCCCTGCTGCTCGTCTGGGCCGCGCTCGTCGCGCCGAACCACCCGAGAGACCTCAACCTCGGCGGGTTCGCGCGGCTCCCGCTCGAGCTGCTCGTCGTCGTCGCCGTGGCCGTCCTGCTGCCCGCCACTCCGCGGCGCGTGCTGGCCGTGGTCCTCGGAGCGGCCCTGAGCCTGATCGTGCTCGTGAAGGTCCTCGACATCGGGTTCTTCACGGCGTTCGACCGGCCCTTCAGGCCCCTCGACGATCCGGGTTACCTGGGAATCGGCATCGAGACGCTGCGCCACGCGATCGGCGGGTCGAGCGCGAACCTCGTGGTCGCTGGAGCCGCCCTGCTCATCGTCGCCCTCCTCTCCCTCCCGGTCCTGGCGCTGCTGCGCGTGACGCGGGTCGCGGCCGGCCACCGCGACTGGGCGCTCCGGGTGGCGGCGATGCTGGGCGTGGTCTGGGTCGCGCTTCGCGTCGCCGACGCGCCGGTGGCCTCCTCGAGCGCTGCCGCCCAGGCCGTCGACGAGGTTCGGTACGTGCGGGCCGCCCTGGAGGGCCGCGCGGCGTTCACCCGCCAGATCGCCCACGATCGCTTCGGCGCCACTCCCGGTAGCCGGCTGCTGACCGGTCTTCGTGGCAAGGACGTCCTGGTGGTCTTCGTCGAGAGCTACGGGAGAGTCGCTGTGGAGGGCTCGCCCCTCTCGCCCCGGATCGACTCCGTGCTCGAGCGGGGCGACGCACGGCTGCGCGCCGCCGGCTTCTCCTCACGCAGCGCCTTCCTCACCTCGCCGACGTTCGGCGGCCTCAGCTGGCTCGCGCATTCCACGCTGCAGTCGGGGGTCACGGTCAACGGCGAGTGGCGTTACGACCAGGTCGTGAAGAAGGGCCGCGTGACCCTCACACGGGCGTTCAAGCGCGCCGGGTGGCGGGCGGTCGGCGCCATGCCGGGGAACCGCCGGGCCTGGCCGGAGGGCTCGACCCTCTACCGCTACGACCGGGTCTACGACCGTCGCAACTTCGGCTACCGCGGGCCGAGCTTCGGCCTGCCGCCCATGCCGGACCAGTACACCCTGCTGGCCCTGCGACGTCGCGAGCTCGCCAAGCGTGACCGGCCGCCGCTCTTCGCCGAGGTCGACCTCATCTCGAGCCACGCGCCTTGGACGCGTATCCCGCCGCTCATCTCCTGGGACGACGTCGGCGACGGCTCGATCTTCGACCACCTCCCTGTGGAGGAGTCGGCGGGACTCTTTGGCGATGCCGAGGAGGCCCGCGCCGCCTACGCGCACTCGATTGAGTACTCGCTGAGCACGATCTTCTCGTTCGTGCAGCGCTACGGCGACGACGACCTCGTGCTCGTCGTGCTGGGCGACCACCAGCCGGCGACGGTCATTACGGGCGAGGACGCCAGCCACGACGTGCCCATCTCGGTCGTGGCGCACGACCCGAGGGTGATCGACCAGATCGCCCATTGGAGCTGGCAGGACGGCATGTCGCCGAGCCGGCGCGCCCCGGTCTGGCCCATGGCCGCGTTCCGTGACCGTTTCCTCACCTCGTTCGGCTCGTCACCGTGAAGCAGGACGACCGCGCGGCGTTCGACCGGGCGCTGCGCCGCGCGCGCGTGTCGGCCTACGCGCCCGGCGAGTTCGTCGGGCAGGAGAGCTTCATGACCGCCGGCGAGATTTGGGACCTGGCGGTGGAGGCCGGCATCGGGCCCGCGGTCACGGTCCTGGACCTGTGCTGCGGCGTCGCCGGGCCCGGGCGTTTCGTCACACGTGAGCTGGGCTGCGACTACCTGGGCGTAGAAGCCGCCGCGAGTGCCGTCGCGATCGCCCGCGAGCGCGCGAACGGCCTGCCGTGTCGCTTCGCGACCGCGGAGGTCCCGCCGCTTCCAGCCGGTCCGTTCGACGTCGTCCTCCTGCTCGAGACGATGCTGGCCTTCGAGGACAAGGACGCGCTGGTCCGCCAGATCGCCGCGGCGCTTCGGCCCGGCGGCCGCCTCGCCTTCACGCTCGAGGAGGGCACGCCGCTCACGACGGCCGAGCGGGCCGCCATGCCGAACTCCGACACGGTCTGGCTCCGCCCGCTCGACGAGATCGCGGCGTCCCTGGAGCGGGCGGGGCTCGAGGTGACGTGGCGGGAGGATCACAGCCGCGCCCACCTCGCGACGGCACGCGCGCTGGCCGACGCCTTCGCCGCGGACGCCGGCGACATCGCCGCGCGGATCGGCCGCCGGGCCCTGGACGAGCTGCTCGTGGCGCATCGGCTGTGGATCGAGTGGCTGGACGAGGGACGGGTGCGGAAGCTCGCGCTGGTGGCGGAGCGCGTCTAGTGGGTAGGAAGATGGCGTGCCGGCCGTCGCGATCCACTGCTCTCACGAGCAGATCCCTCCCAGCCGCCTGCTGCGATTCGCGCAGAGGGCGGAGGAGGCCGGCTTCGACGGCGGGATGTCCTCCGACCACTTCTCGCCGTGGAGCGAACGGCAGGGTGAGTCGGGCTTCGCGTGGTCGTTTCTCGCCGCCGCCATGGCCACGACGCGGCTGCCCTTCGGCGTCGTCAACGCGCCGGGTCAGCGCTATCACCCCGCCATCGTCGCCCAGGCCGCGGCGACGCTGACCGAGATGTTTCCGGGCCGGCTGTGGGTCGCTCTCGGGAGCGGGGAGGCATCGAACGAGCACATCACCGGCGGTGGGTGGCCGTCGAAGCCCGAGCGCAACGCACGTCTGCGTGAGTGCGTCGACGTGATGCGTGCGCTGTTCGCGGGCGAGGAGGTCTCTCATGACGGTCATGTGGTCGTGGACCGGGCGCGGCTCTGGACGCTGCCGGCTGAGCCGCCACCGCTGATCGGCGCCGCCGTTTCCGAGGAGACCGCGCGATGGGCGGGCTCGTGGGCGGACGGGCTGGCGACGGTGAACGCGCCGCCCGAGCAGCTCAGGAAGATCATCGGCGCCTACCGCGACGGCGGCGGTCAGGGACGGCTGGTGCTCCAGGTGCACCTGTCGTGGGCGCCGACCGACGAGGAGGCGCTCCGCATAGCGCACGACCAGTGGCGCACGAATGTCTTCGATCCGCCCGTCTGCTGGGACGTGGAGACGGTGGAGGAGTTCGACCGGCGCGCACGGAGCGTCACCGCGGACGACGTGCGGGCCAAGGTCCTCGTCTCGTCGGACCCTGCCCGCCACCTCGAGTGGCTACGCGAGCTGGCCGGCCTCGGATTCGACGAGCTGGCGCTCCATCACGTCGGCCAGGACCTCGACCCGTTCATCGACGCCTTTGGCGAGCACGTCTTGCCCGGCCTCCGATGAGCCGCAAGGTGACAAGCGACCTGTGGTGGAAGAACGCGGTCTTCTACTGCCTGGACATCGAGACCTTCTTCGACCTCGACGGCGACGGCTGCGGCGACCTTGCGGGGCTCACCGAGCGGGTCGACTATCTCGGCGGGCTCGGCGTCAGCTGCATCTGGCTCATGCCGTTCTACAAGTCGCCCAACCGCGACGACGGATACGACATCGTGGACTTCTACGCCGTCGACCCCGCCATGGGGACGCTCGGCGACTTTGCCGAGTTCGTCCGCACCGCGCGCGACCGGGGCATCCGCGTCGTCGCCGACTTCGTGATGAACCACACCTCGGCCCAGCACCCGTGGTTCCAGTCCGCGCGCGAGAGCCCCGACTCGCCGTACCGCGACTTCTACGTCTGGCGCGACAAGAAGCCGAAGGAGAAGGCCGGGGACGTCGTCTTCCCCGACCAGGAGAGCTCGAACTGGGCCTGGGACGCCAAGGCCCGTCAGTGGTACCTGCACCGCTTCTACTCCCACCAGCCCGACCTGAACATGGCCAATCCCGAGGTACGCGACGAGCTCGCGCAGGTGATGGGGTTCTGGCTCGAGCAGGGCCTATCCGGCTTCCGCGTGGACGCGGTGCCGTTCATGATCGAGCCGACCGGCCTCCCCAAGCACGCGATCACGGATCCGCACGGGCTGCTGCGCGACCTGCGCGCTCACCTGAACCGCCGCAACGGCGAGGCGGTGCTGCTCGGCGAGGTCAACCTGCCGGCAAAGGACCAGCGCGCCTTCGTCGGCGACGAGGACGGCGACGAGCTTCACATGCTGCTGGACTTTCTCGGCAACCAGGCCCTCTACCTGGCGCTCGCGCGCGGCGACGCCGAGCCGCTCGCCGCCACGCTGCGCGACTTCCCGGAGCTGCCGCCCACGGCCTCGCTGGGGCGGTTCGTGCGCAATCACGACGAGCTCACGCTCGACAAGCTGAGCGAGGACGAGCGGGCCGAGGTGTTCGAAGCCTTCGGTTCCGATCCGGACCTCCAGCTGTACGGGCGCGGGCTGCGCCGGCGACTGCCGACCATGCTTGACGGCGACGAACGCGCGCTCCGCATGGTCTACTCGCTCTGCTTCTCGTTGCCGGGCGCCCCGGTGCTGTTCTATGGCGAAGAGATCGGAATGGGCGAGAACCTGGACATCGACGGCCGGATGAGCGTCAGAGCGCCGATGCAGTGGTCAGCGGACCGCCACGGCGGCTTCTCCACCGCCGACGACGCGGAGAAGCTGCACCGCCCGGTGACTCAGGGAGCGTTTGGTCCTGAGCACGTGAATGTGGCCGCCCAGCGGCGCGATCCCGACTCGCTGCTGAACTGGTTCGAGCGCCTGATACGCCGCCGTCGTGAATGCCCGGAGATCGGGTTCGGCAAGCTGACGGTGCTCGAGACCGGCGCCTCCTCCGTGCTCGCTCACCGCTGCGACTGGGACGACTCGACGGTGGTGGCCGTGCACGAGCTGGCCGGTGAGGCGGTCGAGGTGGACCTGCCGGTCGACGACGGCGACGCGCTCGTGGACCTGTTCGGCCACGACGATCAAGAGCTCCCGGCGACGCTCAGGCTCGCCCCGCACGCGGCGCACTGGTTCCGGGTCCGGCGAGGTGAAGCGCGGCTGCCGCCCTAGGGTCAGCGCAGCACGAACCCGGTTCCCAGGTCGTCCCGCGGGTCCAGCACGAAGCGGTGCTCGCCCGTCCGGAACGCGGTGCCCTCGACCTCGGTGCGGACGCCCCCGGGGTCGCGCCCGATCGCGCGCGCGTCGAACGACGTCCCGACGATCGAGTCGTTGCGCCAGCTCTCGCCGTCGCCGAGCTCGCCGGCGTCCACGAGGAGCGCGGTCCGGGCGGAGGTCGCCGAGCCGGTCGGAGAGCGATCGACCTCGCCGTCCGCGAATACGGTGACGTTGCGGTGGTGCCGTGGCCCGACCTCCTCGTGGATCACGGTGCCGTAGATCCCCGAGAGCCTGGGATCCTCCGGGTGCGTCGCCACGTCGGTGCCCTCGAGCTCCGCCTTGATCAGCCGGCCCGCGCCGATCAGCGCCGGCAGCGTGCCGGGTGCGATCGCGAGCCCGAGCCGGCTCGCCGGCACGAAGGCGTAGATGGCACCGCCGTAGGCGACATCGACGCGGATGGCGCCCGCGGGCACGTCTCGGGCGATCACGTACGCCGGCACGTTGCGGAAGGCGACGCGCTCCGCAACCCCGCCGCGGCACTCGACCCGCGCGACGACGCGGCCGGACGGGACGTCGATCGTCACGTCGACCTCGCCGTCCGCCGGCGCGTCCACCCGCCCCGATTCGACCGCCCAGGCGCCGAGTGCGATCGTCCCGTGGCCGCACGCGGTCGAGTAACCGTCCTTGTGCCAGAACAGCACGCCGAAGTCGGCCCCGTCGTCGTCCGGCGGGACGACGAATCCGCCGTACATGTCGGCGTGCCCGCGCGGCTCGTGGCACAGCAGCCGGCGCATCCGCTCGACCTCCTCCGAGGAAACGGCGTACTCGCGCCTCGCGAGCACCGAATCGCCCGGGATCTCGACGGCGCCCTCGGCGACGATGCGAAACGGCTCCCCGGCGGTGTGGTAGTCCGTCGTCGCAATCTCCACCGCGCGATGATTGCAGCATGACCAACGAACCCACGCCGGAGACAGTCGAAAGCAACAAGACGGTGTCGCGCCGGTGGATCGAGCTCTTCAACGAGCGGGACAAGGCGGGGCAGGCGGACGTGCTCGCACCGGACTACATCGCCCATGCCCCCGCGAGTCTGGAGGCCGCCCCGCTGGATCGCTAGGCATGGGCCCGCTTTCTCGACGGCTTCGTCGAAGGCTTTCCGGACCTTCAGCTCACGGTGGAGGACGCTGTGGCGGAGGGCGACCTCGTCGCGCAGCGGGTCCACTTCGCCGGCACCCACACCGGCATGTTCCAGGGGCTCCCGCCCACCCACAGGAAGGTCGAGTTCTCGGGCCTCGAGCTCAACCGCTTCGTCGACGGCCGGGTGGTGGAGCACTGGTTCCAGCTGGACTCGCTCACGCTTCTCCAGCAGCTTGGTCTGGTCCTCGTTCCCGGCCCGAGGCTGCTGCCGCGCGTCGTCGCCCATCAGGTCAAGAGGCTGCGTAGGTGAGACTGCGAGACGGAGCTCGGGTCGCGGTCATCGGCGCCGGCCCGGCCGGCATCGTGGCCGCGAAGCACGCGCTGGAGGCCGGTTTCGGCGTGACCGTGTTCTCGGACTTCCCGGCGCCGGCGGAGCATCCGCTGCATCCGGCGGCCGTCACGACGACCGAGGTCGGCGCCGCCTCGAGCAAGGACCCGGGCGCCGGGAGTCTCAAGCGGATCCGGCCGGCTCGGCCGCGCCCCCGAAGCCGATCTCGTTGCCGTCGGCGTCGCGGTAGATGGCCTTGCGCGCCTTGCCCGGATAGGTCACGCGCTCATCCGGCTCGATTCCGCGCGAGGCCATGTCCGCGACGCGCGAGTCGAGGTCGTCGACGAACACGGTGTGAATCGCGCGGCCCGCGCGCTCGGGGTCCTCGTTGATGTACAGGTAGCGGTGTTCCGCGAGCTCCCAGACCGCCTCGGTCGGGTGAGGCGCGAACGACGGCTCGCTCCCGAGGAGCCGCTCGTACCACGGCCTCGCCGCCTCGTAGTCGCTTACCGGGATCCCCGCGAACAGGTCGAGGGCCATCGCGGCACGATAACGACGCTCAGGCGGTGACGGCGGCGCCCGGCGCGAGCTGCGCCGACGTAGCCGGGCGGCGCGGCGCTCGCTCGCCGTCACGGAGCAGGCGGCGGACGTCAGCGAGCCCGACGACGCCGAGCAGCATCGGGACGCCCGCGTGCAGAGCGCGATAGGCAAGCACCGCGGCCGTGGCGGTGGGCAGCGACATGCCGTACAGGACGAACATGCCGATCAGGCCGCCCTCAGCGCTGCCGGGGATCGGCACCATCGCGCCGCCGTGTCCGAGCGTGTAGGCGAGCACCAGCAGGCCGATGGGGAGGCCGGCCGACCCGACCGCCTGGAAGGCGGCCGCGAGCGCGGCGACGTCGAAGGCGAAGTAGCCGATGGCGCCGGCGATGACCAGGCGGTCGCCCGAGCGCAGCAGCTCGGCGCTCGCTCCCACGCCGTCCCGCAGGTACTCGCGCGCGCGTGTCAGGGCAGTGCGCAGCCGTCCGGCGGCGGCGGCCTGCACCGGGCTCTGCGAGCGCGGCAGGGCGAACACGGCGACGACGATGAGCAGGGCGACGATTCCCGGCACGAGCGTGATTGCGAGCGTCGCCTCTCCGGCCAGCACACCGGCCGCGACGCCGAAGCCGGCGATCACCACGGCGACGAAGCTGACCAGGCTGGTGATCAGGAACAGGGCGACGGTCCGGCTCGCCGCGAACGAACGCGGGACACCGGTCCGGTCGAGCAGCACGGCACCGACCGCCAGCCCTCCGGCGCCGCCCGACGGCAGCACGATGTTCATGCCCTGAACGGCCATCGACATGCTCGCGCTCGCGCGCGCGCCCGGGCGCCGGTCGTAGACGCCGTGGAACGCGACGGCGAAGCAGGCGGTGGACAGGAGCTCCATGACGAGGGCCGCGGTGATCCAGCCGCTGTCGGCACCGGCGAGCTGATGCAGGACCTCCTCGAGGCCGGGAAGCTGCGTGGCGACAACCGCGCCGATCGCGAGCAGGCCCGCGACCAGCGCCAGCTTGCGAGCGATCTGGGTGCTGGAGGGGAGCTCCGGGGACTCGGTCGTGCGGCCGTGCGCGGTCATCGGAGTACAGCCTCCCTCGCGGGGCGA
>DASSVP010000025.1:0-15633 GCA_035705985.1 Thermoleophilaceae bacterium
CTTCGTCAACTCGTTCCACGTGCACGCGAACTTCTTCGACTACTACCCCACGGGCACGCGCCTCGAGCCGCGCGACTTCACCGACACCGTCATCCAGGGCCAGGGCGAGCGCGGCATCCTCGAGCTGCGCTTCCCCTACACCGGCAAGTACATGTTCCACGCCCATGTGAGCGAGTTCGCGGAGCTGGGCTGGATGGGCTTCTTCCAGGTCGAGGACTGATGGAGGCAGCCACCGCCTCACCGCGCATGCGCCGGCCGGGCTGGCTCGCCGGGCTGGCGCCGCTCGCTGTGCTGGCCGTCGCGATCGGGCTGTTCGTGCTGCTTGACGCGCCGGGGCTCGACCGGATCGGCGTTCCGCAGGAGGAGCTCGGGGTCGAGCGGACGGTGCTGAAGCCGGGCGAGATCCAGCTCCACGTGCGCAACGAGGGCGCCGACCCCGTTGACGTGCGCCAGGTGATCGTGAACGACGGGTTCGCGGCGTTCACCAAGTCGGAGGGCGAGGTCGGCCGGCTGGGCGGCTCCGAGGTCGACGTCGCCTACCCGTGGATCGAGGGCCAGGACTACGAGGTGATCCTGCTCACCGCAACCGGCGCGGCGATCGACCACCAGATCACGGCCGCCACCGAGACGCCCGACTCGGACCTCGGCTTCTACGGCCTGATGGCTCTGATCGGCATCTACGTCGGTGTGATCCCCGTCGCGATCGGAATGCTCTGGCTGCCCTGGGTCCGTGGCGTCGACCAGCGCTGGATCCAGTTCCTGTTGGCGTTCACGCTCGGGCTGCTCGCGTTCCTCGCCATCGACGCGCTGCTCGAGGGCACCGAGCTCGCGGGGGAGGGGGCCGCGGCCTTCGGCGGGGCGGCGCTCGTGTGGCTCGGCGCCGCGGCCGCGTTCCTCGGCCTGGCCGGGGTGGACGCGTGGCTCCGCGGCCGGCGTCCGGGGACGTCCGAGGCCAAGACCTCGGGCCTGGGTTATCGAGCGGCACTGCTGGTGGCCATCGGCATCGGCCTCCACAACCTCGGCGAGGGGCTCGCGATCGGGTCGGCGTACGCGGTCGGCTCGCTCGCGCTGGGGGCGACGCTCGTGGTGGGCTTCGCGCTCCACAACACCACCGAGGGTCTCGCGATCGTCGCGCCCGTCGCGCGCGAGCGCTCCGCGCGGCTGCGGCGCCTCGTCGTGCTCGGCGTGGTCGCCGGCGCTCCGGCGGTGCTCGGCGCCTGGATCGGCGCCTCGGCGTACCAGCCTGCGCTCGCGGCGCTGATGTTCGGCGTCGGCGCCGGTGCGATCGCGCAGGTGGTCGTGCAGATCGCGCCCCAGATCCGCGACGGCGCCGGCAGGCTGCTCCACCCGCTCGCCGTGTGGGGCCTGCTGGCGGGGCTCGCGGTCATGTTCGCCACCGGCCTCCTGGTGTCCGTGTGATGGCCGCGGCCCGCAGCGAGACGGTCGAGATCTCGAACGCGGTGCAGGACTACTCCAAGGCGATCTGGTCGATCGCCCAGCGCACCGATGCGCCGGTGTCGACCTCCGCGATCGCCGAGCGGCTCGAGGTGTCCCCGGCGTCGGCGTCGGCGATGGTCAAGCGGCTCGAGTCGCTCGGGCTCGTCTCGCGTGAGCCCTACCACGGCGTGGTGCTCACGCGCGCGGGCGAGCGCGTGGCGCTCGAGGTGCTGCGCCACCACCGGCTGCTCGAGCTGTACCTGGCCGAGGCGCTCGGCATGCCGTGGGACCGCGTGCACGAGGAGGCCGAGCGGCTCGAGCATGCGATCTCGCCGGAGCTGTCGGAGCTGATCGCCGCCAAGCTCGGCAACCCGACGCATGACCCGCACGGCGACCCGATCCCGACCCGCGACGGCGAGATCGACGAGGCGCCCACCCGCGCCCTCGCCGACCTTCGGCCGGGCGAGCGCGGCGTCTTCTCGCGCGTTTCCGACTCCAACCCGGACATGCTGCGCTACCTCTCCGAGCGCGGCATCGCCCCGGGCGACGAGCTCGAGCTCGTGGGCCGCGAGCCCTTCGGCGGCCCGCTCACCGTGCGGGCGAACGGCCGCGAGCACGCGCTCGGGGACCAGCTCGCGCGCGCGATGCGCGTCGAGCGCGCCACGTGAGAGGGACTGGCGAATGGATTGGGCGCAATACGCCCAATCCATGCGCCACTTCGTAAGCTGTTCGGCGTATGGCGCTCGCCGAGGACTTCCAGGGCCTGCTCGACTCGCTGCCGCCGGACTGGACGCAGCTGGAGCTCGACCTCCGCATCGCCGACGAGGACCGCTACATCGACGCCGCCACGCTGCTCGTGCAGATCAACGCCATGCCGTACTCGGAGCACGACTGGCACTGGCGGATCCGCTCCGCGCACGAGTTCGGCCACGCGGCGGCGCCGGAGACGGTCCGCGGCACGCTCGGGTTGCTGGACGACCAGGGAATCGAGGGCGAGCTGGCTCTCCGCGAGGCCCGCTCCGGACGCGTCGAGGTTGTGCAGATGTGGGGCCGCCCGGAGTCGGTGCGCCAAGAGTTCGCGCGCCGCCGCGCGCAGTAGGCGGGGACGGCGCGTGGCGAGAGTCGCCCTGCTGTGCCCGGACCTGCTGTTCGGGTCCAAGCTCCAGGGGGCGTTGAGGGCGGCTGGGCACGAGCCGGTTGCGCCCGGCGAGCAGGCCGAGCTGCTCGTCGTCGACCTCACCGACGAACCCGACGATCGCATCGCGCGGTCCGCGACCGCAGGCATCCCGCGGCTCGGCTTCTACTCGCACGTCGAGCAGGACGTGCGCCGCAGGGCGGAGGAGGCTGGTTTCGACAAGGTCGTGCCGCGGTCGCGGATGAACCGCGATGCCGCCGCCCTGGTCGAGTCGCTCCTCTAGCGCAGCCGGAACGCCCGCTCGACGTCGGGAGGGTCGCGCAGGATCCCGAACTCGGCGTCGAACTCGGCCCAGGCCTCCAGCGCGTCGCGGTCGAGGCGCACGGCCGGCACGAGCGCGGGTGCCACTGCCTCGAGCTGCGCCCGCATCAGCTCCTCGTCGGACCCGCCCTCGCGCGCCAGCTCGGTCACGATGGCGTCGCGGTCGCGTAGCGCGGCGCGCGTTCCGCTCGCGAGCCGGTCGAGCATCGAGTCCACCAGCTCGGCGTGATCCTCGAGCGTCCTCCGCGACACCGTGAGCACCAGCTCCGGGTAGCGCGGGGCGCCGAATTCGTCGACGCGGAACTCACGCGTCCGCACGCCGCGCTCGCGCAGCGCCACGCCCTCGGCGTTCCAGAACGACACCACCGCGTCCACGCGGCCGGAGATCAGGCTGGGGACGGCGGAGAAGCCGATGGTCACCCGCCGCACGCGCGCCGAGGAGCCGCCGTCGTGCTCCACGATTGCGCGCAGGACCGCCTCGTCGGAGGGCAGGCCGGTCACCCCCACCCGCCGCCCCTCGAGGTCGCGCGGGCGCCGGATCTCGCTCCCGCGCGCGATCACCGCGGCCAGCGGGCGCTGGACCAGCGCGCCCACGCCCACCACGTCGGCGCCCTGCTCGCGCGCGAGGCCGAGATCGTGGATATCCACGACGGACATGTCAGCCCTGCCCGCTGCGAGCAGCTTCAGCGAGTCCGTGCTGGCCGCCGGGACGCGCACGTCGAGGTTACGGGCCGCATAGATGCCCGCGTGCACCGCGTTCGGCTGGAAGTCGAGCGCGAGCGTGCCGCGTTCCGCGCCTCCGCCCGATGCGTCGCCCCCGCCGCATGCCGCCAGGCACGCGAGCGCCGCAAGCAGGGGAAGGAATCTGCGCACGGCGGCGAACTGTACGGGCGAGCCATGAATTCCCCGGAGGTGACCGAAGTGCAGGACCGTGGGCCCGCCGCCTATATCGCCGAGTTCCTCGGCACGCTGCTGCTCGTCTTCTTCATAACGGCGGTGGTCTCCCTGTACGTGGCCGCGCCGAGCCCCGCCAACCCGACCCCGTTCATCGACTTCTCGGTCATCGGATTGGTGCACGCCTTCGTGCTGTTCGGGCTGATCCAGACGCTCGCGATCGTCTCCGGCGCCCACTTCAACCCCGCCGTGACCGCCGCCATGACGGCGTTGCGCCAGATCAACCCGATCGACGCCGCGATCTACGTGGTCGCACAGCTGGCGGGCGGGGTGGCCGGCGCGCTCCTCACCAAGGCGCTGATGAGCGACGAGGGCGAGGGGGTGGACTACGGCGCGACGCTCGTGTCGGACCGGATCGGCGGCGACATCCTCCCGGGCATGGTCGTCGAGGGGATCGGCACGTTCTTCCTGGTCTGGGTGATCGTGGGCGTGGCGGTGAACCCGCGCGCCACGAAGGAGTGGGCGGCGCTGGCGATCGGCGCCACGCTCGGCATGCTCGTGATGGTGCTCGCCCCGCTCACCGGCGCCGGCTTCAACCCCGCGCGCAGCTTCGGACCGGCGCTCGTGGGCGACAACTTCGGCGGCGCGGACACCTTCCTGCTCGTCTACGTGGTCGCGCCGGTCGTCGGCGCCCTGATCGCCGGGTTCGTCTACTTCTCTCTGTTCATCACGCCGGGGAAGAAGGGCGTCGGCGGGGTCGAGCCCGTCGGTTAGCGCTCCCCGGAGGCGCGCGGCACTCGGGCGCCGCGCGTAGTAGGTTGCGTCATGCAACGCATCCGGCGAGAGGTTCGACATGCCCGACTACTCCGTCAAGCGCATCGACGACATGCAGGCGCACGCGCGCGGCGCCTTCAAGCTGGCCCGCGCGGAGCTGGGTGTCACCGCCTTCGGCATCCAGGTGATCGACATGCCGCCCGGCATCGAGGCGTATCCGGAGCACGACCACGCGCGCGACGGGCAGGAGGAGGTCTACCTCGTGATTCGCGGCGGTGGCGAGATCGACATCGAGGGCGAGCGGCATCCTCTCGATCCGGACACGATGGTGCGCGTCGCGGCGGGCACGAGACGGAAGCTCTACCCGGGCGAGGACGGCATCCGCTGCGTCGTGGTCGGCGGCGTTCCCGGGAAGGCCTACGAGGTGCGCGACTTCACGGAGCTGGGCGCACCCGACCCGTTCACCGACCTGGCACGCGGCCGCTAGGTGTAGTTCCTAGGCACCGAGCCAGCGGATCCGCGCGCCGGCGAGGCTCGGCGTCGAGCGCCGCGCGGAGGCGCGGCCCTGGGGCGGTGCCTCGAGCCCCAGCCCCTCGAGGCTCTCGATCAGCGCGCTCCGCTCCGCGTCGAGCTGCTCCAGCCGCTCGACGAGCCGATCGCGGACCTCGACCAGCTGGTCGGTGGACAGAAGTGCCGCGCCCGGCTTCCGCTGCGGCGGTTCGCCGCTGACCGGTGGCGGGGGGAGCCGGGACAGGGTCGCCTCGAGCGCCGCGATCTGCTCGCGCAGCTCCCGCCGCGTGACCGGGCGCGCGCCCGATCCCGCCGCGGAGTCCGCGACGAAGGTCCCGCGCCCGTGCTCGCTCCGCACGACGCCCTCCGATTCCAGGCGCGCGTACACGGCCCGGACGGTGTTCACGTGCACGCCGACCGACTCGGCGAGGTCGCGCACGCTCGGCAGCCGCTCGCCCGCCGCGAGCTCGCCGGCGCTCACCGCCTGGCGAATCCGGCGCGCGAGCTGGGCGTGGAGCGGCAGCCCGCTGGCCCGGTCCACCGGCAGGTGAAGGTCGCTCGCCATCTCGCTCACAGACTGTAACAGCACAGTGATAGTGTCGAACAACTGTGCTAGCACAGCGGATCGAGGCCTTCGGCGCGATCGCGCATTTCTGCGGGCGCGTGCTCGCGGGCGTGTTCAGCGGACGCGTCTTCCGCTTCTTCGGCGAGACCCTCCGGCAGGCGGGCATCCTCATCCTCGGGTCCGGGATCGTCCTCTGGGGCCTCGCGTTCCTGTTCGGCCTCACCTGCGGCATCGAGGGCGCGTACTTCTCACGCTCCACCGGAGCGCCCGCCTACGCCGGCGTCTTCGCCGCGTGGTGTGACCTGCGGGAGGCGCTGCCCTACGCGTTCGGCTACATGATGTCGGCGAAGGTCGGCACGGGTCTCGTGGCCGAGATCGGCGCCATGCGGATCTCGGACGAGATCGACGCGCTCGAGGTGATGGGGATCGACTCGCTGCTGTTCCTGTGCGCGACCCGGCTGCTCGCCGCGTGGCTGGTGCTGCCGTTCATCTACATCGCCGCCGTCGGAGTGGGCTACCTCGCGTCTTACATCGCGGTGGTCGAGCAGGTGAGCGAGACCTCGTCGGGCGGCTACTTCCTGATCTTCTGGATGTTCCAGAACCCACCAGACCTCATCTTCAGCACGGTCAAGGGAATGGCGATGGCCACGGTGATCGTGCTCGTGGGGTGCTACTACGGCTACACCGCAGGCGGCGGCCCGGTGGGGGTCGGGACGGCGACGGCGAAGTCGATGGTCCTCAACACCGTCATGGTGCACCTCGTGGGGATGATCGGGACGCAGATCTTCTGGGGAAAGAACCCGCGCGCGCCGATCGGCGGCTGAGCCGCATCAGTGAAACAGGTCCTGCTCGGACGGGCGCCGCAGCGCCGCGGCGCCCGGCCCGTCCTCGGGCGTCACGAACCGCTCGAGCCCGCTGACCCGGACCACCGGCTCGAGCGAGTCCTTCGCGCGCGCGAGGTCCGCCGCGGCGGCGATCGAGTCGGCGACCGCGATCGACGTCACGCGCAGCTCGCGACCGAAGCCGTCCGGGCGCCCGCTCCACTGGTCGAGCGGCGTAATGCCCGCCGCGCCTACCGCGACATCGGTCTGACCGAGCCGCCACGCGCGACCGAACGAGTCGGCGATCAACACACCCGGCCGGACGCCGAGCGCTTCCGAAATGCCGGCGCGCATGCGGCGCGCGGAGCCGTCCGGGTCCTCGGGGAGTAGGACCAAGTCGGCCCCACCTTCGGCGGACAGGTTCGACTGGTCCACGCCTGCATTCGCACACACGAAGCCGTGGCGGGTCACGCAGATCAGCGTGCCGTCCACCGCTCGCAGCACCTCCTCCGACTCGTCCAGCACCGCCTGCACCAGGCGCGGATCCTTCCCGTGCTCCTCCGCAAGCTCGTGGGCGCGCTCCCCGGGCTGAATCTCGTCGAGCCGACGCAGCCGGCCCTCGGCCTTCGAGACCACCTTGTGCGCCACCACGAGGACGTCGCCGTCCGCGAGGTCTCCTCCTGACGCCGCGATCAGGCCCGCCAGGTCGTCGCCCGGGCGGATCGCCGGTAGCGGGGCGAGCGGGGTGACGCTGAACGCCGTCAGGTGGATGCCTGCGCCACTCGGGCGCCGCCGCCCCCGGCGCGGTCGAGCTGGCGGAGCGCGCCGCGCGTCGAGGGCGCCTGGCCGCGGCGCACCTCGAGCTCAGCGGCCAGCTCGGCGAGGTCGGCGGGCGTGTCCACGTCGAGCGCGAGCGTGCGTACCTCGTCGACGCGGTGCGGCACGCCCGCTGCCTCGGCGGCCGCGACATGCCGCTCGAAGCTGCCGGGGCCGAAGCTCGGCTCGATCGCGTCGGGAGGGGACAGGACGAGCACGTTCGTGCCCGTGCCGTGCCGGTCCGGCACGATGACGACTCCGCGGCCGCCGGACACCAGGCCCGCGAGCTCCCCCGGCTGCACCAGCGGCGTGTCGCCCGGCACGAGCATGACGCGCTCACACCCCTCGTCGAGCGCATGCCGGATCCCGATCAACGCAGCCTCGGACTGGCCGGTCTGCGCAGTGTCACGGAGCACCCGCACGCCGCCTCCCAAGGCGGCCGCCTCGGCGGTGCGGTCCGCGGTCACGACCACGATGCCGTTGAGGCCCGGCGTGCGGCGGAGGGAGGTGAGCACGTCGCTCACCATCGCCTGGGCGAGCGCCTCGCGCGCGCCCGCGGCGAGCGCTTGGGCAAGACGCTGCTTTGCGGCACCGAAGCTCTTTACTGGAAGAATCGCGAGCGTTCTCATCCTCGAGGCCGACCGGGTGCGGCGAGACTAGCGCGTGGGGCGCAGCAACGCGGAGAAGTCGAGCACCTCGCGGGCGAGCCGCGCACGGTCGGCGGGTGTCGACATCAGGGTCCCGGTCACGAGCCCGGGGAGCCCCGTGACCGATTCGTCGGCGACGATCCCGTCGATCACGCCGGAGTACGTGTCCGCAATCCCCGACGCGCTCGGCGCGATGCGCGCGTGCTCGCAGAAGGGCTCCGTCGGGCCCTTCACCGCGCGGCCGTCCACGAACGGGCTCACCGCCACGATCGGCGCGGGCGCGCCCCGCAGCGCCTCCCGCATGCCGGGCAGGGCGAGGATCGGCCCAATCGAGATCACCGGGTTCGAGGGGCCGATCACGATCACGGTCGCCTCGGCGACGGCCTGGAGCACGGCGTCGGACGGCGGCGCCCGGTGGAGCCCCCGCAGCTCCACTGCCTCGACGGGCCCCCTGGCCCCCTCGGCGACCATGAACTCCTGGAAGGGAAGCTTGCGGCCGCGGACGCCGACCCACGTGGAGACCCGCTCGTCGCTCATCGGGAGCACACGCGCCCGCACGCCCATCGCGTCGACGACGGCTGCGTGCGCCTCGGTGAGCCGCCGGCCCGCACGCAGCCGCTCTGTCCGGAGCAGGCACATGGCGAGGTCGCGGTCGCCGAGCCGGAACCAGTGCGGCCGGCCCGCGCGCTCGAAGGCCTCCATGACGTGCCACGTGTCGCCGCGCAGCCCCCAGCCGCGCTCGTCGATCTCGTCCGCGAGCCAGTAGGTCACGAGGTCGGGGTCCGGGGACACGTGCACGCCGTAGACGTCCACATCGTCGCCGGTGTTCGCCACCACGGTGAGGGCGTCGCACTCGTCGACGAGCCCGCGCGCGAGCTTCGCCCCGCCCGTCCCCCCGGACAGCAGCACCACGGAATCCATTGCGGGTAGTCTGCCCGGCGGCCCGTGCGACTCGCAGACCGAACAGCCCTGGTGACCGGCGGGGCCTCCGGGATCGGCGCCGCCACCTGCCGGCGCCTGGCGGCCGAGGGCGCCCGCGTGGCGGTCACGGATGTGAACCTCGAGGGCGCGCAGGGCGTGGCCGGCGAGATCGACGGCGCCGCCTTCGAGCTCGACGTGAGCTCGACGGAGTCGGTGCGCGCCGCGGTGCAGGCCGCGGAGGCGGAGCTGGGCCCCGTGGACGTGCTGGTGAACAACGCCGGCTACGACGAGTGGAGCTGGTTCACCGCAACCGACGAGGCACTCTGGGAGCGGGTGCTGGCCGTCAACCTGGTTGGCGTGATCGCGTGTACGCACGCGGTCCTGCCGGGGATGCAGGAGCGCCGCCGCGGCCGGATCGTGAACGTGTCGTCGGAGGCCGGGCGGGTCGGCTCGAGCGGGTCGGCGATCTATTCGGCCGCGAAGAGCGGGGTGCTCGGCTTCACCAAGGCGCTCGCGATCGAGAACGGCCGCTACGGGATCACGGTCAACGCCGTCGCGCCGGGCCCGATCGAGACGCCGCTCCTCATGTCCGCGCCCGAGGCGCTCGGCGACATCGGGCAGCGGATCGTGGACACCATGATCAGCTCGACCAACCTGCGCCGGCTCGGCCACCCCGACGAGGTGGCCGCCGCGATCGCCTTCCTCGCCTCCGATGACGCGTCGTACGTGACGGGCCAGTCGCTCGGCGTGAGCGGCGGCCTTGCCAGAATCTGAGCGTGCCCGAGCACGTGAGGATTCGCGAGGTCGGCCCGCGGGACGGCTTCCAGAACGAACCCGAGACGATCGCGACGGACGACAAGGTCCGGCTCGTCGAGCTGCTCGCGCGCACGGGCGTGCGCCGGCTCGAGGCCACGAGCTTCGTCCGCGCCGACGTGATCCCGCAGCTCGCCGACGGCGCCGAGTTGCTGCGCCGCGCCGAGATCCCCGACGACGTATCGGTGACCGTCCTGGTCCCGAACGAGCGCGGGCTCGACAACGCCCTGGAGCTGCGCGACCGCTTCCACGAGGTGAACCTCTTCCTCTCCGCCTCCGAGACGCACAACCGGAAGAACGTGAACCGGTCGATCGGGGAGTCGCTCACCGGGCTGGAGCGCGTGATCTCGCGCGCGCGTGGGGAGGCGCTCCGCTGCGAGGGCGTCATCTCGGTGGCCTTCGGCTGCCCGTACGAGGGCGAGGTCCCGCGCGAGCGCGTCGTCGAGATCGCGCGGCGGCTGGTTGATGCCGGTTGCGAGGAGATCGCTTTCGGCGACACGACCGGGATGGCGAACCCGGCGCAGGTGGAGAGCTTCTTCGACGGCCTCGACCTCGGCGTGGAGCTCACCGGGCACTTCCACAACACACGCGGGCAGGGCCTCGCCAACGTCGTCGGCGCGCTGAGGGCCGGCGTGCGCTCGTTCGAGAGCTCGTTCGGCGAGCTGGGCGGCTGCCCGGTGCCGCCGGGCGCGACGGGCAACGTCGCCACCGAGGACCTCGTCTCGATGCTGCACGAGATGGGTTACGACACCGGCATCGACCTCCGCAAGGTGGTCGAGGCGGCGCGCGAGGCGCAGCGCGTGCTGGGCCGGCCGCTGGGGAGCCACGTGCTCACCGCGGGGCCGGTGGAGT
This sequence comes from Thermoleophilaceae bacterium, assembly GCA_035705985.1. Lineage (GTDB taxonomy): Bacteria > Actinomycetota > Thermoleophilia > Solirubrobacterales > Thermoleophilaceae > JACVRW01. Next base: position 10,507 of record DASSVP010000025.1, read on the forward strand.
GGCAGCGCGGCTAGCCCTCGCGGTAGCGACGGGGGCGGCCAGCGTGCTGCCCGGATTCCTCGTCGGCGCGCTCGCGCTGCAGATCGGCGGCGACCTCGACGCGAGCGTCGAGGCGGTGGCGGCCGGCATCACGGCGTTCTTCCTGGCCGGCGCCCTTGGAGCGGGGTGGGGCGGCCGCCTCGCGGATCACATCGGCGCCGTCACGGCGATGCGCCGTTGCGTGCTCGTGACCGCCGCGTGCCTCGGCGCGTTCGCGCTCGTCCCGTCCCTGCCGGTGCTGTTCGCGCTGCTTGCCGCGGCAGGAGTGGCCAACTCCGTGACCCAGCCGGCCATCAACCTGTACGTGGCCGAGTGCATTCCGGCTGACCGTCAGGGCCTCGGCTTCGGCATCAAGCAGTCCGGGATCCCGGCGGCGATCCTCGCGAGCGGCCTGGCGCTGCCAGTGCTCGCGCTGCCGCTCGGGTGGCGCCCCACCGTCGCCCTGTGCGCGCTGGCACCGCTGGCGGTCGGGCTCGCGCTGCCGGGCGGTGACTCCGCGCACGTGTCGAGGCGCCCGGCGTCGCGCCGCCCGTCGCGCGCGCTGCTCCTCACCGCGCTCGGCGCTGCGCTCGCCACGGCGGGGCCTAGCGCGCTGGGCGCGTACCTCGTGGCCTCCGCGGTGAACGTCGGAGTGAGCGAGGGCACGGCCGGGCTCCTGGCCGCAGGCGCCAGCGCGCTCAGCCTCGCGATGCGGATCTCGCTGGGCGCTCGCGCGGACCGGCGCCGCGACTACGGGCTCGCGAGTGTCGCGGTGTTGCTCGCGGCCGGCTCGATCGGCTTCGCGCTGATGGCGAGCGCCGAGGTTGCGGTCTTCGTGGGCGGCGCGATCGTGGCGTTCACGCTCGGGTGGGGCTGGCCGGGGCTGTTCAACCTGGCCGTGGTGGACAGCAACCGGGCGAGCCCGGCAAGTGCCACCGGGGTGAGCCAGACCGGGATCTACCTCGGCGCGGGCGCCGGTCCAGCGGCCTTCGGGGCGCTCGCCGCGAGCGCCGGCTACGCCACGGCGTGGCTCGTCGTGGCCGCCATGACACTGGCCTCCGCCGGCGTACTGTGGCTCGCGGCGAGGGCCGATCGCCGGGTTCGTGCGATTTCAGGGGTTTGACCCGCGTTGCCCGGGTATAACCCAAATTCAGCCGCCGGGGCCGGTTTTCGGCACATATGGGTTCCCCCGACCCTGCCCCGGCTTTCGCGACAATGGGCCCGGACCACGGCATCCGGGCCCGTCGCATTTCTGGAGACGTTCCGGCTCCGCCGACGGAAGGGGTCTGACCCCTTTCCGAGGGTGGTTGAGGGTTGCGCCGGCGCGCTCAGCGCCCCGCGAAATGCGGGTCGCGCTTCTCGAAGAACGCCTGCGCGCCCTCGGCAAAGTCCTCGGACGCGGCCAGCGTCTCCTGCGCCGCCACCTCCTGCTCGAGCGTGAGCGCCAGCGCCGGCTTCGCGGCGGCGTCCATGATCCGCTTCGCCAGGCCCACCGCTCTCGGCGCGCACGCCAGCAGCTCGTTCGCGAGCGTCTCGGTCGCGGCCTCGAGCTCGCCGGCCGGCGCGATTCGGTTGGCGAAGCCGATCCGGTGCGCCTCGCGGCCGTCGATGACCTTGCCGGTCATGATCAGCTCCTTGGCGTTACCGAGCCCGACCACGGCCGGCAGCCGCGAGCAGCCGCCCACGTCCGGCACGAGACCCACGCGCACCTCCATGATCCCTGCCACGGCGTCCTCGGCCATGGTGCGGAAGTCGCACGCGAGCGCCAGCTCGAACGCCCCGCCGAGCGCCGCGCCGTGGATCTGGCAGATCGTGGGCTTAGGCATCTCCTCGAGCAGGTTCCAGGCGTGGAGGATCGGGCGCCTGAAGTCGCGTGTGCGCTCGGCCTGCCCGGACAGTGCTCGCAGGTCGTTCAGGTCCATCCCCGACGAGAACATCGGGCCCTCGCCGCGCAGCACGACCACGCGCACGGAGTCGTCGGTCGCCGCGCCCTCGATCTCGGCGGCGAGGGACCGGATCGCCTCCTCGTTCAGCGCATTTCGCTTCTCCGGCCGGTTCAGCACGAGGTGCCGGACCGCGCCCCGGTCTTCTGTCGTCACGAGAGCCATGGTGTTTGGGGAGGCTATTGCAGCGGGAAGGAGCGGTCCTCGTGAGGACGAACGGTGCCCGCATGGAGACGCGAGACGTCGCTGCAGTCCTGATCGGGCTGGAGGTGGGCCTCGGCATCGGCCTGCTCGCGTTCGGCACCACGCTGCTCGCGCCGATGGGCATTGCGCTGCTCGGCGCGGGCCTGGGCTTGGCCGTGCGGCGCGGCAGGCTGCAGCTGATCCGGCGCGCCCTGCGCTCGCAGCTGCGCGCTGCCCGCTGATACGTTCCGGGCCGATGTCGGACCTGAAGGATGCGCTGGACCGCGCGCGCGGGGGTGGGCCGGAGCGGCACCACGAGAAGTCGCGCGACCAGGGCAAGCTGCCGGTGCGCGAGCGTGTCGCGCGGCTCGTCGATGCCGACTCGTTCACCGAGGACGCGCTCCTGGCGAACTGGGAGCAGCAGGGCTTCGGCGCCGACGGAGTGGTGACCGGCATGGCGACGGTCGCCGGGCGCCCCGTCGCGCTGATGGCCAACGACCCGACGGTGAAGGCCGGCTCCTGGGGCCCGAAGACCGTCGAGAAGATCATCCGGATCCAGGAGCAGGCGCTCGAGCACCGCGTGCCGATGATCTACCTCGTCGACTCCGCCGGCGCCCGCATCACCGACCAGGTTCAGATGTTCCCCGGCCGGCGCGGCGCCGGCCGCATCTTCCACACCGAGGTGAAGCTCTCGGGAGTCGTGCCGCAGGTGTGCGTGCTGTTCGGCCCGAGCGCCGCGGGCGGGGCCTACATCCCGGCGTTCTGCGACGTGGTGATCATGCGTGACGGCAACGCGTCGATGTACCTCGGATCGCCGCGCATGGCGGAGATGGTGATCGGCGAGAAGGTCACGCTCGAGGAGATGGGCGGCGCGCGGATGCACACCGGTGTGTCGGGCTGCGGGCACTTTCTCGTCAAGTCGGACGAGGAGGGCATCGACCTGGCCAAGTCCTACCTCGGTTACTTCGGCTCGAACTGGGAGGACGCGCCGCCGGTCGCGCCGCCCGCGGAGCCCGCCGGCGAGCTGCCCGATATCCCAGCCGACGAGAACAAGCCGTTCGACATGCTCGCCCTGGTCGACTCGCTCGTGGACGCGGACTCGTTCCTCGAGGTGCAGAAGCGCTGGGCGAAGGAGCTGATCGTGGGCTATGCGCGGCTGGACGGGCGCGTTGTCGGGATCGTCGCGAACCAGCCGAAGCAGCGCGGCGGCGTGCTGTTCGTGGACTCGGCCGACAAGGCCGCGCGCTTCATCTGGACCTGCAACGCCTTCAACGTCCCGCTGCTGTTCCTCGCCGACGTGCCCGGCTTCATGATCGGGACGCAGGTCGAGCGCCAGGGCATCATCCGCGCGGGCGCGAAGATGATCTCCGCGGTGTCCGAGGCGACCGTGCCGAAGCTCTCGGTGATCGTGCGCAAGGCGTACGGCGCCGGCCTGTACGCGATGGCGGGCCCGGCGTTCGACCCCGACGCGTGTATCGCGCTGCCCAACGCGAAGATCGCCGTGATGGGTCCGCAGGCGGCGATCAACGCGGTCTTCTACAACCAGCTCCAGGCGATCGAGGACGAGGAGGAGCGTGCGCGCCGCACCGAGGAGCTGCGCGCCGAGTACAGCGAGGAGATCGACATCCTCCACCTCGCCTCCGAGCTCGTGATCGACGCGGTGGTGCAGCCGAGTGACCTCCGGCGCGAGCTGGTGAAGCGCTTCGCCGCGTACGCGTCGCGCGACCGCTCGTGGCCCGCGAAGCGGAACCCGGTTACTCCCGTTTAGGCGTACCACGGGTCGGGTAGCGCCCTCGATGAGCGGGGTCGCGCCAAAAAACCGAGGGAGGGAACCCATGCGAAGGTCACTTCGCCTGGCGGCCGTGTGCGCGGCCGCTCTGCTTCTGCTAGCGCTCACCGCCGTGGCGAGCGGCGACCCGGGGGACGGCCACGCCGACGAGATCGGGGCGCCGCCGCCGAGCAACACTGCGGCACCGGCCGGCGCCTCGAACATGACGTTCCTGGACGCCGTGGACAACGACGGCACGATCAACTCGGATCTCGCGTTCTACAAGGACTGGGCGATCGTTGGGAGCTATGACCGCTTCCGGATCGTGGACATCAAGAACCCGTCCGACCTGAGGGTGCTCAGTTCGACGAATTGCCGCGCGAACCAGGGCGACGTGTCTGTCTTCAAGTCACGCGACGACCGCGTCCTGATGCTGCAATCCATCGACCGGCCCGTGACCGCGCCCGACTGCACCGGCGTCGACACCGCGACGACCACCGAGCTGGAGGGCGGGCATACGGTCACTCGCGCGCGCTTCGGATACGAGGGCCTGCGGATGTTCGACATCACGGACCCGGCGAACCCGCGGTTCGTCGGCTTCTACCGGACGGCCTGCGGGTCGCACACGCACACTCTTGTGCCCGACCCGAAGAACAACATGGTCCACGCGTACGTCGCGTCGTATCCGCTGGGGAGCCACATCACCCCGCAGATCGACACGGCCCAGTCCGACGCGCTCGGGCTGACGTGCGAGGCTCCGCACAGCAAGATCTCGATCGTCGACATCCCGCTCACGGATCCCGCGAACGGGGTCGTGCGCGAGAAGGCGCTCAGCTCGGACACGGAGTTCTACGAGCCGGACGGCCCGGCCGGGCACGCGCCGGGATTCCAGGCATGCCACGACCATCAGGCGTTCATGCCGCGGAACATCATGGTCGCGTCGTGCGCCGGTGACCTTCAGTACTGGGACATCTCGGATCGCGGCAACCCCACATCCGCGGACGGCGAGCCGCACACGCACATCCAGCGCGAGGTGCCGGCGGACGACCCGGACACGCCCGAGAACGAGCGCTGGGAGTCGTTCGACTTCATGCACAACGCCACGGTCTCGTGGGACGGCCAGGTCGTCGCCGCGGTGGATGAGAGCGGTGGCGGCGTCGAGCCGCGCTGCGACGGCGACGGCACCAAGCGCGGCTTCACGTGGTTCTATCCGCT
>DASSVP010000026.1:0-13860 GCA_035705985.1 Thermoleophilaceae bacterium
CGCTCGGGCTCATCCGCGTCGACAAGGCTGTAGTCCGCGCGCACCTGCTTGCCCTTCGGCGAGACGAGCACCGTGGTCCATGCCTCGCGGCTCGCGTCCTCCACGCGCGTCACGCCGGGCCACCAGGCGGGCAGCCGCATCGGGTCGCTCACGACCTCCCACACCTCGGCGGCGGCGGCGGGCACCACCCGTTCGCGGCGCACGACCATTCACGCGCCGTCCACGGGGACGAGCGAGCGCACGTCGTAGCCCTGGAGCTGCTCGCGACCGTTCAGGAAGGCGAGCTCGATCACGAACGCGCATCCTGCCACGACGCCGCCCGCCTGCTCCACGAGGCCGCACAGCGCCCCGGGCGTGCCGCCGGTCGCGAGCAGGTCGTCGTGCACCATCAGTCGCGAGCCGTCCCGGATCGCGTCCGAGTGCACCTCCAGCGCGTCCACACCGTACTCGAGCGCGTATTCGACCGACCACACCTCGCGCGGGAGCTTGCCCGGTTTGCGCGCCAGTACGAAGCCGGCGCCCGCCGCCGCGGCCACGGCCGCTCCGAGCACGAACCCGCGCGCCTCGGCGGAGACGACGTAGTCGATCTCCCACTCGCGCGCCATCTCCGCGAGGAGGTCCACCGTGAAGCGGAGCGCCTCGGGGTCGAGGAACAGCGGCGTGATGTCCTTGAAGACGATCCCCGGCTTCGGGAAGTCCGGGATGTCCTGGATGTAATCCTCGAGGCGCACGCGCCCGCGGTCAGCGCGCCAGCTTGCGCAGGTCCCGGATCAGGAGCAGGTGCTTGAGATGGGAGGCCACGGCGGCGAGGTTCTCGAGCGCCTCCACGGCCTCCTTGCGCCGCTCCGGGTTTCGCGAGCGCAGCGCCGGGGCGAGGATCTGCTCGAGCAGCGCCGCCTCGCGGTCCGCGGAGGTGCGGAACACGCGCAGGTTGCGGCCGCCGACGCCGAAGCGCTTCAGCTCACCGACCGCGCGGATGATCTCGCGCTCGGTGTCGTCGTAGAGCGTCTCGCCGTCGTGGCGCTCGCCCTTGATCACGCCGAAGTCCTCGAGCTCCTTCACGAGCGCCTGGTCCGCTCCCGTTTCCTCGAGTACCTCGGACAGGTGGTAGAGCGAGCCCGGGCCGCGGAGGGCGAAGCTGGTCCTGCGGACGGCGCCGCCGCGCCCCTCGGGATTGTCGGGCTTGGCCGCCACGTCGTCGGCGCGGCCGGCCGCGAGCTCCTGCCGAATCACCCGCAGCGGCAGGAACTCGTCGCGCTGGAGGCGGAGTATGGTGCGGAGCCGGTCCACGTCGGCGGCCGCGTAGAGCCGGTAGCCGCCCGGCGTGCGCCTGGGCGCGAGCAGCTTCTGGTCCTCGAGGTAGCGGATCTTCGAGATCGAGATGTCCGGGAACTCACGCTCGAGCTGCTTGCAGACCGCGCCGATCGTGAGCGCCTTCTCCTTGCGCGGCGGGGCCTCGCTCCTGACCTCGGTGCTCACCGCTCCTCCAGGTAGGTCAGCTTGTACTTGCCCACCTGGAGCTCGTCGCCGTTCTGCAGGCGGTGCGACTCGATCCGGCGGCGGTTCACGTAGGTCCCGTTGAGCGAGCCCAGGTCGTCGATGTACAGCCCGTCACGGCGCCGCACGAGCAGCGCGTGGTTGCGGGACACGGTCACGTCGTCGAGGAAGACCTCGGCGTCCGGGCTGCGGCCGATGGTGCTGCGCTCACCCGTGAGGTTGAACGCCTCGCCCGAGCGCCCTCCGCCCGACCGGATCACGAGCGTGGCGCCCTCGTGGGTCATCGTGTCGAGGTCCACCGGACGGAGCTCGCCGGTCTCGTCCACCTGGTAGACCTCGGTCGTGTCGCCCTGCTTCGCCTCGGCCTGGTCGCCCAGGAAGGCGCCGCACTTCTGGCAGTAGTTCGCGCCCTCGGCGTTGGCGAAGCCGCACTCCGGGCAGTGCATCGCTACTCGATGTCCGCGTCCGCCGGGATGCCCTTGCCCGCGAGGATGTCCGTCAGCTGCTGGACGTCGGCACCGCTGATCACGGTCTCGCCCTCCTCGTGCTTCTTGCGGAGCCGGTTCACGAGCTCCGCACGCAGGATGTCGATCTTGCCGTGGAGGATCCGGCGCTTGTAGGAGATCTCCTGCTCCTCCTCAGTGAGCTGCTGGATGAGCTCCTTCAGCTCGTTGTCAGAGAGCGCGCCGAGATCAGGGAACGTGTCCAATGCGGTCCTTTCCAGAAACGAGGATGGGCGACTATAGCGCTTCCTCAACCTGAGGTTGAGGCTTCACGCATCGCCCGCACACCATCTTGCAGGTACCGGAGCGTGGCCGCAAGCGTCATTGCGATTCCCACGTACAGCACGACGTCCAGCACCCAGCCGTCGATCACGAGCGCGAGGGCGAGCGCGCTCATCACCGGCCAGACGGCCCACCGGCCCAGCATCGAGACGCTGAGGTCGAAGTCGCGGCGCAGCGCGAGCTGCGTGAGCACGAGCATGAACAGCTCGCGCGCGGCCAGCACGGCCAGCGCCCAGCGCGGCAGCGTCTCGTAGTGCCAGGCCACCACGGCCCCGGACACCACGAGCAGCCTGTCCGTGAACGGGTCGAGCAGAGCCCCGAGCCGGCTGTACTGGCCGGTAACGCGCGCCGCCATGCCGTCGAAGTAGTCGCTCCAGGCGATGAAGGCGAACAGCGCGAAGGCGATCCCGGAGCGGCCATCGCCTGAGCTCAGCCCGAGCGCCAGGAACAGCGGCACGAGCGCCAGCCGCGCGAAGCCGATCGCGTTCGGGATCGTCCACGGGTTGAGCGGCTCGCCCTTTCGCGTCTGCGGCGGCGGGCCGCCGGAGCGGTCGAGCCCGACCAGCCGCCGGAACGTCAGGGGAGGGTCCGCCACAGCTCAGCCGCCGCCTCCGCGGCGCCCTCGAGCGGCAGGGATCCCTTCTCCTGGCCGCGCCTGACCTGGAACTCGATCTCACCCGCCTCGACGCTCTTCTTGCCGATCGTCACGCGCAGCGGGCAGCCGAGCAGCTCGGCATCGGCGAACTTCTGGCCCGGGCTGAGGTCGTCGCGGTCGTCGTAGAGCACATCGAGGCCGAGCTCGCGCAGGTCGTCGTACAGCCGGTCGGAGAGTGAGCGCGGCTCCTCCCCCGGCTTGCCGAGCGTCACCAGCTCGACGTCGAAGGGCGCGACCGCCCGCGGCCACGAGATCCCCTGGTCGTCGGCGAACTGCTCGATCGCGGCGGCCACGATGCGGGCCGGCCCGATGCCGTAGGAGCCCATCCAGATTGCCTGCTCCTTGCCCTCCTCGTCGAGGTAGCGCGCCCCCAGCGGCTCCGAGTAGCGCGTCCCGAGCTTGAAGATGTTGCCCACCTCGATCGCCGGCTCGATGCGGATCGGGCCGCCGGCCGGGTCGAGGTCGCCGGCCTCGACGCGCCGCACGTCCACCCACTGGGGATCGAAATCGCGGCCTGGCTCGACCCCCTTCACGTGCACGTCGGGCTCGTTGCCGCCCGCCACCAGGCCCGCCAGGCCGCGGAGCGCCTCGTCCGCGAGCACCGGCACGGGCGCGCCGACCGGGCCGATGAAGCCGGGCTCTGCCCCGAACTTGCCACGCACCTCCTCAGGCTCCGCCGCCCGGAACGGAGTGCCGAGCGCGTTCTGGAGCTTGATCTCGTTCAGCCGATGGTCGCCGCGGATCACCACCAGTAAGGGGCCGCGGCCCTCCGCCAGCACCGGGAAGGCCTTGACGATCGCGCCGGGCGGCACCGCGAGCTGCCCGCAGACTGCCTCCACGGTCGCGGCGCCGGGGGTCCGGACCTCCTCGGGCGCGGGCAACGGCTCGGGCAGGCCCTCCACGGGCTGCGGGGTGGCGCTCGCGATCTCGACGTTCGCGGCGTACCCGGCGTCGGAGAGGGCGACGTCGTTCTCGCCCGCCGCGCAGGGCGCCATGTACTCGTGCGCGCCCGTGCCGCCCATCATTCCCACGTCCGACTCGACCCGGTACCACTCGAGCCCCGTCCGGTCGAAGATGCGGTCGTACGCCTCGATGTACAGCCCGTAGGAGGCCTCGAGGCCCTCCGCGTCGCGGTCGAACGAGTACGCGTCCTTCATGATGAACTCGCGGGTCCGGAGCAGCCCCGCGCGAGGGCGCGGCTCGTCGCGCTCCTTCGTCTGGAAGTGATAGAGCAGCTTGGGCAGGTCGCGGTAGGAGCGCACCTCACGGGCGATGTGGAAGGTCAGGTTCTCCTCGTGCGTCATCGCGAGGACCAGCTCGGCGCCGCGCCGGTCCTGCAGCTTGAACACCTCGTCGATGTCGTAGCGCCCGGTTTGCCTCCAGAGCTCGGCGGGCTGGAGCACGGGCATCAGCATTTCCCCGGCGCCGATCGCATCCAGCTCCTCGCGCACGATCTGCTCGACCTTCCGGTGTGCTCGCCAGCCTGCGGGGAGGAAGGTCCAGAGGCCGGCCGCGAGCTGGCGCGCGAGTCCCGCTCGCACGACCAGGCGGTGCGAGGTCGCCTCCGCGTCGGCGGGCGCCTCCTTCTCGGTCGGCAGGAAGTACCGGGAAAGGCGGGTCACGGCGGGCGAGTCTATTCAGGGCACTTCAGTTCCGCGCCCGCAAAGCCGATCCACACCCGTACCGACCGCTCCGCCGGAAGACCTACAGATGAACGTCTCACCCAGGCTCAGAGTAGGGCTGCACGCCTTCGGGGCGCTGGCAGGATTTGCCCTGCTCGCATACCTGCTCCATACGGCGTTGGATTTCGGCTCTCCCGAGCTGGATGACTTCTTCGAGAACTGGGTGTACTGCGGCCTGACGCTCGCCGCCGGCGGCGCGTGCGTTGCCCGCGCGATCGCGGTGGAGGATGAGCGCGCGGCCTGGCTCGTGATGGGGCTGGGCCTGATCGGCTGGACCGCCGGCGAGATCTTCTGGATCTCCTTCGTCGCGGACGACCCGAACCGGTCGTATCCCGCGGTCTCCGACATCCTCCAGCTCTCCTTCTATCCCGCGAGCTACGCGGCGCTCCTGCTGCTGGCCCGCTCCCGCACGGACGCCTTCCGCAGCAGCCTCTGGCTCGACGGCGCGATAGGCGCGCTCACGGTCGCGGCGCTGATCGCCACACTCGCCTTCGAGCCGATCGTCGAGGCAACGAGCGGCGGCCCGGTCGAGACCGCGATCAACCTGGCCTACCCGGTCGGCGACCTGCTGCTGGTGGCGCTCGTCGTGGCGGTCTTCGGGCTGAACGGCTGGCGGCCAGACCCGGTCTGGCTCGTGCTCGGTGGCGGGCTCGTCTTCACGGCCGTCGCCGACGGGCTCTATCTCGTACAGAGCGCGACGGACGCGCACGTCAAGGGGTCGCTCGTCGACATAGCGTGGCCGGCGTCGGCGCTGCTGGTGGCGTTCGCGGCCTGGCAGCCCGCGCGCAGGCACATCACGATCAACGACTGGCTGATCGTGACCGTCCCGGTCGGCTGCGGCGTCGTCGCGGTCCAACTGCTCGTCTACGACCACTTCGAGCAGGTGAATATCGGCGCTGTCAGCCTCGCGTCGTGGGCCCTCCTGCTCGCGCTTGCGCGCATGGCGCTCGCCTTCCTCGAGAACCAGCAGGCCCTGTCGATGACCCACACCGAGGCCCGCACCGACTCGCTCACGGGGCTTCGCAACCGCCGAAGCCTGATGGCCGACCTCGAGGTGCAGTGCGTGCTCGCGACCCCTGCCTCGCCGCGTGCCCTGCTTCTGTTCGACCTCGACGGCTTCAAGGAGTACAACGACGCGTTCGGCCATCCCGCCGGCGACGGGCTCCTCGTGCGCCTGGCGGCTCGCCTCAGGGAGGCCGTCGGGCCGAGCGGCCATGCCTACCGGCTGGGCGGCGACGAGTTCTGCGCGCTCGTGGCGCCGGACAGGGACGGCGTCGACGCGCTCCTGGTGGCCTGCTCCGCGGCGCTCAACGAGCGCGGCGAGGGCTTCGAGGTGACCTGCTCTTTCGGCTCGGTGCTGCTGCCCGAGGAGGCGTCGAGTCCCTCCCAGGCGCTCCAACTCGCCGACCGCCGCATGTATGCCCGCAAGGGCGGCCGCCGCATGTCGGCCGGCCGCCAGTCCCGCGACGTCCTGCTGCGGACTCTGTCCGAGCGGCGCCCCGACCTCCATCTCCGGATTCGCGACATCGGGGAGCTGGCGCTGGCGGTCGGGCGCGAACTGCAGATGGGGCCCGAGGGCCTCGACGAGGTGGCGCGCGCCGCGGAGCTCCACGACGTGGGGAAGATCGCGGTGCCCGACGCCATCCTCGACAAGCCGGGCTCGCTCGATCCCGTCGAGTGGAGCTTCATGCGGCACCACCCACTGATCGGCGAGCGGATCCTGCTCGCAGCCCCCGCGCTTCGCCCCGTTGCGCGCCTGGTTCGCTCGAGCCACGAGCGCTGGGACGGGGGCGGCTATCCGGACGGCCTACGGGGGGACGAGATCCCGTTGGGCGCGCGCGTCGTGGCCGTCTGCGACGCCTTCGACGCCATGACGACGGAGCGTCCGTACCGCGATTCGGTGAGCGAGGATGCCGCCCTTGCGGAGCTCCGCCGCTGTGCGGGGACGCAGTTCGACCCGGTCGTGGTAGAGGCGTTTTGCAGGGTGATTGCGAGGGAACGTCCGGCACATGGAGAACTATCTCTCTAGGTCATGAGCCAGCCTGACCGCCCAGTCTGCGAAGTCTGCCACCGGCCGCTCCAGGAGAACGACCAGTACCTCGTCCGCTTCCATGCCTCGAGGGGCACCACGGTCGTCCACCGCAGCCTGTGCTTCCCGCCGCCGCGCGCCGCGGATCCCAAGCAGCAGACGCTCGCTACGCCCGCGTAAAGCGGCGCCCCGCCGTCGGCGAGGCATCCTCGTCCAGCGTGATGCGCTTGGCCTTCGGCGCGCCTGCCATCGGCAGCGGCTGACCGTCTCCGTCGAGCGCATCCTCGGTGGCGGCGGCGGCCTCCATCGCCGCGATCCGCTCCGGCGTCATCTCGCCGGCGTTCTCCTCCTCGATCTTGTGCAGCCACTCGGCGCCCTCGGCCGCCTCGCGCTCGTCCACCACGACGGTGCCGCGGTCGATCGACTTGTCGATCTCCGCGAAGAGCGCGTCGACCAGATCGTCCTGTGGGACCTTCCTGATCGGCTTCCCGTGGGCGAAGATCAGGCCCTCGTTCTTGGCGCCGGTGATGCCGAAGTCCGCGTGCGAGGCTTCGCCGATCCCGTTCACCGCGCAGCCCAGCACCGCGACCTCGATCGGGTCGTCGTAGGCGCGCAGGCGCCCCTCGATCTCGGCGACGACCGTGTCCATGTCGAACTGGAGCCGTCCGCAGGTCGGGCAGGCGATCAGCACCGGCCCGCGCTCGCGCAGCTTCAGCGCCTTGAGGATCTCCCAGGCCACCTTGACCTCCTCCTCCGCGTGGAAGGTGGAGAGCGAGATGCGGATCGTGTCGCCGATACCGTCGGCGAGCAGCGTCCCGAGGCCCACGGCCGACTTGAGCGAACCCGACCACTTCGTGCCGGCCTCGGTGATGCCGAGGTGGAGCGGGTTGTCGATCCTCTGCGAGAGCAGGCGGTTCGACGCGATCGTGTTCGGCACGTTGGTGGACTTGATCGAGACCTTGAAGTCGTCGAACCCGAGCCGGTCCATCAGCTCGACGTGCTCCACGGCGGCCGCGACGAGCGCCTCCACCGCGTTCTCGCGCTCGAGCTCGTGAAGGTGCTTGGGGAGCGAGCCCGAGTTCACGCCGATCCGCATCGGCACCTTTGCGGCCCGCGCCTTGTCCACCACCTGGCCGACCTTGTCGTGTCCGCCGATGTTGCCGGGGTTGATGCGGATGCAGTGGGCGCCGGCATCGATCGCCTTGAGCGCAAGCGTGTAGTTGAAGTGGATGTCGGCGATCACGGGAATTGGCGACTCGACCACGATGCGCTCGAGCGCCCGAACGTCCTCGTCGCGGGGCACCGCGCAGCGCACCAGATCGCCCCCGGCCTCGGCGATCGCGTGGATCTGCCGCATGGTCGCGTCGAAGTCCGCGGTCTCCGTCTTCGTCATCGACTGAACGGCGACGGGAGCACCACCGCCGATCTTCACCCCGCCGACGTCGATCTGCTTTTTGGAGGCCATGCCTAGGTAGCAAGGCTAGCTACCTGTACAGGGCCTCTATCTCGTCCTCGTACTTCTCGTTGATCGGCTTTCGCTTCAGCTTCATGGTCGGCGTCAGCTCGTCGCCGCCGGGCTGCCATTCCTCGTCGAGCAGCTTGAACTTCTTGATCTGCTCCACGCGGGCCAGCTGCTCGTTCGCCGCCTCCACCCCGCGCTCCACCTCCGCGAGTAGGGCGTCGCGGCCCTGCTGCTGCTCGAACGCCGGCGCCACGTCCGGGTCCAGGGTGATCAGCGCGACGTTGTAGGGCCTGCCGTCGCCGATCGCGATCGCCTGCCCGATCACGGGGCTCGAGGCCTTCAGCTTCGCCTCGATGTTCGCCGGCGACATGTTCTTGCCGGCCGCGTTGATGATCAGCTCCTTCTTGCGGTCGACCAGCCTCAGGTAGCCGTCCTCGTCGAATTCGCCGATGTCGCCGGTGTGGAGCCAGCCGTCCTCGTCGACCGCCTCGGCGGTCTTCTCCGGCTGGTTGCGGTAGCCGGTCATGATGAATTCACCACGGACCAGCACCTCGCCGTCGTCGGCCAGCTTGATCTCGGCCCCAGGTGAGGGCGGGCCGACGGTCCCGATCTTGATCTTCTCGGGCGGGTTGCACGTGCCGTAGCCGGACGTCTCGGACATGCCCCATAGCTCCGCCAGCGGGATGCCGATCGCGTGGAAGAACTCGATCACCTCGCGCGGTGTGGGCGCGGCGCCCACGTTCACGGACTCGACCTGGTCGAGGCCCAGGCGCGCGCGGATCTTCGAGAGCACCAGCTCGTCCGCCTTCGCGTGCTCATCCTCGGAGACGTCCTCGCCGCGCACCTTCCTGAGGCCAAGGTCGAGCGCCCACTGCGTGGCCTGCTTCTTCGCCGCGTCCTGCTCCGCCTCGATGCCGGCCTCGATCGCGGCCTTGAGCTTCTCCCAGATCCGCGGGACGGCGAAGAACCAGGACGGGCGGACCTCCGGCAGGTAGGCCACCACCTGGCGCGGGTCGGGGCAGCAGGTGGTGGAGAAGCCCACGAACATCGGCAGGTAGTGCGAGCAGGCCCGCTCCGCGATGTGCGCCATCGGCAGCCAGGAGACGACGCGGCCCTCGTTCGGGAACTCGATCACCTGGTCGAAGCCGTTGATGCCCGCGACGAGGTTCGCGTGGGTGAGCTGCACGCCCTTGGGCGGGCCGGTGGTGCCGGACGTGTAGATCAGCGTGAGGAGGTCGTCGGGCTGGACGGCGCGCCAGGCGGCGTCGAAGTCGAGGTCTGCCTCAGCCAGGTCGTCGCGCTCCACGATCACCACGTGGTCGACGCCCTTCACGCCCTCGGCGCGATCGGCGAGGGCCTCCTCGGTCACGAGGATCTTGGCCCCGGCATCCTCGACCTGGTACTGGATCTGCTCGCTCGTGTAGGTGTTGTAGAGCGAGAACGGCGTCGCTCCCAGGTGCAACGCCGCCGCATCGAACCAGTGAAATTCCGGCCGGTTCGTGAGCATGACCGCCATCGTCTGCCCGCGTTCGAGCCCGAGTCCGGCGAGCCCCGCCGCGGTCTGTCTCACCTTCTCCGCGTACTCGGCCCAGGTGATCGAGAACTCGTCGCCCTTCGTGCGCAGCGCGACCCGATCGGGATGCGCCTGAGCGGTCGCCTGGAACGCCTCGGCGACGGTGGAGGCCTGGAGCCCGGCGGGCCGCCCCGTGCCCCTCTCGGTGGTGACAGCCATGGGCGCAATCTAGCGCCCCGTCAGCGGACCTGGAAGCCCTCTCCGCTCAGGCGGTCGATGTCGTTCGAGAGGCCTATGAGGAAGATCAGGATCACGAGCATGAAGCCCACCACGCCGGCGCGCTCCATCACGCGCAGCGACACGGGCTTGCGCCGCACCTTCTCGACGATCGCCCAGAAGATGTGGCCCCCGTCCAGCGGCAGGAACGGGAACAGGTTGATGATCGCCAGCGACAGCGAGATCACCGCCAGGATCAGCACCACGCGTTCGACGTCGATCAGGATCACCTGCCGGGTCGTCTCGTAGGAGCCCACGACCCCCGAGATCTCCTTGCGGTCCTCTGGGTCGATCAGCCGCGCCGGCAGCTTGATCGTCTCCTTCGTGATGAACCAGAACTGGGCGGTGCTGATGTCGAGCGCCTCGCCGAGCGGGAACGCCTCGTGCGGTCCCGGCACGTACCCGAAGCCGACCCGCATTCGCCCGTTCTCGTCCTCCGCGGGCGCCTTCGGGTCGTACTTGGGCGTGAGCTCGAAGGTGTGCTCGCGCCCGTCGCGCACCACCGTCAGGCTGACCGGCTCAGTGGCGCGGCAGCCCGGCTTCCACCTGCTCTTGGGCCCGGCGCACCCGTGCGAGTTGATCAGGTCGGACATCGCGGAGGGCGCGGCCCGCTTGCCGTCCACCGCCACCAGCCTGTCGCCGGGCTTGACCACCCCCGCGGCCGGATAGCCCCTCTCGGTGGTCTCGACCGTCCTCGTCGGCTCCGGCAGCCCGATCGCCCAGTAGAAGAGCAGCAGCAGCACGAGCGCGAGCACGAGGTTCACGGCGGGGCCCGCCGCGATCACCACGATCCGCTTCCAGACGGGCTGCGCGTGGTAGGCGCGGTCGCGGACCTCCTCGGGCAGGTCCTCATCCGGGTTCATCCCGCTGATCTTCACGTAGCCGCCCGCGGGGATCGCGCCGATCGCGTACTCGGTCTCCCCCACCTTCTTGCTCACGAGCGTCGGCGGGAAGAACAGCGAGAACTTCTCCACGCGCATCCCGACAAGCTTCGCCGCGGTGAAGTGGCCCAGCTCGTGCAGGATCACGAGCAGCGCAAAGCCGACGAACGCCAGTACGAAGCTGAGGAACGTCACGCCGCTACGCCCCGAGCGACCTCGCGCGCCTGCGCGTCGGCGGAGTACAGATCGGAGAAGTGGCCCACGGGCCGCGCGGGAAGCTCGGACAGCGTCGACTCGATCACCCGCGGAATCCCCGTGAACGGGAGCTCACCGGCCAAGAAGGCGTGCACGGCCACCTCGTTGGCGGCGTTCAGGACGCAGGGCGCAGTGCCGCCCGCCTCGGCGGCCTCGCGCGCCAGCCGCAGGCATGGAAAAGCGTCCAGGTCAGGGGCCTCGAAGGTGAGCTGCCCCAGCTCCACGAGGTCGAGCGTCCGCACGGGCACGTCCTCCCGGTCGGGATAGTTCAGCGCGTAGGAGATCGGCACCCGCATGTCGGGGTATCCGAGGTGGGCGAGCGAGGCGCCGTCGTTCAGGTGCACCATCGCATGGACGATCGACTGCGGGTGGACCACCACGTCGATCCGGTCGTAGGGGACGCCGAACAGGTGGTGCGCCTCGATCAGCTCGAGGCCCTTGTTCATGAGCGTGGCCGAGTCGATTGTGATCTTCCCGCCCATGTCCCATGTCGGGTGCGCGAGCGCCTCCTCACGGGTCACCGAGTCGAGGTCGGTGCGACCGCGGAAGGGCCCGCCGCTGGCCGTGAGCACCAGGCGGTCGACCGTGCCGGGCCGCTCGCCCGCGATCAGCTGGAACAGCGCGGAGTGCTCGGAGTCCACGGGGAGCAGCGAGGCGCCGGTGCCCTCCGCCAGCGCCGTCACCAGCTCGCCGCCCACCACCAGGCTCTCCTTGTTCGCCAGGGCGAGGTCGATCCCCTCGCCCAGGGCCGCAACGGTGGGCCCCAGCCCCGCGGAGCCGACCAGCGCGTTCAGGACGAGGTCGCACTCGCTGTCCGTGATCAGCTCCACAAGCCCCTCCGGGCCGACCAGGATCTCGGCCGAGCAGTGCTCAGACGCGCGCGCGGCGGCGTCCGGAGCGGCGAGGGCCAGCCGGGATACGCGGTGCCGCTCGGACTGCTCCAGGAGCAGCTCCCAGCTCGACGACGCGGCAAGCCCGACGACCTCGAGCTCGGAGTTCCGCTCGACCACGTCGAGCGCCTGCGTTCCTATCGAGCCGGTCGAGCCGACTATGAGGATCCTGCGCACTCGCCTGAGTGTAGGTCAGGCGTATCCGAGCCCAACGGCGGCGTAGTACGCCACCGGCACGGTGAAGAGGACCGCGTCGAGGCGGTCCAGCACGCCCCCGTGGGCGCCGAAGAGCTTTCCGGTGTCCTTCACCTCGAGGTCGCGCTTGACCATCGACTCGAACAGGTCGCCGATCGGGGCGATCAGCGCCACCAGCGCGCCGATCAGCAGGGCGTCAGGGCCGGTCATCCAGTCCTGGTAGAGCCCGGCCACCCAGAACGCCGCCGTCCCGCCCAGGATGCCGGCCACGAGTCCCTCGAGCGTCTTGTTCGGCGAGATGAGCGGGGCCAGCGGCGTCCGCCCGTACAGGCGGCCGCCGAAGTACGCGGCCGTGTCGCCCACGAAGGTCGCCACCAGCACGTCGATCACGAGCCCGTCGCCGTGCGGCAGCTCGCGCAGCCACACCGCGTGCACCATCGCCAGCCCGATCCAGAGGATGCCGATGTATGTCACCGCGATAGCCCACGACACGTGCTCGCGCCGCGGCCGCAGCACCGCCAGGAAGAACGTGACAGGGAACGAGGCGGCCAGGACCATGATCACGTGCCGCGGCTCCCCGTACAGCGCCGCGGCCAACATCGCCGCCAGGGTGAGGAAGCCCGCGAGCGCCGGCGGGCGCACGCGCCCCATCAGCGTGTACAGCTCGCCCATCGCCACAACGCCCAGGGCGAAGATCCCGATCGTCCAGATCTCGCCGCCCTGGTCGACGATGATCAGCGCGAAGATGATCGCCGGAATCGCGACGACCACTCGCGGCGCGAGGTCCGACCCGGGCCCCCGCTCGCCCCGTGCCGCCACGCTCTAGCGCCCCCCGAAGCGGCGCCGGCGCGCCGCGTACTCGTCGAGCGACGCCTCGAACGCCTCGCGCGTGAAGTCCGGCCAGAGCTCGTCGCGGAACACGAACTCGGCGTAGGCGAGCTGCCACAGCAGGTAATTCGAGATGCGAAGCTCGCCGCTGGTGCGGATCAGGAGGTCTGGGTCGTGCATGTCGGGTGCGTAGAGGTGCTGGCGGAAGTCCTCTTCGGTCTCACCCGAGAAGGTTCGCGCCGCGTCCACGATCTCCGCCCTGCCGCCGTAGTTGAAGGCCACGAAGAGCGTGATGCGGTCGTTCGCGGCAGTCGTCTCCTCGGCCCAGTCCATGCGCCGCGTGAGCTCCGCGTCGAGTCCCCCGCGGCGCCCCACGAAGCGCATCCGCACGCCCTGCTCGTGCAGTTCCGGCGTCTCGCGGTCGATCCGGGCCGCGAACATGGCCATCAGCCCGTCGACCTCCTCGCGCGAGCGCGACCAGTTCTCTGTGGAGAACGAGAACACGGTGAGCTCCTTCACCCCCAGCTCGACCGCATCGCGGAGCCGCGCCTTGACCACGTCCGCGCCCGCCTCGTGGCCGGCGAGCACCGGCAGCCCGCGGCTCTGCGCCCAGCGGCCGTTTCCGTCCGTGATGATGGCGACGTAGCGCGCCCGCGCGGCGGCGTCGCTCACAGTCGACTCACACTTCGAGGATCTCTTGTTCCTTGCCGGCGAGCGCGGTGTCGATCTCGCCCACGTGCGCGTCCGTGAGCTTCTGGAGCTCGGACTCGGCGCGGTGCTCGTCGTCCGAGCCCACCTCGCCCTCACTCTTCAGCTCGCGCAGGTCGTGCATCACGTCGCGCCGCACGTTGCGCACGGCCACCCTGCCCTGCTCGGCGATCCCGTGCACGACCCGCACCAGCTCCTTGCGGC
>DASSVP010000027.1:0-2959 GCA_035705985.1 Thermoleophilaceae bacterium
CCGCCGGGTCTTCGAGCAGGTCACGAGCGAACGTGTTCGTACAGCCCTGACACGCGCGTGCACGGCCGCCGGAGTTCCCGCGTTCTCGCCGCACGACCTCCGCCACCGGCGCGTGTCGCTGCTCCACCTCGGCGGGATGCCGTGGGCACGGATTGGCGAACTTGTCGGCCACGACGACCTCGTGACGACCGCCCGGACTTACACGCACGTCGTCGCCGACGAGCGCGAGCTCGACTACTCGGAGCTGCTCGTCTGAGTCGGGCGACGCGGGGCGAGCTCCGCGAGCTGTTCACGGATCTCCCGCATCTCATCGCGGTCGCGCGCGTCTCTCGCCACATTCTTCACCTCGTCAGCAATCAAGCGCAGCTTCTCTGGTGAGAGTCGTCGCGACCTGCGAATGGGCTTCCTTTCGCTCACCTACGAAACTCCACGCCGCTGCAGGAATCCCCTCATGTCCTTGAGCAACATCACCAGGTGAAGCGGGTCGGTCGGGGACTCCTCGAATCCGTACTGCAGATACCACGCCTTTGCGGCGTCGTGCTTCGCATGGACGAGCAAGACACGGGCACCGATCGATTCGGCTGCGTCGAGGCAACGCAGCATGGCGTCCTGGAGGAGCGACCGGCCAAGACCGGCGCGCTGATGCGCTCGGTCAACCGCGAGTCGAGCGAGGAGAACCGCCGGCACCGGCCTCGTTCGCGGCTGGCCTTTGAGCGCGCGCTCGGTCGCAGCTTCGGGCGCGACCTGCGCAGCCGCCAGCGCGTAGTAACCGGCGACCGTCTCGCCGTCCGCGAGCGCCGTCACGAAGACACGCGCTGAGCCTGACGCGTGCGCGGCGCGCGCGTGCCGCTTGAGCCACTCGTCGAGCGCGGGCTCGCCGCAATCGAAGTCGTCGAGGCGGTGTCGCTTCTCCAGCGGCTCGGGCGGCCGGTACGCCAACCGTTACGCGCTGCTGAAGACGCTTGGCTCGGCGAAGAGCTTCTCGAGCCCGGGGTTGTCACGCGGCTGGCGGTCGAGCAGCGCAACGAACTGCTCCCATTGCTCCGGGGGGAGCGCAAACGCCGTCCGGTCCGCCAGCAGGCGCTCCGCCTCGAGCACGGCGGCGTCGACGACGAAGTCGGTCAGCGTCCGCTGCGACGAAGCCGCCGCCTGCCGCACGAGGCTGTCCGTTTCCGGCTCGACCCGGAAGTCCCAGCGCTCCTTCACTCTTGCCATGCGCGTATCGTACACACAACGTCCGTACGCCGCCACCCCGCACGTTCTGAAGACGGTCTACTCGGCTGCGCGAGTGTTTCGCAACGACGCCTGACGAATGCGACCCAACTTTTCGCGGTCCTTGAGGCTCTCTAGTTTGTGACGATGCAAGTTACTCCCGACATCGTGGATCTCGCTCGGCGCGCGAGCGCGGGCGAGACGGCTGCAGCGAACGGGCTGCTACGGGAATTAGAACCGCTGGTCGTGCGGACGGTGCGCCTCGTCGTCGGCTCGGGCTCCTGGGCGGCGGAGGATGCGGCGCAAGATGCGCTGCTGGACATCGACCGGGGCATCCACTCTCTGCGAGATCCGCAGGCCGTGAAAGCGTGGGCGCTGCGAGTGGCAACGCAACGGGCGATCAAGGTCTCGCGGCGGGAGCGGCTGCTGTCTCTGCGGCGGAGCCCGAACCTCGATCCCGAACTGGTCACCGAATCAGGCGAGACCGAGACGGAACGGAGCGCCGCGATCAAGGTGGCGTTCGACCTCTTGTCACCGCGCCTGCGGGCGACGGCGGTGCTGCGCCTGCACGCGGGGTTGAGCGAGGAGGAGACGGCCGAAGTGCTCGGCTGCTCGGTCGGCACGGTCAAGTCCAACCTGCATGAGGCACGTCGGCGGCTCGCGCGCGCGCTTCGCGAGCGGGGCTTCGAACCCACGACGATGCCGAAGGAGGCCACCTGAGATGACTACGGAAAACGTTCACCCACTCTCCCTCGGCGAGCTGGCGAGGACCCTCGACGCCTATGCAGGGCCGCTCCGGCCGCGAACGCGGCTTGCGCGGCGCCGCTGGCGGCCCTGGCGCCTCGCCTGGGCGGCAGCAGCTCTCGCGTTGGTCTTGGCCGGGGCCGCCTACGCCGCCGGTTTCAACCCGTTCGCCGGTATCTCAGCGGCCGACCATCCAGCCACCTCCAACGACTCGCTTCCGGCGTTCCTGAGTGCCGACATCGCCGAGTTCAATTCGACGTACGAGCAGATGGGCCACGGACACTTGCTGCCGGATAGCGCACGCTTCGTCAGCCAGCTCCCGAGCGGCATGCGCTTCTACACGATCGCCACGAGCGCCGGCGGGCTGTGCCTGGCCAACGTCTATCCGCCCGGCAGCAGCAACGCAAAAGGCGGACTTGCGTGTGGCGACTCGCTCAGCCACAGCCAGCCGATCACCATCGAGGGGCAACGGCCTAACCCGGATGTGCCCCCGATCAGCTTCGGCTTGGCGATGGACGGCGTTACCGCGATCTCCTTCATGGCGGGAGGAGTCGAGACGACTGTGCCGGTCAAAGACAACGTCTGGGCCTACGAGGGCCAAGCGAATCTGGACTCAGCCACGGTGCATTGGGCCGACGGCAGCACGCAGACGCTCATCTACGGCAGATAGTTCCGACACCGCAGGGGCTGTGGGGAACCGTCGCCGGGGCGCCGCCTCGAGGTAGCGCAGGAATGGATCAGTGTGCAAGGCGTCGATGAGCGTGAGCGTAGCGGCCGATTTGATGCCGGACCGGCACGGTCAA
The DNA here is from genome assembly GCA_035705985.1 of Thermoleophilaceae bacterium. Classification (GTDB taxonomy): domain Bacteria; phylum Actinomycetota; class Thermoleophilia; order Solirubrobacterales; family Thermoleophilaceae; genus JACVRW01. Next base: position 2,760 of record DASSVP010000027.1, read on the forward strand.
GCCCAAACGGTGCAGACCCCGGTGCAGACCTCGCGCGGGAAAATGGCCTATTTGCAGGCAGGTTCGAATCCCGTATGCGCCTCTACGCGCTACACATTGCGATGAAGCCCTTTTGCCTGGTCGCCGTAACGGCCGTGCTGGGCTGCCTGGTCCTCGCGGCCTGCGGTAGTGGCCGCCTCTCGAAAGCCGGCTATCAGAGC
>DASSVP010000028.1:0-14328 GCA_035705985.1 Thermoleophilaceae bacterium
GTCAGACGGGTGGAGTCCTCGGGGCTGAGAGCAGCTGGGGCGGCGGGGCTGAATGTGGGGAGCTCGATAGGGTTCACGACAGGTTTTTGCCTTATAGTCGAAAACCGTGCCGAACCAGCATAGCAGCGACGCACGCCCCAAGCCCAGCCACGTCACGCTCGCCGTAGTCCTCCAGGTGCGCGGCGACTCGCTCTGCGTGCTGCTCTGGCAGCGGGGGCGTCCGCCGTTCGAGGGCGCGTGGTCGCTCCCCGGCGGCTATCTGGAGCCCGGTAACGGCCTCGAGGAGTCGATCCGGAGCCATCTCGCTCGCAAGGTTGATGTTGCCGAGCTGTCGTGGCTCGAGCAGCTCGAGACGGCCGGCGACCCCGATCGCCATCCGGACGAGTGGCAGCTCGCCACCACGTACCTCGGGCTCGTACCCCGCGGGCTCGACCCGGCGCTCCCGGGGGACACCGAGTGGCACGCGGTGGACGAGCTGCCGGCAGAGCTGGCATTCGACCATGGTCCAATCGTGCTGGACGGCCGCGAGCGGCTCCGAGCCAAGCTCTCGTACACAAACATCGGCTTCGCGCTCGCGCCCGACAGCTTCACGATGTCGGAGCTGTCGGCGATCTACACGGCCGCGCTCGGGTACCCCGTGGACCCCACGAACCTGCGGCGCGTGCTCGAGCGCCGGGGCGTGCTCGAGGAGACCGGCGACCGCCGCTCGCCGGGCCGCGGCGGCGGTCGCCCCGCCGCCGTGTACCGCTTCCGCTCCCGCGATCTCGCCGTGACCGACCCGTTCGCGGTGCTGCGCCCGCCTACAGCGGCTCCAGCAGGAGACTGACGTCGAGCGCCGGCGCCGAGTGGGTCAGAGCGCCGACGCTGATGAAGTCCACCCCCGTCTCCGCCACCGCACGCACGGTGTCGAGCGTGATGCCGCCCGATGCCTCGAGCTCGGCCCGCCCCGCCGCGGCCTCGACCGCGCGGCGCAGCTCGTCCGGCTCCATGTTGTCCAACAGGATGCGCGGCACGCCGGCGGCCACGGCCCCCTCGACCTCCGCGAGCGTGGCGCACTCGACCTCGACCATGACGCCGTCGGGAGCGCGCTCCAGCGCGAGGCGGGTGGCCTCCCCCACGCCGCCGGCCAGCGCCGCGTGGTTCTCCTTCACGAGGATCGCGTCGTAGAGGCCGCTGCGGTGGCTCACGCCGCCGCCCCTGCGCACCGCATCCTTCTCCAGCTCGCGGAGGCCAGGTGTCGTCTTGCGCGTGTCGAGGATGCGCGCGCCGGTCCCCTCGACGGCCCGCACGTAGAGCGCCGTCAGCGTGGCGACGCCCGAGAGCCGGCCCAGGAAATTGAGGGCGACGCGCTCCCCCGCCAGGATCGAAGCGGCCGAGCCGGTGATCTCAGCGATCGCGCCCGCCTCCCTCCACTTCCCCTCCGGGCAGTGGGCCACCCAGACGAGCTCGGGATCCACACGCTGGAAGGTGCCCTGCGCCACCCGGAGGCCGGCCACCACGCCCGGCTCCTTCTGGCTGATGCGGGCACGGGCCTCCGCGCCCTCGGGCACCACGGCGCGCGTTGTCAGGTCACCGTCGCCGAGATCCTCGGCGAGTGCGCGGTCGATCAGGTCGCTCATCGAGCCGCGGCAGCCGCCGAGCGGTCGATGCCGGCCGCCGCGTAGGCGTCCGACTCGTCGAGGGTCTCGCGTTCGAGCAGCGCGTCCGCCAGCGAGTCGAGCCGCTCCCGGTTGGCGACGAGCACCCGTTCGACTTCCTCGTACTCCTCGTCGACGATCCTGCGCACCTCGCCGTCGATCAGCTCCTGGGTGGCCTCGGAGACGGGCTCGGCGCCCGGCAACAGCGGGCTCTGCCCGTTCTGCGGCGTGACTGTGAGGAACCCGACCTTATCGCTCATGCCCCAGCGCTCCACCATGCCGCGCGCGATGCGCGTGACCTGCTGGATGTCCGACTCGGCGCCGGTGGTGGCGTCGCCGAACACGAGCTCTTCCGCCACGCGCCCGCCGAGCGAGACGCGGATCTTCGCGCGCAGCTCCTGCTCCGAGTAGTTCACGCGGTCGTCGTCCGGTGTGGAGAGCGTCACGCCGAGCGCCTGTCCGCGCGGGATGATCGACACCTTGCGCACCGGGTCGGCGCCCGCGGTGAGCATCCCCACCACCGCGTGGCCGCCCTCGTGATAGGCGATTCGGCGCCTGTCCTCCTGGTTGATCAGCACCTTGCGCTCCGCGCCGAGCACGATCTTCTCGAGCGCATCCGTGAAATCGGCGTACCCGACGCGCTCGTGACCGCGCCGGGCGGCGAGCAGGGCGGCCTCGTTCGCGAGGTTCGCGAGATCGGCGCCGACCATTCCGGGCGTGGTCGAGGCAAGCCGGTCGAGGTCAACGTCGTCGGCCAGCGGCACCGAGCGCGTGTGCACGCGCAGGATCGCCGCCCGGCCCGCCGCGTCGGGCGCCTGGACGAAGACGCGGCGGTCGAACCGCCCCGGGCGGAGCAGCGCGGGGTCGAGCACCTCCGGCCGGTTCGTCGCGCCGAGCACGATGACGTTCGCGTCGGAGTCGAAGCCGTCCATCTCGGTCAGAATCTGGTTGAGCGTCTGCTCCCGCTCGTCGTGGCCGCCGAGGCCGCCCCCGGGGCCACCGCGCGAGCGCCCGATCGCGTCGAGCTCGTCGATGAAGACGATCGCCGGGGCGGCCTCCTTCGCCTGGTTGAAGAGGTCGCGGACGCGCGAGGCGCCGATGCCCACGATCGCCTCGATGAACTCGGACGCCGACGCGGAGAAGAACGGCACCCCGGCCTCGCCCGCCACCGCGCGCGCGAGCAGCGTCTTGCCTGTGCCGGGCGCGCCGGCGAGCAGCACGCCGCGCGGGATCCGGGCCCCGAGCTTCCGGTACTTGTCCGGATGGCGTAGGAAGTCCACGACCTCGGCCAGCTCCTGCTTGGCCTCCTCGATCCCGGCGACGTCCTCGAACGTTTCCATCTGGGTGGCCGGCTCGACCCGCCGGGCACGGCTGCGGCCGAACTGGCCGAGCACCCCGCCTCCGCCGGCGCTCGCCGCCGCACGGCGAAACAGCCATACGAACAGCAGCACCAGCAGGATCGTGGGACCGAAGCTGAACAGCAGGGTCTGGAGCAGGGAGCGCTCGTCGGGCGGCTCCGCCGTGATGACGACGTCGTTCTCCTCGAGCAGCCGCGACAGCTGCTGGTCGTCCGCGAACGTCGGGAACTCGGTCTCGAACTTCTTGGCCTCGTCGTCCTCGAACCGGACCTCGCGCTTGAACTCGCCCTGGACCGTGTCACCGGTGGTCGAGATCTCCTTGACGTTGCCCTGCCGGACCTGCTCGAGGAAGTTCGGGTTGTACGGCACGGTGATGCGGTCCTCGGGCGGCGCGAACACGGCGACGATCAACCAGTTGAGGAGGAACAGCACCGCGAGGATCGTGAGGAACCGACGCGGGCTCCACGGGATCATCGGCGGCTTGTCGGGAGCCCCGCTGACCCTCACGTTCCCGCGCCGCGGGTCGGGCGGCGGCGGTGGCGTGCGCGGGTCCGGGGCGCGCCGGTCTTCGGCCATGCGCCAATGCTAGGGGGCTGGGTCCGTAGAGTTGTTCCCGATGAAGCAGCAGCTCCGCCCGCTCTTCGACCAGGTCGTCATCAAGGAGCTCGAGCCGGATCGGGTACGGCACTCCGGGCTCGTCCTGCCACCGGGCGAGCACGAGGCGCCGCCTCAGCACGGCATCGTGCTGTCGGTGGGGCCGGGGCTCGACTGGTGGGGCGGCGTGGGCATCAAGATGCCGGTCGTGCCCGGCGACCACGTCGTCTTCCCCGCGAGCGCCGGGGTGTGGGTCGAGGTCGAGGAGGAGAAGCTGCTCGTCTGCCGCGTGGGGCAGCTGCTCGGCGTGCTCGAGGAGCTCGACGGGCCGAGCGAGGACCGGTTAGGCGGGGGCTCCGTCGCCGGCGCGTCGGAGTAGCTCGGCGCGCACGAAGTCATCGAGATCGCCGTCGAGGACGCCCTGGGCGTTGCCGGCCTCCACGCCCGTCCGGTGGTCCTTGACCATCGTGTACGGGTGGAGCACGTAGGAGCGGATCTGCGAGCCCCAGCCCACGTCCTGGGCCTCGCCCTTCTCCTTCGCGATCTCCTCCTGGCGGCGGCGCTCCTCCTGCTCGATCAGCTTCGCCTTCAGCATCCGCATCGCGGTGTCGCGGTTCGACGATTGCGAGCGCTCGTTCTGGCACTGCACGACGATGCCGGTCGGCCGGTGCGTGATCCGGACCGCGGAGTCGGTCTTGTTCACGTGCTGCCCGCCGGCTCCTGATGCGCGGTAGGTGTCGATCTGGAGGTCGTCGGGCTCGATCTCGACCTCCACGGTGTCCTCCACGAGCGGCGCCACCTCGACGCCGGCGAAGGCGGTGTGCCTGCGCGACTGCGCGTCGTAGGGCGAGATGCGCACCAGCCGGTGCACGCCCTTCTCGGCGCTGAACAGCCCGTAGGCGCTCTCGCCGCGCGCGATGAAGGTGGCCGACTTGATGCCGGCCTCCTCCCCCGCCGACGCCTCCTTCAGCTCGACCTTCATCCCCCGCCGCTCGGCCCAGCGCATCTCCATCCGGAGCAGCATCTCGGCCCAGTCCTGCGAGTCCGTGCCGCCGGCGCCGGCGTTCACGGTCACGACGGCGTCGCCGCCGTCGTACTCGCCAGAGAACAGCCGCGCCTCCTCGAGCTCGGCGAGCCGCGACTCGATCGACGCACGCTGCTCGGCCAGCTCGGCCGTCATCGAGTCGTCCTCCTCGGCCAGCTCCTCGAGCGCCTCGAGGTCCTCGATGTCCGACTGGAGCGAGCGGAACGTCTCGAGCCTTCGGGCCACCGACGCGTGCTCGGCGGACACCGACGCCGCCCGCCCCTGGTCGTCCCAGAAACCGGGAGCCTGCATCTCACCCTCGAGCTCGCCTAGGCGAGCTTCCAGCGCGGCTGGGTCAAAGAGAGTCCGCGAGCAGCTTCAGCTGGCCGCGGAGGCCATCGGCGCTATGCGCCATGGCACTTCTTGAACTTCTTGCCGGACCCGCACCAGCACGGGTCGTTGCGGCCGATCTTCTCCGTCTCGTCCAGGCGGCGGGTCTCCACCGAGACCGGCGACTCGACGGCCTCCGCGGCGATCTGGCCGGCCTCCTGCGCGGCGGCCGGCACCGCCGCGCCGGCTGCGGCCGCGATCGCGTCGCGCCCGGCCAGCCCGCGGCCCCCTGAGGTGTTGAGGTTGCGCGTGGTGCTCGCGCTGTTTCCCCCGAGGCCCCAGCGCGGCCCGCCGGCGGCCGCCTGCTGCGGCTGCTCCACCTGCACCTCGACGTTGAACACGTACCGGGCGAACTCGTCCCAGATGTTGTTCATGAGCTCCGTGAACATGTCGAAGCCCTCGTTCTTGTAAGCGACGAGCGGGTCGATCTGCGCAAACCCGCGGAGGTGGATGCCCTCGCGCAGGTAGTCCATGTCGTGCAGGTGCTCGCGCCAGCGCTCGTCGATGATCTGGAGCAGCATGAAGCGCTCGAGCGCGCGCATGAGCTCATCGCCGAGCTCCCCCTCGCGCTCGTCGTAGGCCTGGATCACGTCCTCGCGGAGCTGCTGTACGAGCGTCTCGCGATCGGTGCCCTCCTTGACGTCGTCCACCTCGTACGAGACGTCGTAGATCTGGCCGAGCTGGTCGAAGAGCGCGTCGAGCTCCCAGTCCTCCTGGTACTCGCCGGCCATGTACTCGCGCCCGATCCGCTCGATCGCGTCGGCGATCTGCTGGCGCGCGATCTCGGACATGTCCTCGCCCTCGAGGATCCGGTCGCGGTACTCGTAGATGATCTCGCGCTGCTGGTTCATCACGTCGTCGTACTCGAGGACGCGCTTGCGGATCAGGAAGTTCTGCTCCTCGACCTTCTTCTGTGCGCCCTCGATCTGCTTCGAGAGCATCTTGTGCTCGATCGGGAGCTCGTTGCCGTCGTCGTCGACCTGCGCGAGGAACTTGTTGTCGAGGATCTTGTAGATCCGATCGCCGGCGAAGAGACGCACGAGGTCGTCCTCGGCCGAGAGGTAGAAGAGCGACTCACCGGGATCGCCCTGGCGGCCGGAGCGGCCGCGCAGCTGGTTGTCGATCCGGCGCGACTCGTGGCGCTCGGTGCCGCAGATGAATAGGCCGCCGGCGTCCATCACCTTCTGACGGTCTTCGACCACCTGCTGCTCCATCTTCGGGAACAGCTCGTCCCAGGCCTTGTTCCAGTCGTCGGTTTCAGGCTGCAGGCCGCGCTTCACCAGCTCAACCTGGGTGAGGTGCTCCTCGTTGCCACCGAGCTTGATGTCCACGCCGCGGCCGGCCATGTTCGTCGCGATCGTGACCGCGAACGGCCGGCCCGCCTCGGCGATGACCTCGCCCTCGCGCTCCGCGTGCTCGGGCTTCGCGTTCAGCACCGAGTGCTTGATGCCCGCCCTGTCGAGCTGCTGGGAGAGCAGCTCGGAGACCTCAACCGAGATCGTGCCCACGAGCACCGGCTGGCCCTTGCCGTTGCGCTCCTTGATCTCGTTCGCCACGGCGGCCCACTTGCCGTCCTTGGTCTTGTAGATCTGGTCGTTCCGGTCGTTGCGGATCATCGGCCGGTTGGTGGGGATCTCGACCACCTGAAGCTCGTAGATCTTCATGAACTCGGTGGCCTCGGTGAGCGCGGTGCCCGTCATGCCGGCGAGCTTGTCGTAGCGCCGGAAGTAGTTCTGGTAGGTGATCGTGGCGACCGTCTGCGACTCCTCCTGGATCGCCACGTTCTCCTTGGCCTCGACCGCCTGGTGGAGCCCCTCCGACCAGCGCCGGCCCTCGAGGATGCGGCCGGTGAACTCGTCGATGATCTTCACCTCGCCGTCGATCACGGCGTAGTCGACGTCCTTCTTGTAGAGCTCCTCGGCCTTCAGCGACTGCTGGAGGTGGTTCACGAGGTTGCCGTACTCGGCGCGGTAGAGGTTGTCGATGCCGAGGAACTTCTCGGCCTTGGCCACGCCCCGCTCGGTGACCGACACGGTCTTGTGCTTCTCGTCGGCCTCGAAGTCGTAGTCGGCCTCCCACTCCTTCGACTTCGCCTCGAGCGTGTCGGGCTTCTCGCCCACCACCATGATCCGCGCGAGCTTCGCGAACTTGTAGTAGAGGTCGGCGGCCTGCTCGGGCTGGCCCGAGATGATGAGCGGAGTGCGCGCCTCGTCGATGAGGATGTTGTCCACCTCGTCGACGATCGCGAAGCCGTGGCCGCGCTGGGCCTTCTGCTCCATCTCGACGGCGAGGTTGTCGCGCAGGTAGTCGAATCCGAACTCCGAGTTCGTCCCGTAGACGACGTCGCGCGAGTAGGCCTCCTGCTTGTCGATGTCGTTCTGGCCCGACTGGAGGATGCCGACGGTCACCCCCAGCAGGTCGTAGATCGGCTTCATCCACTGGGCGTCACGGCGGGCGAGGTAGTCGTTCACCGTCACGAGGTGGACGCCCTGGCCGCGGACGGCGTGGCCGTCCTCGTCGCGCGACGCGAGCGCGTTCAGGACCACGGGGAGCGTGGCCGTGAGGGTCTTCCCCTCGCCGGTCTTCATCTCGGCGATGGAGCCGTCGTGGAGCACCATGCCGCCGATCAGCTGGACGTCGAAGTGGCGCTGGCCGAGCCCGCGTTTGCCGGCCTCGCGCGTGAGCGCGAAGGACTCGTAGAGCAGCTCGTCGAGCGGCTCGCCGTTCAGATGACGCTCTCGCAGCGCCGCGTAGCGGTCGCGCAGCTCGTCGTCCGACTCGAGCTCGAGCTCGGGCTCGAAGGCGTTGATCAGCTCGACGTTGCGTTCGAAGCTCTTGAACTTCTTCGACTCGCCAACGCGCAGCGCGCGGTCCAGAATCGACATATCAGGGCAACGGTAGCAAGGGGCGCGGGACCCCTCGCGCGAGTCAGATGGCCTGCTGCTGAGCCGCCGCCTTGTGCGCCTCGCGCCTGCCGCGGCGCTTGTCGCGGTGCTTCTTGACCTGCCGGGCGAGGTCGTCCGCCACGAGCTTCACGGAGTGCCCCATGTCAGTCGAGCGCTCGCAGGCCCGGAGCGTGGTGCCCTTGAGCCGCAGCGTCGCCTCGGCGACCTGGCTCCCGGCTGGATCGCGCTCCTCCCTCAGCTCGATCGTGAGCTCGGCCAGGGGCGAGACCTGCTTGGCCACTTTCTCGAGCTTCTTCTCCACGCGTGAGAAGAGCTCGTCGTCCGCGGTGGCGCCGCCTCGGCCCTGCAGGTGGATGCGCATCTGTCCTCCTGGACGTCGGGGTAGCCCGATGATACTCAGCGACCGATCGTCCTGGCGAACGTGACAGCGGCGATCTGCGCGCACCCTCCGGCGAGAAGCGCACGCGCGCACGCGGCGAGCGTGGCGCCGGTCGTGGCGACGTCGTCGACGAGCACGACCCGCGCCGCCGGCGTCGCCGCCAGGCGGACTTCGCCCGCGGGTCCGGCGCGCCGCTCCGCACGGTGGCGTCCCACCTGAGTGGCGGCGGAGCCCGATCGGACGAGGCACTCCACCGTCTGCCCGGCCGTCCTCCGAGCGAGAGCGTCCGCAATGATCGCCGCCTGGTTGTACCCGCGCGCACGAAGTCGCCGTGGATGCAACGGGACGGGTACGAGCGGCGCACCGAGGAACTCGGCGGGGGCGTTCGCCGCGATCTGCGCGGCCATCGCGTCCGCGACGCGGGTCGCCCCGCTGAACTTCAGCGCCCGGACGAGGTCGCGCGCCGGCCCGGCGTAGGCGACCGGCGCCCATACCCGGATCCCGCACAGCACCACCGGCTCCCGCGCCAGGCGGTGCATGCGACCCCGGCAGCCGGCGCAGAGCGGCTCGCCCCGCCGGGCTATTCCGCCGCAGCTCCAGCACAGCGGCGGCACGAGCATCGCTCGACCTTTCCGCACGTCATGCGACGCGTGGGCACGCCGTTGCGACAATCCCGTGACAGATGGACCACCCGCGCATCGAATGGCTCGCGGACCCGGCGGTCCTCGCGCCCATCGCGCTCCTCGCAGGCATCTACGTGTGGCGCTTCCAGGAGGTCCGGCGGGAGACCGGCGGGCGCGGCGCGACCTGGCTTCACGCGCTCGCCTTCGCCGGCGCCGTGCTCGCCCTGCTCGGCGCGCTCGTCACGCCCGTCGAGGGGCTCGGCGAGGACTACCTGTTCTCGGCTCACATGGTCCAGCACGTCCTGCTCGGCGACATCGCGCCGCTGCTGCTCCTGCTCTCGCTCTCGCGGGTCATGCTGCGCCCCGTCACCCGTCGTCTCATGCGCGTGGAACGAGCGCTCGGGCCGCTCGCCTCCCCGCCGGCCGCGATCGTCCTCTGGCTCGGCACGATGTACCTCTGGCACATCCCCGCGCTGTACGACGCCGCAGCCGAGAACGCCCTTCTGCACCTCCTCGAGCACGCCTCATTCTTCGCCGCGGGCGTCGCGCTGTGGTGGCCACTCGTCCAGCCGATCCCGATGCGGCGCGGGCTCACGGGACTCCAGCCGCTCGGGTACATCGCCGCGGCGAAGGGAGGCCTCGCAGCGCTCGGGCTCTTCCTCGCCTGGAGCTCCACGGCGCACTATCCGCACTACGAGGACGCGCCCCGGATCTGGGGCCTCAGCGCGGTCGAGGACCAGAACGTGGCGGGCGTGATCATGATGGTCGAGCAGTCGCTGACGCTCGTCCTCGTCATGGTCTGGCTCTTCACGAGGATGCTGACTCGCTCCGAGCAGGACGAGCTTCGGCGCGAGCGCATGGAGGATGCTCAAGCCTCCTCGTCGAACGTCGACATGATCAGCACCGGGCGGTAGCCGGCCAAGCCGGCGCGACTCGGGGTCGAGCGGTCTTCATGTCCCGCTACACGGACGACGTGATGGTGCGTCACGGCGTGGACGGCCTGCGGCTCGTGCAGAAGCCCTTCGGCGGCGGACGCTGCTCGGCGCGCTGCGCGGCGCGCTCGACGCTAACCCTCGAGCACCGCTCCGTCCGGGATCTCCGCGGGTCCCTCCACGCGCGCGCGCCCGCGCACGACGACGTCTCTCCCGAAGCGCACGTCGCCGTCGACCTCCAGGCGCTCGGCCTCGCGCAGCGACGGCGGCCCGTGCGGGAAGCGCTCCTCGAAGTCGGCCATGAGCTTGAACTCGCCGGACAGCTCCACGATCGGGGCGGCCTGGCGCCCCCTCACGAGCCGCACGGTCCAGTCGTCCGCCAGCTCGTAGGCGTCCGAGCGCACCACCAGCAGGTTGCCGCTCGTCTTCACGGGCGCGAAGCGGGCGCGCGGCACGTGGATCGCGCCGGCGCCGTCGAACACCCCGATCGCGGCGCCCATCGCCGTCTCGAGCTGGATCACCTCGGGCGACGAAGAGTCCCTCGGGTCGACGGTCTTCCTGTTCACGATCATCGGCAGGCCGAGCACGCCGTCGCGCTCGTCGAGCGCCTCGCGAAGCGCGCGCAGGTTCACCCAGATGTTGTTCGCGTTGAAGAAGCGGTGCCGCGTCGTGTCCTCGAACGCCTCCCGGTCCTCGTCCGGGACCTGCGCCGTCTCCCGCAGCACCAGCCCGCCGTCGTCGCGCCGCCGCGCCAGGTGGCCGCCCTTGCGGTCCGCCTCCGTGCGGTCCACGACCTCCGACATGAAGGGCAGTCCCTCACGCGCGAACCATGTGAGGATGCGCGGTTCGAGCACCGCGCCGAGGTTGTCGGAGTTCGAGAGGAACATGTACTCGTAGCCGCGCTCGAGCAGCGCGTCGAGCAGCCCGGTGGTCGCGAGCGAGGTGAACACGTCGCCGTGCCCGGGCGGCGCCCACTCGAGCGCCGGGTCCGCCTGCCAGGAGACCGGCTCGAAGCCGTCGGCGAGCAGCTTCGGCACCTTGCCCTGCACGAAGTCGAGCGGCAGGCCGTCCAGCGCCAGGCCGGGGTAGCGCTCGAGTGCCGCCAGCGTGTCGTCACGCGTGGCGAAGCTGTTCATCAGCAGCAGCGGGATCTCGACCCCGTGCCGCTCGCGCAGGTGGAGAACCTGGCGAGCGATCACGTCGAGGAACGTGTGCCCGTCCTTCACCTGGACGAGCGACTTCGCCTTCGTCATCCCCATGCTGGTGCCGAGCCCGCCGTTCAGCTTGAGCACCACCACCTGGTCGAGCGCCGACCGGTCGGGCTCGGGCAGCCCATCCGCCTTCGGCACCTCGGCGAGCGGCTCGAGCTCGGCCTCGGGAAGCGTTCCCTGCTCGCCCTGGCGGAGGCGCTCCTCGTAGTGGGCGAAGGTGCTGATCGCGACCTCGGGAAGACCTTCCGCCCGCATCTTGTCCGTGGCCGCGCTCACCCCGCGGCATGCTAGAGCGACTAGGGTCGGCGCCGTGATCGCCGTCGTGACGGAGGCCGACCTTCCGGAGTTGCTGCCGCTCATGCGCGGCTACTGCCAGTTCTACGAGGTGAACCCGACCGACGAAGCGCTGCTGGCGCTCGCTCGCTCGCTGATGGCGGACCCCGAGCACGAGGGCCTCCAGCTCATCGCCCGCGACGACGACGGCACGGCGGTGGGCTTCGCGACGATCTTCTGGACCTGGTCCACGCTGAGCGCCTCGCGGCTCGGCGTGATGAATGACCTGTTCGTGGCTGAGCCGGCCCGCGGCGGCGGCGTGGCCGACGCTCTGATCGAGGCGTGCGCCGAGCGCTGCCGCGAGCGGGGCGCAACGTCACTCGACTGGCAGACCGCGCACACGAACAAGCGCGCCCAGACGGTGTACGACCGCGTCGGCGCACGCCGCGACGACCGCTGGCTCGACTACTCGCTCGACGTCACGCCCGGGGCCACGACGCCGGCCTCGTAGGCCAGCACAACGGCCTGGACGCGGTCCCGCACCCCGAGCTTCATCAACACGCGCGCCACGTGCGTCTTCACCGTCGTCTCCGAGACCACCAGCTCGGCGGCGATCTCGGAGTTCGACATCCCGCGCGCGATCAGCTTGAAGACCTCGAGCTCGCGCGGCGTGAGCTCCTCCAGCTCCGCGGGCGCGCGCTGCTGGGCGACCGCGCCGCGTGAGAACTCGTGGATCAGCCGCCTCGTGACCGAAGGCGCCAGCAGCGCATCGCCCTCGGCGATCACGCGGATGCCCTCCACGAGCTGCTCCGCGGGCACGTCCTTCAGGAGGAAGCCGCTCGCGCCGGCGCGGAGCGCGTCGTAGACGTACTCGTCGAGGTCGAAGGTCGTGAGCATCAGCACCTTCGGGCCCTCGCCGTCGCTGCGCGCGATCAGGCGCGTGGCCTCGATGCCGTCCATCTCGGGCATGCGGATGTCCATCAGCACGACGTCGGGGCTCAGCCGCCGCACGCTGTCCACCGCCTGGGTGCCGTCGGCGCACTCGCCCACCACCTCGATGTCCTCCTCGGCGTCGAGGATCATGCGGAAGCCGGCGCGGATCAGCGCCTGGTCGTCGACGAGCAGCACGCGCACGCTCACGCCGGCACCTTCCCTCCGGTCGCGCCCGACAGCGCGGCGCCCGGGACGAGTGGCCGCGCGGGCAGGCGCGCCCGGACCGCGAAGCCGCCGCCGCGCCGGCGGCCCGCCTGCACCAGCCCGCCGTAGAGGGCCGCGCGCTCGCGCATCCCCGCGAGGCCGTGGCCGCCGCCGGCATCGCTGAGGCCGTCGCCGTCCCTCGGGCCCTCGCCGTCGTCCTCGACCGAGATCACCACCTCGTTCGGCTCGTACGACACCGTGACCGACGCCCGTGCGCTGCCCGCGTGCTTCAGGGCGTTCGTGAGCGCCTCCTGGACGATCCGGTAGGCCGTGAGCCCGATCCCCGTCGGCAGCTCCACCGGCGTGCCCACGACGCGCAGCTCCACAGGCAGGCCGGCGACCCGGGCGCTCTGGGCGAGCTCCTCTACGCGCGCGATGGTGGGCGGGCCGGAGAGGTCCTCGCCGTCGCCTCGCCTGACCGGGCCGAACAGGTGGCGGATCTCGGCGAGCGCCTCGCGGCCGGTGCGCTCGATCAGCTCGGCGGCCTCGATCGCCTGCCTAGGGTTCCTACCCACGATCCGGCGTGCCGCGGCGGCCTGCACCACCATCACGCTGAGGTTGTGCGCGAGCACGTCGTGGAGCTCGCGCGCGATCCGGCTCCGCTCGAGCGCGATCGCGCGCTGCTCGTGCTCCTGCCGAGCGTGCTCCGCGCGCTCTGCCTTCTCGGCGAGCTCGCGCGCGAGGATGGTGTGGTTTCGAATCGTGCGTCCGGCCAGCCAGGGGACGATCCAGAAGAACGCGACCGGGAAGAAGATGTCGTTCGGGTCGAGGAGCACCGCCAGCGTCACCATGGCGACGATCCCGGCCAGGAGCGCGTACACGCTGCGCCGCCCTTCCTCGTGGCGGCCGAGCGCATAGGCCGCGCTCACCAGCGTCAGCACCGCGGCGAACATGTGCGGCGGCTCCGTGAGCCAGGCGGCCATCACGATCAACCCGCCGAGCGCGCACCCCGCCGTCACCAGCGGATGGGAGCGCCGGACCAGGAACGCCAGCGCGATCCCGGTCATCACCGCGATGTTCAGCGCGAGTGGTCCCTCGCGGTTCGAGTTCGCCAGGAGGTCGATCACGGCCACCACGATCAGGAACGCCACGAACACGCGGTCGAGCACCCGCCAGTCCCGCTCGCTGAGCCCGCGCAGCCGCCGCATCAGCCGGACGCCTCCAGGGGAAGGCGCGCCCTCAGGCGAAAGGTGTCGTCGACATGCGCCGCGCGCAGGTGGCCGCCGTACAGGCCCACCCGGTCGCGCAGGCCGGGCAGCCGGTCGGACCCGCCGCCCCTGCGGTCGTCGGTCACCTGGAGCTGGAGCTCACCTGACGTATAGCGCAGCAGGATCTCGGCGGCGACCGCCCCCCTCTCGCTGGCCGCGTCCAAGGCGTCCTCCACCACGCGGTACGCCGTCAGGTCTATTCCGGGTGGCAGCGAGCGGCGCTCGCCCTCGATCCGAAGCTCCACCCCCAACCCGCGCTCGCGGTTGCGCTCGACCAGCGCCTCGACGCGTCCGAGCCCAGGCTGCGGCGCGAGTTCGAGCGCGTCGCCGTCGCGCCGGAGCACGCCGAGCAGGCGGCGCATCTCCGAGAGCGCGTCACGGCCGGTGTCCTCGACGGCCGCCAGCGCCGTAGCGGCCTGCGCCGGCCCGCCCGCGTCGAGCGCGCGCGGCACGGCCTGCGCCTGCACGACCATCGCGCTCACGCCGTTCGCCACAAGCGCCTGAAGCTCGCCCGCGATCCTGGCGCGCTCGTCCTCGACCGCGGTGCGCGCCCGATCCTCACGCTCCCCATCAGCGCGCTCGGCCTTCTCGCGCAG
>DASSVP010000029.1:0-2640 GCA_035705985.1 Thermoleophilaceae bacterium
CTCGAAGTCGTTCTGGTCGTGGCCGGGCGTGATCTTGAGCGCCCCGGTCCCGAACTCCGGGTCCACGTACTCGTCGGCGATGATCGGCAGCCGCCTACCCACGAGCGGCAGCACGGCCGTCTCGCCGATCAGCCGCGAGTAACGCTCGTCGCCCGGGTTCACAGCGATCGCCGTGTCGGCCAGCATCGTCTCCGGGCGGACGGTGGCGATCGTCAGCGAGCCCGAGCCGGACGCGAGCGGGTAATCGATCTCGTAGAGCGTGTCCTCGACGCTCCGCTGCTCCACCTCGAGGTCGGAGATCGCCGTGCGGAGGCCCGGGTCCCAGTTGACCATGTAGTTGTCGCGGAAGACGAGCCCCTTCTCGTAGAGGTGCACGAACACGCGCGTGACCGCCTCCACGTAGTCGGGGTCCATCGTGAAGCGCTCGTCCTCGTAGTCGAGCGACGCGCCGAGCTCGCGGAACTGGCGGGTGATGTTGTCGCCGTACTCCTGGACCCACTCCCAGACCCGCTCGACGAACGCCTCGCGACCCATCTCGAGTCGCGACAGTCCCTCCTCCTCCAGCTGCTTCTCCACGACGCGTTGCGTGGCGATGCCCGCGTGGTCCTTCCCGAAGATCCACTTGGCCCGCTGCCCGCGCATGCGCGCCACGCGTATCTTCAGGTCCTGGATCGACGCGTTGAGCGCGTGGCCCATGTGGAGGTTGCCGGTGACGTTCGGCGGGGGCACCGCGATCGAGAAGTTCTCGTCGGGCGTGCCCGTCGGCTCCGGGTGGAAGATCCCCGCCTGCTCCCAGCGCTCGAACACGCGGCGCTCCACCTCCGCGGGCTCGTAGCGCGTGCGCTCCTCGAGCGTCTTCAGGCGATCCTCTGCCATCGAAGCGGACGATACTTACGCCGTGGCCTCGCACCGACCCAACGTCGAGGAGATCATCCGGCAGCTCAACACGCGCGACCCGCGCATGGCCGAGCTCTGCCACCCGGAGATCGAGTGGCGCTGGCCCGCCGCCACACCCGGCATGTCGCTGTTCCGCGGCCACGACGAGCTTCGTAGCGGGCTCTTCACCTGGGCCGAGTCATGGGACGAGCTGGTGATGGAGCCCGAGGAGATGATCGAGGACGGCGACTACGTGCTCGCGATGGTCCGGTACCGGATGCGCGGCGCCGGCAGCGGCGTCGAGCTTCAGGAGTGCGTGGCTCACCTCCACCAGTTCGAGGACGGCCTGCTGCGCCGCTGGTGGATGTTCGGCGACGCCGACAAGGCGCGTCGGCGATTCGTGGCGGGAGACCGGCCCGCCTAGGCGGACTCGGCGTGCTGCTCGCCGGTGTCCTCTTCCGGCGCGGCCTCGGTGACGAGCGTGGGCTTCAGGCCCTTCTCGATCGTCTCCTTGGTCACGACGCACTTCTTCACGTCGCGGCGTGAGGGCAGCTCGAACTGCACGTCGAGGAGCGTCTCCTCGAGAATCGAGCGCAGGCCGCGCGCGCCGGTCTCGCGGTCGAGGGCGCGGTCGGCGATGGCCTGGAGCGAGTCGTCGGCGAAGACCAGCTCGATCCCGTCGAACTGGAAGAAGCGCTGGAACTGCTTGACGAGCGCGTTGCGCGGCTCGGTGAGGATCGTGACCAGGTCGTCGCGCGTCAGCTGGTGGATGACCGTGGCCACCGGCAGGCGGCCGATGAACTCCGGGATGAGGCCGTACTCGACGAGGTCCTCGGGCAGCGCCTGCTCGAACAGGTCGCCGGTGTCCTTGTTGTGCTTCGACGACACCGTGGCTCCGAAGCCCACGCCCTTGTGGCCGATGCGCCGCTCGACGACCTTGTCGAGCTCCGCGAACGCGCCGCCGCAGATGAACAGGATGTTCGTGGTGTCGATCGTGAGGAACTCCTGGTGCGGGTGCTTGCGCCCGCCCTGGGGCGGCACCGACGCAACCGTGCCCTCGAGGATCTTGAGAAGCGCCTGCTGCACGCCCTCGCCCGACACGTCGCGCGTGATCGACGGGTTGTCCGCCTTGCGCGCGATCTTGTCGACCTCGTCGATGTAGATGATCCCGGTCTCCGCCTTCTTCACGTCGAAGTCCGCGGCCTGGATCAGCTTGAGCAGGATGTTCTCGACGTCCTCGCCGACGTAGCCGGCCTCGGTAAGCGCGGTCGCGTCGGCGATCGCGAACGGGACGTTGAGGATCTTGGCGAGCGTCTGCGCGAGCAGCGTCTTGCCGCAGCCGGTCGGACCGAGCAGGAGGATGTTCGACTTCTGCAGCTCGAGGTCGGAGTCCTCGGCCTGCATCATCTGCACGCGCTTGTAGTGGTTGTAGACGGCCACCGAGAGCGCGCGCTTGGCGTTCTCCTGGCCGACCACGTACTCCTGGAGGACCGAGTAGATCTCCTTCGGCTTCGGCAGGTTCTCGAGGTCGAAGGTCGCGGGAGCGGTGAGCTCCTCGTCGATGATCTCGTTACAGAGATCGATGCACTCGTCGCAGATGTAGACGCCGGGGCCGGCGATCAGCTTCTTGACCTGCCGCTGGGACTTGCCGCAGAAGCTGCAGAGGAGCTGCTCGTTTGAGTCGGTGGGTCGTGCCACAGAAATATCTCTCCCCGTCGCGAGGGTACCAGCGGATGAGCTAAAGCCCGCAGGGCTAGTTACTCG
>DASSVP010000030.1:0-10512 GCA_035705985.1 Thermoleophilaceae bacterium
CCGCACTGATCGTCGTCGACATGCTCAACAGCTACGAGCATGACGACGCCGAGCAGCTCACCCGGAACGTAGAGAGGATCGTGACCACGAGGTCGAGCTGATCTACGTCAACGACAACTACGGCGACTGGAACTCGTCACAGGAGGAGCTGGCGAAGCGAGCCCTCGACGGCGCCCGCTCCGAGGCCTCGCTCGAGATGATGGAGCGGAACATGGGCGCCGAGATCACCTCGTGCGCCGACGTGAAGCTCAGCGCTGCTGCTTGACGCTGTCGACGTTGCCGCTGTTGGCGTCGATCTTCACGATCGCGAGCTCGCGGAACGAGTCCTCACGCTCCCCCGCGACGGACAGCGAGACGATCCAGAAGGGCTCTGAGGTGATGCCCTGGCGCAGCAGCCGGATCTGAGTCCGGTCCGGCTCGAAGTCGATCTGGCGCTCCGCCTTGGCGATCGCCTGCTCTTTGCTGTACCGAATCTGCGACTTCTGGCAGGTTTGGGCGGCCACGAAGGCGACGGCGAGCACCGCCACGATGACCGCGACGCGCAGCCACGTCGGACCGCCCCCGGTCAGGCGGGTGCCCCAGCGGCCTACTTGTGTCTGCTCAGGCTGTTGGACGGAACTCGTTCCCGATGTTCGTGAACAGCACGATCACCAGGACCACGATTGCACACAGGATCGCCAGGGCGAGCATTCCCAGCTCGAATGCCCTCACGTGCGTCTGATTGGGGACGAACCTGATCTGGCGCTTACCGCTTCCGTTGTTGATCATCGCGTGTCTCCAACTCCTCCGGGCTGAGGGGGCAGCCCTTCCGCGGGGGGCCGTGGCCCTCCCAGTCGCGCGACGTGTCTGATCAGCTGGCGGTTCTCCCAGATGACCCACGCCGCCAGTGCGGCGAGCGTGGCGACTATGCCGAGCCAGGTCAGGATCATGTACATCGTCTCGGCACCCGAGCCGTCGTCACCGTATGTCGAGCCGGGCATGAACGTGCCGAAGCCCGCGCAGTCCTGGTAATTGGCCTGGAGGATGAAGTCGGCGCCATCCTCGGCGAACTGCTCGCCGCCCTCGTTCCTGGTGACGCAGTCGGGCGCGCTGTCGATTATCGCCGCCATCTAGATCACCACCTCGTCTCTCGCGGTTCGCAGGACTCCCCCGGACGGCACGAGGGTGCCGTCCGGCTCGACCACCATCTCGCCGGACGAGGCCACCTCGGGCATGTAGAGGTCCTGGTCGTACTCGGACACGTCGAGGCCCTCCATCTCAACCTCCGGCGGCACGCGCAGCAGGTTCAGCTGCTTCAGAATGAAGGACGCCACCCATCCGGACAGGAAGCCGAGCGGGAGAAACGTCGCCATCCCGATCAGCTGCCCGCCGATTGAGCTCTCGACGTTGTTGACGCCCGTGGGGTAACCCGCCGCGAACACTCCTACCAAGAACATGCCCAGGAAGCCGGCGAAGCCGTGGACCGCCACCGCGCCGACGACATCGTCCACGCGCATCTTCTTCTCGATGAAGCTGCCGACGTAGACGGTCAGCGCCGCCGTCGCGATCGCGAGCAGGTAGGCGAGCGTCGGCGCGTAGACGTCGGCTCCTGCCGACACGCCGATCACGCCGGCGAGGCCGCCGGACACCGTCCAGAACGGGTCGCCACGCGAGGCGAAGTAGCCCCCGGTGAAGCCGCCCGCGAAGCCGAAGGTGATCACCATCGTGATCGAGCCGAGCGTCGTCGGGCTCAGGTAGATGTTCGCCCAGCCGGGGAACGCCGTCGACGAGATCACCAGACAGGCGGCGTAGAAGCCGTAGAAGCCGGTGAAGATCAGCATCAGCCCCATCAGGGTGATGTGCAAGTTCTGAGGTCGGAACTGACGGGCCAGCCCGTCGCGGGTGTATTTCCCGATACGCGGCCCGAGGTTGAACAGGACACCGAGGGTGAAGGCACCGGCCACGCCGTGGACGACGCCGGACGCGATCGCGTCGTGGAAGCCGAAGCGCAGCGTCAGCCAGCCGCCGGCGCTCCAGCCCCAGGCCGCGTCCAGGATCCACACGACCGAGCCGAGGATCGAGGCGAGCACCAGATACGCGGACAGCCGAATCCGCTCGAGGCAGGCACCGGACATGATCGACGCGGTCGTCCACGAGAAGAGCAGGAACGCCAGGAAGAAGATCAGGTTGATGTTGTTCGTCAGGTTCGGGCCGAACGCGTCCGACCACGGAATGCCGCCCTGGCAGGCCGCGGCGGTGAAGTCGGTCGAGTTCGGGCCGATCGGCAGGCCGGGCTGGTTGCAGTTGTAGATCCACCAACCGACGTAATAGAAGGTCGGCGTCACGACCGCGATCGTGAGGATGTTCTTCAGCGCCGTCGCGAGCACGTTCTTCTTGCGCACCACGCCCGCCTCGTACGACATGAAGCCCACATGGATGAGCCACATCAGGACGACGGTGAAGAAGTAGAACTGCTCGCCCAGGATCGCGGCGTCGAGGGTCTGACCCGCGGCGCTCGCGGCGTCCTCGAGGCGCTCGACCTGCGCGATCACCAATCCGATCATGCTTCCTCCTGTGGCCGGGCGGCCGCTGATACTCCTGCTCCGTTAGGGCAGGCCCCGCGCGACGCTACTCCCGCGTGGCGCATTCCCGCAACGTGTTATGACCACATCGTTTTGACGTGACGAATGTCACAATTGCACATATGGTGAGCGGCATACCCAGGCTACGATTGCCACCCCTGAGGCAAGGAGGGCTCGTTTGACGGTCTCACCGGTGGCCGGCGGCGGCGACGCTCTGGCCCGCGCACAGCGGGAAAACGAGACGCTCTATGCCGTCATCAAGACGGTTTCGTCCTCGCTGGACCTCGACCGCGTGCTCGGCGGGATCGTGGACATCGCGACGGACGCGACGAGCTGCCACGCCGCCTTCATCTACTTCGTGGAGGGTGAGCGGCTGATCCTGCGCGCAGCCTCCCCGCGGTACTCGCATCTGGTCGGCGCGCTCACCTGGGGGACGGACGAGGGGCTGACCGGATGGGTCGCCCGGACGAAGACGCCGGAGTTCATCCGCGACCACGCGCTCGACGACCCGCGTATGAAGTACGTGCCCGAGCTCGAGGAGGAGCGCTTCCAGTCCATGGTCGCGGTGCCGATCCTCGCGCGCGACGGCGACGTGCTGGGTGTGGTGGTTCTGCACACCCAGGCGCCGCGCGAGTTCGACGACGGAGTGGTGAACTTCCTCGTGCACACCGCCTCGCTCGTCGCGGGGGCGATCGAGAACGCGAAGCTGTACGAGGGCACGCGCCGGCGGGTGGATGCGCTCACCACGCTGACGCAGCTCTCGCAGGCGCTTGCGGCCGTGACACTGCGCGAGGACCTCTACGACGCAGTCACTCGCGGGGCCCGCCAGCTGCTGGGCGCCGACGCCTGCCAGATCTGGAGGGTCGACCCCGACGCCGACGAGCTGAACCTCGCCGGCGCGGACCCGCCCGACGTGGGCGACGGGCCGGGTCGCGCCTCGCAGCTGCTGGAGCTGATGCGGCGCGAGCGCACCGGGGCGGTCGAGGACGGCCTGCTCGTGGCGCCGCTTGCGGTCGCCGACGAGCACCTCGGAATCCTCTGCTGCATCGCGCGCGGGCGCGACTTCGACGACGAGGACGCGGAGCTCCTGCGCGCGGTCGCGCACCAGACGGCGGTGGGGCTTAAGAAGGCCGAGCTGATCGAGCGGCTGACCGCCGAGAACATCGTCAAGGACATGTTCGAGGCGCTCGCAGCCGGCTCGTCTGAGGCGGCCGAGGCGAAGGCGGCCGAGGCGCGCTGCGACCTCACCCGTCCGCACGTGTTCCTGCATGCGATCCGCGTGCCGGGCGGCGGCGCGAGCCCGTCCTGGCCCCAGGTGGCGGCGGACTTCGAGACCCGGCTTCGGCGGCTGTACCCGCGAGCTTTCTTCGACTCTCGCCACGACTGCGTGCGGGCGATAGCTCCGCTGCCGACCGCCGGAGCGGCGGCGGTGGAACGCCTCCGGCAGGGGTGCGAGGAGCTCGCGTCGGAAACCGGTCTGGTGATCGGGCTCAGCGACGTCGACCGCGGCGCGACGAGCGCGCGACGCCGGATGCGCGAGGCCGCGGACGCGGCGCGCATCGGCCGCTCACTGGTGGCCGAGGGCGGCGCCGTCTCGTACGAGGGGCTCGGCGCCTACAAGTACCTGGTCCACCTCGAGCTGGACGACGCGCCCCACGACCGCTATCGCCAGTCGGTGGAGGAGCTGATCGAGTACGACCGCCGGCGCGGCGCACGGCTGGTGGAGACGCTGGAGCGCTTCCTGTCGGACAGGGGCAGCGTGGCGGCGAGCGCGCGGGCGCTCTACATCCATCCCAACACGGTGCGTCAGCGGCTGGAGCGCATCGAGCGGGTGACGGGGCTCGACCTCGACAAGGAGGATCTCCTATCGCTCGAGCTCGCGCTCAAGCTGGCCCGTCTCCACGACGTCCGCGGGGACCGGGAGTAGCGGCATGAGCCTCCTTCTCGCGGCGGTGCCGGCGCACCGCTATCCAGACGCGGAAGATCAGGTAGCCCGGCACGTGCGTCAGCACCACGAACATGAACCACCACGCCTTGTGCAGGAAGGCGAGGCCCGGCTCGTCCTTCACGTCGATCACGACGAGGTAGAGCGTCACCGCCAGGACCAGCAGCATGATCGGCGGCACACTCCCGGTGAGCAGGAAGAGCAGCACGGCGGCCACACTACATGCGGTGGCGTGCGGTGACCATCAGGGCGAAGCTGTATGTGGCGATCCTGCTGACCGTGATCGGCCCGGTGATCACGATCGCCGTGGCGCTGCACGGGATGAACCGTCTGGGCGACCGCTTCGATGAGGTGCAGGACCGCTCGGAGAGGCGCGCGCTCGCGCTGAATCTCAGGTACGGCGTGACCGACGTGAACGGGTGGCAGACGGCGTACGGCTATGACGACGGGGGATCGCGCGGCCGGTTTCTGACATCGGTGCGGCTCTTCCGCGGCGATCTGAGGGAGGCCGGCGTGACGCTCCGCGACTCGGCCGAGCGGCGCATGCTCGACGAGCTCCGCGAGGACTTCGCGCAGTTCATGCGCCTCGACGAGGCGGCGTTCGACGCGCTCCAGCGGGGCGACGACGCGCGCGTGAAGCGGATCTTCCTAGGGCCGGAGCTCGAGCTGTTCGAGCAGATGGCCGCCGACGCGCAGCGCCTGGCTCGCTACGAGTCGCGGCGCGCGGACGCGACCGAGCGCGCCTTCGACGACTCGCGCGAGGACTCGCGCCGCGGGCTGATCGCGGTGGCGCTGGGCGCGCTGCTCGTGATCCTGCTGCTGCTCGTGACGGCGGCGGACATCGCGCGCGTGGCGCTCGAGCGCGAGCGCGTGCGCGAATGACCGACGACGTCCTGCTCACGCTCAGCCTGCTGCTGATGGGCGCGCTGCTCGCGCGCTTCGTTGCATCGCTCATCAACGTGCCCGAGATCCTCGTCCTGGTCGCGATCGGCGCGTGCTTCGGCCCGTCCGCGCTCGACGTGGTGGACGTGCCGTTCAGGTCGCTCGGCGCGCAGCTCATGTTCACGCTCGGCGTCTCGCTGATCCTGTTCTACGGCGGCCTGTCGCTGTCGCTGCCGGTGCTGCGGCGGGTGTGGGTGACCCTGGCCATGCTCGCCGTGCCCGGAATGCTGCTCACCGCGGCCGTCGTGGGCGTGGCGGCGCACTTCGCCTTCGACCTGCCCTGGGACCTCGCCCTGCTGGTGGGGGCGGTGCTTGCTCCCACCGACCCCGCGATCCTGATCCCGCTGTTCATCCGCTCGCGGCTGCGGCAGAAGGTCTCCCAGACCGTGATCGCGGAGTCGGCCTTCAACGACCCGACAGGCGCGGCGCTCGCGCTCACGCTCGCCGGGGTGGTGCTCACGGGAAGCGACTCGGTCACCGGGCCGGCCGGCGAGTTCCTCGTGGACCTCGCCATCAGCACGGTGATCGGGATCGTTGCGGGAGTGGTGCTCGCGGCCGCGATCTCGAGCGACCGCTCCGGCGTCTGGCGCGAGAGCGCCGCGATCGCCGTGCTCACCGTGATCACCATCAGCTTCTTCTCGCTCGACACCGCCGGCGGCAGCGGCTACCTGGGCGCTTTCCTGGCGGGCCTGATCGTCGGCAATACAGAGCACCTCGGGCTCGGAGTGGCGGACCAGCCGCACATCCAGGACGTGCGCCACTTCGCGTTCAACCTCGCGGACCTCGTGACTCTGATCATCTTCATGGTCCTCGGGGCGAACATCCCGTTCGACACGCTCGGCGAGAACCTGCTGCCGGCGCTCGCGGTGCTCGCCGCGCTGATGCTCGTGGCGCGGCCGCTCACGATCTTCGCGTGCGCCCTGCCGGACCGGGCCGCGGGCTGGACGCGACAGGAGCTCGCGTTCATGTGCTGGACGCGCGAGACCGGGGTGGTGCCCGCGGCGCTCGTCGGGGTGCTGGCCGGTCTCGGCGTGCCCGAGGGCGACGTGTTCGCCTCGGTCGTGGCGCTGGCGATCGTCCTCACGCTGGTGCTCCAAGCGCTGCCGGCCCGCCCGCTGGCGGACCGCCTCGGACTGCTCGAGCCGCGAACGCGGCCGGTGCCGGTGGAGTCCGAGGCGGCCTAGCGGTCCAGAACCTGGTCGTCGCGGTGAGCGCCGTACCACTCGGTCTGGCGCTCCATGCGATCGCGGACCGGGGCATCGCGCGGCACCCCGTAGACCGTCGCCGGGAAGTCGAGGAGCTTCTGGATCCGCCAGATCTCGTCGTGGTCCCAGGGCGCCAGCACGCGCGCGGGGTTGCCCACGGCCACCCAGCCGATCGGCACGAGCGCATCGCCCTCCAACACCGTGTTCACGTGCACCACGCCGTTGATGCGCACCTCCACGCCGCGGCCGAGCCGCGAGCCCGGGAAGAGCGAGGCGCCGGTCGCGATGAAGCAGGCGTCGCCGACCTCGCTCCCGTTCACGTGTGCGTGCGGGCCCACGAGGACGTCGTCGCCGAGCTTCACGGGATGCGCGGCCCGGCCGCGAAGCACAGCGTTCTCCATCACCAGGCAGCGCGCCCCGATCTCGATGTTGCCGTCCTCCGCCGTCAGCACCGCGCCGAACAGCACGCGGCTGTCCGGCCCGACGCGCACGTCACCGCACAGCACGGCGGTAGGCGCGACGTACGCGCTCGGGTCAACTGTCGGTCCCCTGCCCCGGTGCTCGATCAGCATTACCTGGCCCGTAGTCTGACGCCATGGCGCTACCCGTGCTGCACGGCGAGCAGGTCACACTCCGCCCGCTGACCGAGGCCGACCTCGATCCCCTCGCCGAAATAATCCGCGAGCCGAGCGTCGCGCGCTGGTGGGGCGAGTCCGACGAGCCGGAGCGGCTGCGCGACAACCTGCGGATGGACGGTGACGCGTGGGCCATCGAGCTGAACGGAGGGCTGATCGGCTGGCTCGGGTTCGTGGAGGAGACCGAGCCGGAGTACCGCTCGGTGGCCTTCGACATATCGCTCACCGAGCGTTGTCAGGCGCGCGGGCTCGGCCCCGACGCGCTGCGAACGGCGGTCCGCTGGTTCGCCGCGGAGCGCGGCCACCATCGCTTCACGATCGACCCGAACGCGTGCAACGAGCGCGCGATCAAGGCGTACTCGGCGGTGGGCTTCAAGCCGGTCGGGATCACGCGCCGCGCCGAGCTCGTCGACGGCGAGTGGACCGACGGCCTCATGATGGACCTGCTGATCGAGGAGCTGACCTAGGAGGGGGGCCGGCCCCGCTTCTCACCACGGTGGCGGCGCGGCAGGAGGATGCGCGGGACCGGCACCGGGATATCGAAGGGGCTTCCGTCCTTCTCCAGATCCTCGCGCGTCGGGCGATCGTCGGGATCGGCGCGAAGCGGTGCCATCCGCGAGAGCTTGTCCTCGTGGCTTCCGACGTAGACCGTGCGCGGGGGTTGCTTTCTCGGCCACAGCCGGCGCATGGCGGGTACCTCCGGGGATCGTGAGTCCTAGAACAACTGAAGGTACCGCTTGATCTCCCACGGAGTGACCTCGTTGTGCCACTCGTCCCACTCGGCCTGCTTGATCTTGACGTAGTAGTCCACGTAGTCCTCACGGCCGGTGTTGCCGAGCGCCTTCCGCAGCACGTCGTCCTTCTCGAGCTCGCGCGTGGCGTCGAGGAGGTTCGCCGGGAGCAGCTCCACGCCCAGATCGTTGCGCTGCTCCTCGGTCACCTCGTGGAGGTTCAGCTCGGTCGTCGGGTCGCCCGGGTCGAGATCGTTCTCGAGCCCATCGAGGCCGGCGGCGAGCACGGCCGTGGCGCCGAGGTAGGGGTTGCACGATCCGTCAACGGTGCGGTCCTCGATGCGGCCCGCTGCCGGGATGCGCAGCATCTGCGTCCTGTTGTTGAAGCCGTAGCTCACGAACACCGGCGCCCAGCTCGAGCCGCTGCGCGTGCCGGTCACGAGCCGCTTGTAGGAGCCGATCGTCGGCGCCGTCAGCGCGATGTACGCCTTGGCGTGCGCCTTCAGCCCGCCGATGAACTTGTAGGCGGTTTCGGTCAGGCCGAGGCCGCGAGGGTCGTCCGAGGGGTCGCACTCGAAGACGTTCTCGCCGTCCTTCCACAGGCTCATGTGGAAGTGGCAGCCGTTTCCGGTCAGGTGGCCGAACGGCTTCGGCATGAAGGTTGCGATCAGTCCGCGCTCCTGGGCGAGCGACTCGACCATGTAGCGAAAGAAGATCGCCCGGTCGGCGGTCGTGAGGGCGTCCGCGAAGTCGAAGTTCTGCTCGAACTGGCCGTTCGCGTCCTCGTGGTCGGTGGCGTAGTTGTTCCAGCCGAGGTCGGTCAGGTTGCGCGCCACCTGCGAGACGAAGTCGAGGTTGCGGGTCAGGCCGCGCATGTCGTAGCAGGGCTTCTCCAGGCGGTCGAGCTTGTCGGCCAGCTCGATGCCGCCGTCCTCGGTCTCGCGCACGAGGAAGTACTCGAGCTCGATGCCGATCATGAACTCGTAGCCGAGCTCCTTCGCGCGCTCGAGCTGGCGGCGCAGGATCGTGCGCGGGCAGTAGGGCCACTCCTCGCCCTCCACGTGCACGTCGCAGGCGAGGCGAGCGACGCCCGGCTTCCATGGCAGCGGTGTGAAGCTCCGCACGTCGGGCATCGCGGCGAGGTCCGGGTCGTGCGGGAACTGCCCGATCTCGCCCGCGGCGAACCCGGCGAACCCGGCGCCGTCCTCCATCAGGCCGTCGAGCAACCGCGCCGGCACGAGCTTCGCGTTCGGCTTGCCGTGCATGTCCACGAACTGCGCGAACAGGAACTCGATGTCGTGCTCCTGGATGTACCGCTCGACGTCCTCGCGCGAGGTTGGCGCGGTGAAGGGCTCGGTCACGCTCATGCGCGCAAGCTATCCGCATATCGCCGGATGTCCAATGTGCGGATCGCACATAGCGGCGGCCGGAATTGTTTGGGCGCGGCCCATGGGTCGAGGGAGGGGGCATACCTACACTCGGTTGCTCTAGGAGGCTCGACTATGTGTGGAATCGCAGGACTCTTCTCCAAGTCGCTCGAGGTGAGCGACAGCCTCGGGAGCCACCTCGGAGAGATGCTTCTCCAGCTGAGCGACCGCGGCCCCGACAGTGCCGGCGTCGCGTTCTACCGCGACCCCGCTCCCAGCGGGTCGTCGAAGGTGTCGCTCTTCAGCCCGGACCCGCAGCAGGACTGGGACGCGGTCCGCGCCGCCCTGGACGACGCGTTCGGTGCGGGCGAGCCCGAGCCGCGCGGCTCCCACGCCGTGATCGTGGTCGAGACCGACGCCGCCGACGCGCAGTCCTGGCTTCGCGAGCGCTACCCCGAGCTGAGGGTGATGAGCGCCGGACAGGCGATCGAGATCTACAAGGAGATGGGCCACCCGAACGAGTTCATCGAGAGCTTCGGGCTCGCGAACATGTCCGGCTCGCACGCGCTCGGGCACACGCGGATGGCCACCGAGAGCCGCGTGACGACAGAGCACTCGCATCCGTTCTCGACCGGTCTCGACCTGTGCCTCGTCCACAACGGGTCATTGTCGAACCACAACCGGCTGCGGCAGTGGCTGCGCGCAGAGGGGATCGAGTTCGAGACGGACAACGACTCCGAGGTTGCCGCCGGCTACCTCACGTGGCGGCTGCGCGAGGGTGCCTCGCTGGAGCAGGCGCTCGAGGGCTGCCTGGAGGACCTCGACGGCTTCTACACGTTCGCGGTCGGCACGATCGACGGGTTCGCCGTGCTGCGCGACCCGATCGCGTGCAAGCCGGCCGTGATGGCCGAGACGGACGACTGGGTGGCGATGGCGTCCGAGTACCGCGCGATCGCGGTGTTGCCGGGCGCAGAGACCGCACGGACGTGGGAGCCCGAACCGGGGCGCGTCTATAGCTGGGAGCGAGCGACGGTCTGATGGCCGTCGGGCTCGAGGCGGCCGAGTACGACCTGGCCGTCACACCGCTCCGCGAGCTGAACGCTGCGCTCCACTCGATCGGCGAGGA
>DASSVP010000031.1:0-2556 GCA_035705985.1 Thermoleophilaceae bacterium
CGGGGATCCCCTCGGCAACCAGATGCGCGGCGATCGTGGATGCCGGTAGCGGCTCGAAGCGAACGAGCTGGCACCGCGACACCACCGTCTCCAGCACCCGGCCCAGCGCGTCCGTCATCAGAATCAGGTGCACGTACGACGCCGGCTCCTCCAGCGTCTTCAGCAGCCGGTTCGCCACCTCGTCGTTCATCGTGTCGACGCGCTCGAGGACGAATACGCGGCGGCGGGCCTCGAACGGCGTGCGGGTGGCCGCGCTGACGACCGGCCCCTCCACGTCGTCCACCCTCATCACGTGCGCGCCGGTCGGCGCCACCCAGGTCAGGTCGGGATGCGCCCCGTGCATCACGCGCGCGCGAACGCCGTCCGGATCGGGCGACCCCTCCGCCAGCAGCT
Organism: Thermoleophilaceae bacterium; assembly: GCA_035705985.1. Lineage (GTDB taxonomy): Bacteria > Actinomycetota > Thermoleophilia > Solirubrobacterales > Thermoleophilaceae > JACVRW01. The sequence goes on from DASSVP010000031.1 coordinate 394, forward strand.
CCGCCGCGAACGCCCGCGCCACCGTTCGCTTCCCGGTCCCCGCCGGCCCGTGGAACAGGTACGCGTGCGATGGCTGCCCCGAATCGAGCGCCGTCGACAGCACCATCCGCGCCTGCGGGTGGTCCTCGGTCCCGGCCAGCACCACGCTCATCCGCGTGCCTCCCTCACCGCGGCCAGCACGTCGGCGTGCACCTCGCCCGGCGAGCGGGTGGCGTCGATTCGCCGCCACCGCTCCGGGTCGGCCTCCATCAGGTGCTCGTATGCCGCTCCCACCGCCTCCTGGAGCTCCTCGCCCTCGTCCTCGAAGCGGTCGCTCTCGCCGGCGCGCCCCGCGGCGTCCGCCGGCGACAGGTCGAGCAGGAACGTCAGGTCCGGCTTCAGCCCCCTGGTGGCGAACGCGTTCACGCGCTCCACGTCCTCGATCCCCAGCCCGCGCGCCCCGCCCTGGTATGCGAGCGACGAGTCGAGGAAGCGGTCCGACACCACCACCCGCCCCTCCCCGAGCGCCGGCAGGATCACCTCGGCCACGAGCTCCGAGCGTGCCGCCGCGAACAGCAGCGCCTCGCTCTCAGGCGCCAGGTGCACATCCGGGTCCTTCAGCAGCGCGCGCACCCGCTCCCCGGCCGCCGTTCCGCCCGGCTCTCGCACCCCAAGCGCCTCGTCGCCGAGAGCATCCACCAGCAGCCCCGCCTGCGTCGTCTTGCCGGAACGATCGATGCCTTCGAAGGTGACGAACAGGCCGCGCATGTCGCGGGCGCGAACCTAGCAGTGGCGCAGGCTTTACCGACTCGTAACGGAACCGTGGGCGGGAGTTGGGCGGGGCCTGACTGCGTGCGCGTGATCCTGGGCTGAGTCCGATCCCAGACAGGAAGACCGCCATGCGAAGGACACTCACATTGATTCTCGGAGTCGCGCTCATCGGGATCCTCGCCGCCGTTGCGGTGGCGTCCCAGGGCGCGGAAGATCCCGCCGGGGCCGGCACGACCACGGCTGAGACGACGACCGATCGCACGACCACCGTCGAGGACAACCCGGAGCGCGTGGGGGACGATGACGGTCGGGCCGGCATCGACATCTCGGGCCCGTGCGACGAGGCCGAGCACGCCAACGATCCGCGCTGCACGGGCCAGGCGCCCGCGGCCGGCTCCCAGGCGCCCGCGGCCGGCGTCGACATCTCCGGGCCCTGCGACGAGGCCGAGCACGCCAACGATCCGCGCTGCGCCGGCGCGGCCGTCGGTGACGATGACCGGCACGGCGACGGCGACGACGACAACTCCGGCCCCGGCAGCGCGAGCTCCGGCCCAGGCGGTGGCGACGACGACAGCGGCCGTGGCCGCGGGCGCGGGCGCGGCGGCGACTCCGGCTGACCTCGGCATCCACCGCGCCAACCAACCAGCAAAGCAAGCCGGCCCGCCTACCCTTCAGCCGATGGCGGGCCGGCGCACGATCCTGATGGTCGAGGACGAGACCTCGATCACCGAGCCCCTCGCGGAGGCCCTCGACCGCGAGGGGTTCGACACGCGCGTGGCGGGCACGGTCGCCGACGCGCTCGCCGCCGCCGAGGAGGAGATGCCCGACCTCGTCCTCCTCGACGTCATGCTCCCGGACGGCTCGGGCTACGACGTCGCCCGCTCGCTCCGCGAGCGCTCCAAGGTGCCGATCATCATGCTCACCGCCCGCGGCGAGGAGACCGACCGCATCGTCGGCCTCGAGCTCGGCGCCGACGACTACGTCGTCAAGCCGTTCAGCGCCCGTGAGGTCGCCGCCCGGATCCGGGCGGTGCTGAGACGCACGGGCGACGCGGCCATCGCGCAGCCGGGCACGCCGGCCGGGACCTCGGCGGGCGGGGCGACGGACGACACGGCGGCGCGCGGCACGCTCGAGGTCGGCCCCGTCACGCTCGATCGCGGAAGGCGGACGGCCAAGGTCGAAGGAAACGAGCTCGACCTCACGCGCAAGGAGTTCGAGCTGCTCGACCTGCTCCTCAGCGAGGCCGGCACCGTCATCACGCGCGAGCGCCTCATCGACGAGGTCTGGGACACCAACTGGTTCGGCTCCACCAAGACCCTCGACGTCCACGTCTCCAGCCTCCGCCGCAAGCTCGGCGACGACTCGCAGAGCCCCCGCTTCATCCACACCGTCCGCGGCGTGGGCTTCCGCTTC
>DASSVP010000032.1:0-11008 GCA_035705985.1 Thermoleophilaceae bacterium
CTGGTGCGCCACGAGGTCGGGGCGCATCGACTCGAGCATCAGCCCCTGCGACGCCGTGACCTCGCGCAGCCGTGCGAGCTCTGCGTGCGAGAGCGCGCCGAGGTTGGTGTGCGGCAGGATGCCGCGCTCGAGCGCGCGCTCGCAGCACCAGGCGACGTAGGCCACGAAGTCGTCGAACCCGAGCTCGGTGAGCCGCGCCCGCACGCCGGGGTGGTGCGCCGGGTCGTCACCGGTGAGGACGAGCAGCTCCTTCACGCGCCGGCGCGCCGCGTCGTCGAGCAGCCGCTCGACCTCGTCCGGCTCGTGCAGGTGCGCCCGGTGCGTGGCGAACGCGCAGTACTTGCAGTGCGAGACGCACGTCCGCGAGAGCGACAGCGTCAGGTTCCGCGAGAAGGTGACGCGGCGCGGGGCCACGCCTTCTCAAGCTACAGGACGGCTGCCGGCTGCCCGGGGTCAGCCCTTGAAGGCGAACGCGAAGTAGCTCGCGTAGCCCTCGTCGCCGCCGAGCGCCTTGAGCTGGTCGCGGGCGCTCGTGAGGGCGGTATCGTCGCGCGATCCCCAGTGGGCACGCGCGGCCGCGCGCTGGCGGTTCGCGACGTAGCGAACGAAGTCGTTGTAGATCTTGCCGGCGTAGTAGTCGCCGGCCACGCCGTGCCGGCCGCCGATCCTGAACTCCCGCACCTTCTTCAGCAGCGTCTCGAAGGTCGGGCACGATCCGAACGAGTACGCCGCGCGGTTGAACGCCATGCGCCTGCGCTGTGCGTCGATGCCGGCCTGCAGCACCGGGTCGGTGAGCGGGTTGTCGAAGCGCTTCAGGAAGCGCTCGAAGTGCGGCGCGTAGACGTCGACCCAGGCGCCCTCGATCGCCACCTCCTGAAGCTCCCTCCAGAGCACCCTGGCGCCCCGGGCGTAGGCGCCGCGCTGCGAGCGGTCGCGCACGCCGCGGATGCGCGCCCAGCCGCGGCCCCTGGTGCGGCAGGCCGCCAGCGCGCTCTCGGCGGCACGCTTGCGCGCGGCCACGGCCGCCTCGGAGCCGCGCTTCAGCTTGGCGAGCTCCACGACAGCGCTCTCAACGCGGGTGACGTCGACCGGCTTCTGGGCCTGCGCGGCCGCGGGAAGGAGTGCAAGGGCGAGCAGGGTGGCAACGGGGATGCGCATACATCCCGAAAGATCGGCTTTCCGGCGCGCGCCTTTAGGGGTAGAGCGGCGTGGCGCGGAAGCGCTCGCGCAGGAGGTTGAAGGAGGGCTTCCTCACGCCCTCGTAGGTGATCAGCCCCTTGTGGTGCCGGGTGTTCGGCTCGTACTCCGGCGGGCGGCGGCCCGCGCCGCCCGTCCAGCCGGGATAGATCTCGAACTCGCGCAGCGTCCAGTAGATCGCTCCCGAGAGCGCCGGCGACGAGTCCACGACGTCGAGCGTGCGCTGCGCGTGGAAGGTCTGGAAGGGATAGCCGCCCTTCAGGTCCGGCGCCGCGTCCGCCCACTCGGGCCGGCCCTCCGCGCCCCACTCGGTCATCACGATGGCGTGCGTCGGGTACTGGTCGCGCAGCTCGCGGATGTACGGCGCGAGCGTGTCGAAGTCCTGGACCCACTCGTACCAGCCGAAGTACTGGTTCAGGCCGATCATGTCGAACGAGTGGTAGGTGAACTGCTCCGCGTAGCCCGGCCGACCCTTGATGTCCACGGAGATCGGCAGGGTCGGGTCGAGGTCGCGAGCCTGCGCCTGGGCCGTGAGCAGGAAGCGCTGCGTGCCGGGCTTCTGGTCCGGCGTGAAGGTCAGCTCGTTCGCCACCGAGTGCGTGAGCACGGACGGGTGGTTGCGCGCGGCGGTGACCGTCCGCCTGACGGTGAGCAGCGCGCGCTCGCGCTCCTTCGGCCGCCAGAGAAGGTGCGCGCCGTGGTCGCGCTGCCAGATCGGCGCCTGGTTCCAGACCAGGATCCCCGCGCGGTCGAGCCGCGCCAGCAGGCGCTCGTTCAGCAGGTAGTGCGCGCGCGTGACGTTCGCGCCGAGGTCCTTCAGGTCGGCCACGATCCGGTCCATGTCCGCGGCGGTGAGCGCCGCGCCGGAGCCGGGCATGTCCTCGTGGATCGAGGCCCCGCGCAGCTGGACGAGGCGGTTGTTCAGCCACAGGTGCCCCTGCTTCACCTCCACCGACCGCAGGCCAATTCGCCGGCGCTCCCGCTGCACCACACGGCCGCGCTCGCGCAGCGTGAGCGACGCGCTGTAGAGCCGCGGCGAGTCCGGCGACCACAGCTGCGGAGCGGGAACGTGCATCGAGAGCTGGACGCGGCTCTTCCTGCCGCGCGGGGCGGGCAGCGGGAAGCGGCGGGTGGTGGTCCGCCCGCTCGGCGAGCGCAGCCGCACCTCCAGCTCGGGGCGGATCCGCCGCACGCCGCGCCGCTCGAGCACGCCGTCGACGAGCAGCTCCGCCCGGCAGCGCCGTGCCGCGCCCCGGCACTCCACGTCCGACATCGTGCCGAGGTCGGCGATGTGCGCCGGGCCGGCCGGCACCAGCGTCACGGGCCGGACGATGCCGTTCCAGTTCCACCAGCCCTCGGGCAGCTTCGGGTTCTTGCGCCCGTCCACGATCACCACGAGCTCGTTGCGGCGGTTCGGGCGCAGGCCGCGCGCCGGGACGGTGAAGGGCGTGTACGGGTCCACGTTGCGGCCCACGCGGCGCCCGTTGAGGATCACCGCCGCGTTGCGGCGCACGCTCTCGAAGCGGAGCAGCCAGCTGAAGCCGCGCGGAGTGGGCGGGCCGCGAAAGCTCACGCGGTAGCGGCGGACGACGCCGGGATAGAGCGCGGGCAGAACCGGTGTGTCGAACACGGCCGGCACGCGGGCGGACCGCCACTCGCCGGGCGCCTGTGCGGCGCGGCCGGCCGCGGTGGGCGGGGCCGAGGGCCCGGCGGCCTCGGGCGCGGTCTCCTCGGGCGGCGCCTCCTGCGGCGGCGCGGGCGTCGAGGGCTCCACGCGCATCTGCCAGCCGCCCGACAGCACGCGCTCGCTCGGCGTGGCCTGGCCGAGCGCCGGGGGCGCCGTGAGGCCGAGCAGGGCGATCGCGATCAGCACGGTGCGCCGCATGGAGCTCATCACCGTAGCCAGTCGCAGCGCGTGCGTCTGAGACAGTTCAGGCGTGCCGCCGCTCGCCGCAGGGGTCGAGTTCCTCGATGCTCCGCTTGCAGTCTTCGGGCTGCTCCTTGTGGCGGGTGCGCTCGTCTCGGGCATCGCGGGGCGGACGTTTCTGTCGCTCACAGCCGGCTTCGTCGTGGCCGGGTTCGTGCTCGGCGAGGGCGGCTTCGAGGTGCTCGACTTCGACCCGACGTCGCAGTTCGTGCAGGGCTTGGCCGTCGTCGCCTTGGTCCTCCTCCTGTTCCGAGACGGGCTCGAGGTGGAGGAGGAGATGCTGCAGGGCGCCTGGCATCTACCGCTCCGAAAGCTCGTGCTCGCGATGCCGCTCACCTGCGTCCTGGTCGCGCTCGTGACGCACGCGCTGACAGACCTGGACTGGACCGAGTCGTTCCTCGTGGGCGCCCTGCTCTCGCCGACCGACCCGGTCCTCTCCTCGGCCGTGATCACCAACCCCCGGGTGCCGCGGCTGATCCGCCACTCGCTGAACCTGGAGTCGGGGCTGAACGACGGTCTGGCGCTGCCGGCAGTGCTCGCCTTCACCGCCGCGGCGGCGGGCGACGACGACTTCGTCTGGTGGGAGTTCGTGCTCCAGGACGTGCTGGTGGGTCTCGTCTCGGGGCTGGCGATCGCGTTCGCGGCCTCGCGCCTGATGCCGAGCGGGCGGGCGCTCGGCTACGAGATCAGCACGCACCAGAAGGCGCTCTACGGACTGGGCGTCGCCTTCGCCGCGTACGGCACGGCGACGCTGCCGCCGGAGGGCAACGGCTTCATCGCGGCCTTCGTCGCCGCCATCGCGCTCGGCATCTGGCGCCCCGACATCCGCGAGTGCTTCGAGCACCAGAGCGAGGACATCATCGAGCTGGTCAAGCTCGCGATCTTCCTGGTCTTTGGCGCGATCATCACGCTCGACCTCCTCTTCGAAGACGGCTGGGCCGCTGTGGGGATCGTGGCGTTCACGCTGCTGGTGGCCCGCCCGGTGGCGGTCTTCACGGCGCTGGCCGGCACGCGCCGCGTCGGCGGGGCCGAGAAGGCGTTCATGGCGTGGTTCGGCCCGAAGGGTGTCGCGACGATGGCGTTCGCGCTGTTCGTGCTCGGCTCGGGGGCGCCGGAGGCGGAGCGGATCGCCGGCATCGCGGCGCTCGCGGTGCTCGTGTCGATCATCGCGCACGGCCTGACCGACCATCCGGGCGCCGAATGGATCATCCGGCGCACGGATTCTTCGGAAGAAGCGGACAAAGAACTGGCGCAAAGCCGCCTGTCGGGGTAGTACATTCTTCGCGCCCTCCGGCAGGGGGCGTGGGGACTATCTGAATGGGGGGCTTCCATGCTTGACTTGCGCTCGCGCACCGGGATCGTCGCGGTCACGACCGGCGCTGCCTTGCTTCTCGCTCTTCCGGTCGTCGCCGCCGGCCAGGTGCCGGGCGTGGGCAACGTCGTGGGAGGCGTCAAGGGCAAGGTCGAGGGCGCCGCGCCGGCACCGCCCGTGTCGGTGCCCGCGCCTCCCGTGAACCTGCCCGCGCGCCCCGCGCCTCCCGCGCCAACCCCGAGGGCGCAGGACTCGCCCCCCGCCCGGGGGCCGGCCGCCCAGGCCCACGCGGCGCCCCCGCAGGCCCCGCCGGCGCACGCACGATCGAAGAGCCCGGCCAACCCCGGCGGAGGACGCGGCGAGCGGCCCGGTCCGGCGCCGAGCCCTTCGCAGAATGAGCCCGCTGCGGGCGAGGGAGGCGGCTCCGGCGAGGGCGGCTCGATGGCCGGCGGCGAAGACGGCGGAGCCGGCGGCGGCGGAGCCGGCGAAGACGGCGGGGCCGGCGGCAAGACCGTCAACACGAGCCAGGACGACGGCGGCACGCCGACCGACGTGGAGATCGCGGACCAGGTGGTCGAGGCGCCCGTGGACGCCAACCCGTCCACGCTGCCGTTCACGGGCTTCCAGCTAGCGCTCATGGTTGCGCTCGGGCTGTCCGCCCTGGGCACTGGCTTCGCGCTGCGCCGCGGAGCACGCGGCACTGGATAGGCGCGGCGCTGGATAGATTCCCGGGTCATGGAGACCTGGGACATCGCCTCGCTCGACGTTCAGCCGCACCAGCCGGAGGTCCTTCGGACCGATCCGGAGGCGCGGGTGATCGCGATCAACCTGCCGGCGGGCGAGGAGCTCCAGGAGCACGAGGTCCACGAGCGCGCGTGGGTCGTGGTGGCCGCCGGCGACGTCGAGATCGAGCAGGGCGGCTCCACGGTGTCGGGCAGCGCCGGCCTCGTGGCCCACTTCGACCCGAAGGAGCGGCACGAGGTACGCGCCGCGAGCGACGCCCGCCTGCTGCTGTTCCTCGCGCCCTGGCCGGGCGAGGGGCATCCGAGCCAGCGCTAGCATCCGGGGAGTGGACCCCTCGCGTAAGCGCAAGCTGAGGCTCGTCGTCGCCCTGACGGCGGCGGTGCTGCTCGCGACGGCGCTGATCTACACGAGCTTCAGCGCCTCCACGGAGGCCAGCAAGCCGAGCGAGATCAAGCCGGGCCAGTCGTACGAGCTCACCGGCAAGGTCGTGAAGGGGTCGATCGAGCACCGGGGCAGCGACCTGCGCTTCCGCATCCGCGACCGCGACGGATCGCACTCGGTGCCGGTGACCTACACCGGTGTCGTGCCGGACCCGTTCCGCGACGGCCGCGAGGTGATCGTCTCCGGCGAGCTCCAGAACGGCACCTTCGTGGCCGAGCGCGACTCGCTCGTTACGAAGTGCCCCTCGAAGTTCACGGAAGACAAGAAGGCGAGCTGAGGCCGAGATGGCGGGTGTCGGCTCCGCCTGCCTCGCGGTAGCGCTCCTCACCGCGCTCTACGCGGTCGGCGCGTCGATCTACGGCGCCCGCTCCGGGCGGCGCGAGTGGGTCACCTCCGGCCGGCGCGCGATCTACTGCGTGGCGGCGCTGTGCGTGGCGGCGTTCGCCATCCTCGAGGCCGCCTTCCTGCGCTCCGACTTCTCGTATGCACTGGTGGCCGAGGGCTCCTCCACCGACACGCCGACCTTCTACAAGGTCACCGCGGTGTGGGCCACGCAGGACGGCTCGCTGCTGTTGTGGGCCACGCTGCTGTCGCTGTTCGCGAGCGCGGTCCTGTTCCTCACGCGGCGGTCCCTGCGCGACATCGCCCCCTACGCGACCGCTGTGCTCGGCACGGTGGCGGCCTTCTTCCTCCTGCTGATGGTCGGCTGGGAGAACCCCTTCGACACGCTGGCGGTGCCGCCCCCCGAGGGAGCGGGCCTGAACCCGCTGCTGCGCCACCCGGCGATGATGATCCACCCGCCGATCCTCTACACGGGCTACGTGGGGTTCTCGGTGCCGTTCGCATTCGCGATCGGCGCGCTGGTCGCGCGGCGCACCGGCGCCGACTGGATCCGCGCCACGCGCCGCTTCGCGCTGATCGCCTGGACGTTCCTGGGCACCGGCATCATGCTGGGCGCGCTCTGGTCGTACACCGAGCTCGGCTGGGGCGGCTATTGGGCCTGGGACCCGGTCGAGAACGCGTCGCTGATGCCCTGGCTCGTGGGCACCGCGTTCCTCCACTCGATCATGGTGCAGGAGAAGCGCGGGATGCTGAAGGTCTGGAACGCCTCGCTGATCTGCGCCACGTTCACGCTCGCGCTGCTCGGCACCTTCCTCGTGCGGAGCGGGATCCTCGAGTCGATCCATGCGTTCGGCGCGTCCACGATCGGGGTCCAGTTCCTGGTCTTCATCGGGCTGGTGATCGCGGGGTCGGCGGGGCTGATCATCTCGCGGCTGCCGCTGCTGCGCTCGGAGGCGAGGCTCGACTCGCTGCTCTCGCGCGAGGCGTTCTTCCTGCTGAACAACCTCGTGCTGGTCGGGCTCTGCCTCGTGATCATGTGGGGCACGTTCTTCCCGCTGATCTCGGAGGCGATCACGGGGACCGAGGCGAGCGTCGGGCCACCCTGGTTCAACCGGATCGTGACCCCGCTGGCGCTGGTGCTCGTGCTGCTCACGGGCGTCGGCCCGGTGCTCGCATGGCGGCGCGTGACGCCCGCGGCGCTCTGGCGGGTGCTGTGGGTTCCGGTCGCCGCGCTGTTGCTCACGCTGATTGCGCTGCTGGCCTTGACGGACGCCTCCGACAGCCCGGCGTCGCTCGCCATGTTCTGCCTCGTCGCCTTTGTGATCGCGGTGGTGGGGCAGGAGCTCTGGCGCGGAACGAGCGCGCGGCGGACGATGACGGGCGAGTCATGGCCGCGCGCGCTCAGGCGGCTGACCGGCCGCAACCGGCGGCGCTATGGCGGCTACCTCGTGCACGCCGGGATAGCGGTGCTGTTCCTCGGCGTCGCGGCGTCGTCGGCGTTTCTCGACCAGCGCGACGTGCGGATCTCCCCTGGCGAGTCGTTCGAGGTGAACGGCTACGAGGTCACCTACCGCGAGGCCACCGCCAAGCTGGGCGGGGACTCCTCGGGCACCGGCGCGCCGATCTCGTTCGGCGCCGTGCTGGACGTGCGCAAGGACGGCGAGCACTTCGTGATGCGCCCGCTGCGCAACTACTACACGAGCGGCGACCCGTCGCTGGGGACGATCTCCCGCTTCTTCGAAGGCGAGGCCACGAGCGAGGTGGACGTGCGCTGGGGCCTCACCCGCGACTTCTGGATGGCGGTGCGGCCGGACATCGGGTCGCTCGACGCGCAGATCCGCGAGGCCGATGAGAAGTTCGCCGATTCGCCCGGCGACGTGCAGGCGCTGATCGTGGCCGCGCTCGCCGAGCGCTACCGCAGCGACCCGCCGCCGGCGGCGTTCCGCGCGATCGCCTCGCCGCTGGTCGTCTGGATCTGGATCGGCGGCGCGATCGCGGTGCTCGGCGCGCTGATCGCGGCATGGCCATCGCCCGAGGCGCGCCTGCGCCGGGTGCGCTCGCTCTACTCGGCCCGGCTCGGCCGAGAGCTGTCGCGCGCGTAGGCGCCCGTGGAGTACGCGATCGCCCTGCTCGTGCTCGCCGCCGTGGTCGGAGCCGTGCTGTCGATCCCGCTGCGCCGCCGCGGCGAGGAGGAGCGGCGCGACGAGACCCGCCTCGCCGAGCTCGAGGCCGCGAAGGAGGCGAAGTACCGCGAGATCCGCGACGCCGAGCTGGACCACCAGATGGGCAAGCTCTCCCGCGACGACTGGCGAGCGGTCGACCGCGACCTGCGGGCCGAGGCAATCGAGATCCTGCGCCAGCTGGACCGCCTGGAGGGCCGAACCCCGGACGGCGGAATGGACCGCTAGCCCGGAACCCGCCGCCCGCCGTAGCGCCGCTGGTGCAGGGCGAGGCACGTACGTAACAAACCCTCGAGGAGCCTCCTACAGGGGTCAGACCCCTTCGTTTGCAGCGGGGCGGGGAGGCGGGCTAGATCTTCAGCAGGACGATCACGTTCGCCACGAACAGCAGCGAGAAGAAGATCGTCCATCGGTTCAGGTTGCGCTCCACCAGGGAGCCGCCGCCGAATGGGCCTGCTCCGGTTCCGACGCCGAAGGCGCCGGAGAGCCCCGCGTCCTTGCCGGAGTGCAGCAGGACGAGCACGATGACGATGACCGCGAGGATCACCTGAACGCCGCTGAGGATGGCTTCCACGGCCGAGAAGGGTAGCGGCGGCCGCGTCGCGGTTGGCCGCCGCTAGCCGGTGAAACGCACGCCGTCGGCTCGCAGCGCGGGGCAGACGACTCCGTAGGCGAAGCGGCGGCCGTAGAACTCGCCATCGCTCGTGAGGGCCTGGTCGCGCGTCAGCGCCTCGGCGCGCGACAGGATGCCGAGCACGCTGTCGGTCAGCCGCAGGTCGCGCAGGGGGCGGGTCACGCGGCCGTCCTCGATCAGGAAGGTGCCGTCGCGCGTCACGGCGGTGATCAGCGTCTCCTTGGGGCGCACCACGTTCGCGTACCAGAGCCGGGTCACGTAGACGCCGCGCTCGATCGGGGCGCAGAGCTCCGTCTCGTCCGCCGCTCCGCCGCCCGCCAGCACCAGGTTGGTGGGGTGGGGGCCGCCCGGATCGCCGCCCGGCGTGAGCGCGTGACCGGTGCTGCGCTCACCCATCAGCGCCGCGCTGCGGATGTCGTGCGCCACGCCGTGCGCCACCCCGTCCTGGATCAGCGGGATCGGCCTCTTGCGCGTGCCCTCGGCGTCGAACTCGCGCGGCAGCGTCCGCCGGTAGCCAGGAGAGTCGGACAGGTTGATGGCGGGTGCCGTTACACGCTCGCCGAGGCGGCCGTCCAGCGCGCCTCGGCCCTCGGCGTGCGCGAGCCCGTTGAACGCGCACCCGGCCAGCAGGTCGAGCAGCCAGCCGGTCGCCTGCGCCTCGAACACCACCGGGTACTCGCCCGGCGGCAGCTCCGCGGCCTCGTCGCCGAGGACCGCCTTGGCGGCAGCCCGCTCGGCTAGCTCGCGCGGCCCGATGTCGCCCACCGCCACGGCCGCCTGCGACGCGTAGCCGCTGCGGCCTCCCGGCGCGATGCAGATCACCTTCATGAAGGCATCCGTGTGACGCGCCCAGCCGCCGCCCTCGTCCGCGAGCTCCCAGCCGTGCTCGAGCTCCGCAACGGTCCAGATGCCGTGCGCCTCGACCCCCTGCTCGCGAGCCACCGCGAATGTCTCGGCCAGCGCCGCGCCGCCGAGCCCCGCGTCGAGCACCGCGGTGTCCGCGTCGAACGACTCGTAGTCCACGAGGTCGGGGTCCGGGTCGAATCCCGGGAAGCGACCGTCGCCGGTGGCCGCCGCCGCGCGCGCGGCGGCGCGGGCGCGGGACGCGCACTCCTCCAGCGCCGTGTCGTCCACGGAGTTGGTCGAGGCCCGCCCGACGTGCCCGCGGAACGGGACGGCGATCTCGACCGTGTGGTCGTGGATGAAGGTCGCCTGCGTCGGCCGGCCGGCGGCGAAGCGCAGCATCAGCGAGCGCTCGCGCGTGACGAATGCGAAGCCTCCCGGGCCCGCGTACCTGGCCGCGCGCCCGGTGATCTCCTCCGCCTCGCCGACGCTCATGCCATGCCCACCTGCACGTCGCGGAAGCGCGCCGGCGCCGCGCCGTGGGAGACGCGCATCACCTGGCCCGGCTCGCCCTTTCCGCAGTCGAGCAGCGAGGTCAGCCGCCACTCGCTCGGGGAGCAGATCGCGTCGCAGCTTCCCCAGAACTCGGGCGTGATCCCGGCATAGCTCGGGTTGCGCAGCAGCCGGCCACGCTCGCCATCCTTGATCTCCCAGGCGGCCTCGCCCTCGAACTGGAAGTGGAGCCGCCGGTCGTCGATCGACCACGAGCGGTTCGTGTCGACCAGGAGTCCCTCGCCGGTGCCGGCGATCAGCTCTTCGAGCGTGCCGGCGTCGCCCGGTTCGAGGTTCACGTTCGTCATGCGCACGATCGGCTGCCGCGCGAAGCCCTCGGCGCGCATGCAGCCGCCGGAGCGCTCGATACCGATCTCGGACGCGGTCTCGCGGGAGGACAGGAAGCCGGCGAGCACGCCGTCGCGCACGATCGGCACCGGCCTGCCCTCAACGCCCTCGTCGTCCCAGCGGAAGCTGCCGAGCCCGCCCGGGTTCGTGGCGTCCGCGGTCACGTTCACGTGCTCCGAGCCGAACCGGAGCGAGCCGATCCCGTCGGCCGGCACGAAGCTCGTGCCGGCGTAGGAGGCCTCGCGGCCGAGCACACGGTCGAGCTCGACGGCGTGCCCGATCGACTCGTGCACCTGGAGCCCGAGCTGCTCCCCGGCGAGGACCAGCGTAGTGCGCCCGGGGGGGCACGCGGGCGCCCGCAGCAGAGCCGCCGCCTCGCTCGCGACGCGCGGCGCGTGCCCCGGCAGCTCGAGCCGGAGGAAGTGCTCGTACCCGGCCTCGGCCACGTGTCCGCCGTGCGAGGCGGGGTACGAGCGAATCTGGCTCTC
>DASSVP010000033.1:0-8212 GCA_035705985.1 Thermoleophilaceae bacterium
CAGACCCGCCGCGGCCAGCGCGCGGCGGCGGTCGTTGAAGTACTCCAACCGCACTATCCTGCCATCCCGAAGCCGATAGACGATCGCGTCGTCGCGCTCGAGCTCCATGCCGCTGTGGCCGCCCCTGGCCGCGATGCGGAAGAGCGCGATCACGCCGTCGTCGCCGGCCGCCCGGAACTCGGGCTCGTCCGCGCGCCAGCTCTCCCATCCCTCGCCCCAGCCCTCGAGCCACGCGAGGAAGCCGTCGTGGCCGCGGTAGAGGCCCGCGTCGGGGATGTCGAAGTCGTGGATCTCCACGTCCGGGTCGAGCGTCTCGAGGGCGGCGGGCCAGTCCTCCCGGAGCGCCGCCGCGAAGCCGCGGCGCACCACCTCGACGTTCTCCTCTGACATCGCCGGCTGAGTATCCCGCACCCACCTATCCTCGGTGGGCGTGGCCACCAGGGCACCAGAGCGCATCACAGAGCAGCGCCGGGCGCTGCCGGACGGGCCCGGCGTCTACATCTTCCGCGACGCCAGGCGGAAGGTGCTCTACGTGGGCAAGGCGCGCTCGATCCGCAAGCGCGTGGCCAGCCACTTCTCGAAGCCGGGCGGCCGGGGCGCCACCGACATGGTCGCCCAGATCGCCGACATCGACTTCATCGCAACCGAGACCGAGGCCGAGGCGCTGCTCGCCGAGCAGGAGTTCATCAAGCGCCACCGGCCGGTCTTCAACGTCCGCCTGCGCGACGACAAGTCGTACCCCTACATCGGGATCAGCATGGACGAGGACTTCCCGCGCATCTACTTCACGCGCGAGAAGCACCGCCGGAACCGCGTGTACTTCGGCCCGTTCAGCAACGCCAAGCGGGTACGCGAGACGCTCGACCTCCTCGGCAAGGTCTTCATGTACCGCACCTGCGACGGCCCGCAGCCCGGCCGCGCGTCCGGGAGCCCGTGCCTCGACTACTACATCAAGCGCTGCCAGGCGCCCTGCGTGGGCTACGTGTCGAGGGAGGAGTACCGCGAGAACGTGGAGACGATCATCGACTTCCTCTCCGGCCGCTACCGCCACATCGAGAAGGCGCTCGACCAGGGGATGAAGAAGGCTGCGGCAGAGCAGGAGTTCGAGCAGGCCGCGCAGTTCCGCAACAAGCTGAAGGCCGTCCGCTCGCTGCTCGAGCGCCAGCGCATCTCGAACGCGCCCGTCGGCTCGCTCGACGCGATAGCGGTGGACGTCGAGGGAATCGACGCCAACGCGCAGGTCTTCCAGATCCGCGACGGCGTGCTCGCCGACCGCCAGAGCTTCTACCTCGAGAACGCCGGCGAGCGCGAGGAGGGCGAGGTGGCGGAGGAGTTCGTGCTCCAGTACTACGCGAGCGCGATCGCGGTCCCGCCGCAGGTCGTGGTGCAGCGCTCCGTGAAGGACCTGAACGCCCTGTCCGAGGCGCTCACCGAGCGCCGCGGCGCGCCGGTGGACGTGAGGCACGCCGAGCGCGGCGACAAGCGCCGCATCCTCGAGCTGGCCGAGCGCAACGCGCGGCTGGCGCTCGACCAGGACAAGCTTCGGTCGGAGCGCCGCCGCTCGCAGCGGATCGAGGCCCTCGACGGACTTCAGCGGGCGCTCGGGATGGAGCAGATCCCGATGCGGATCGAGTGCTTCGACATCTCGAACCTGATGGGCCACCACACGGCCGCGTCGATGGTCGTGTTCGAGGGCGGCGCGCCCAAGAAGTCGGACTACAGGCGCTTCGCCATCCGGGAGTCCGTTCAGGATGACTTCGCAGCCATGGCCGAGGTGCTCTCCCGACGGATGGCGCAGTACGTGAAGCAGCGCGAGCGCAGCCCGCACGATCGCGAGTACGACGACAGCTTCGCTTCGCTGCCCGCGCTGATCGTGATCGACGGCGGGCGCGGTCAGCTCTCTGCCGGCCTGGGCGCGCTCGGCGAGTTCACCGACCTCGGCGTGAGGGTGGTGAGCCTCGCGAAGCGGATCGAGGAGGTCTTCATTCCGGGGCGCCGCGACCCCCTCAGGCTCGCTCGCGACACGAACGAGCTCCAGCTGCTCCAGCGCGTGCGCGACGAGGCGCACCGCTTCGCCGTCGACTTCCACCGCGGCAAGCGCGACAAGGCGATGACGCGGTCGGTCCTCGACGAGCTGCCCGGCGTCGGCCCGGCGCGCAAGCGCCTCATCCTCCAGCACTTCGGCTCACCGGAACGCGTCCTGAACGCCAGCCGCGAGGAGCTCGAGGCGGTGCCGGGGCTGCCGGGCAAGGTCGCCCGCGACATCTACGCGCAGGTGAACAAGGTCCGATGAGCCGCTCCGGCATCGAGGACTTCGTGGTGATCACGGGCTTCTCGGGTGCCGGCAAGTCACAGGCGATGGCGACCTTCGAGGACGCCGGCTACTTCTGCGTGGACAACCTGCCGCCCGAGATGATCGGCACGCTCGCCGGGCTGTTCGAGCACGAGGGGAGCAAGGTCGAGCACGCGGCGGTGGCGTCGGACGTGCGCGGGGGCGAGTACTTCGACGGCCTGGTGCGCGTGCTCGACGAGTTGGACTCGGCCGGCATTCCGTACCGCTTGCTGTACCTCGACGCCGACGACAGCGTCCTCATCAACCGTTTCAAGGAGACTCGCCGGCGCCACCCGCTCGCGAACGGCGGCTCGGTTGAGGCCGCGCTCGCGCGTGAGCGCACGCTGCTCGCGCCGCTGAGGGAGCGCGCGGACGTGTCGATCGACACCACGGACCTGTCGGCCGCCCGCCTGCGAAAGGTGGTGGCCGACAAGATGCTGCCGCACGGCAGGCCGGGCAAGCTGGCGGTCACGTTCATGACGTTCGGCTTCAAGCACGGCTCGCCGCGCGACGCCGACCTCACCTTCGACGTCCGCTTCCTTCCGAACCCTCACTACGAGGAGCACCTCCGCGACCAGACCGGGCTCGACCCCGAGGTCATCGACTACGTCGAGTCCTCGGACGGCATCGGGGAGTTCTACGAGCGCCTCACCCCGCTGCTGGACTACCTGCTGCCGGCCTACGAGCAGGAGGGCAAGTCGCACCTCACCATCGGCATCGGCTGCACTGGCGGACGGCACCGGTCGGTGGTGATAGCCGAGCGGCTGGCGCGGGAATACGAGCGGCGGGGCGAGTTCCTGGTGGACGTCGTCCACCGCGATGTGCAGAAGCCTCCGCACAGGCCCTAGTAGATTCCGCCCAGCGAACGCAGAACGAACCGAAAGGGACGACTGGACATGGCCTTGAAGGCCGGCATCAACGGCTTCGGCCGCATCGGGCGGAACGTCTTCCGCGCCGCCCACGCGCAGGGCGCGGACATCGACTGGGTCGGCGTGAACGACCTGACCGACCCGAAGACGCTCGCCCACCTGCTCAAGTACGACTCGATCCTCGGCCCGTTCCCCGGCGAGGTGGACTTCACCGACGACAGCCTGATCGTGGACGGCGACGAGCTGAAGGTGTTCGCCGAGAGGGACCCCGCAGCGCTGCCCTGGGGCGACCTCGGCGGCGACGTCGTGATCGAGTCGACCGGCTTCTTCACCAAGCGCGACGACGCCGCGAAGCACCTCGCGGCCGGCGCGAAGAAGGTGATCATCAGCGCGCCGGCGACCGAGCCGGACGTGACGCTCGTCCTGGGCGTGAACGACGACGCCTACGACCCGGACGAGCACCACATCATCTCGAACGCGTCGTGCACCACGAACTGCCTCGGCCCCGTGGCGCGCGTGCTCCACGACGCGGTGGGGATCGAGCGCGGGATCATGACCACGATCCATGCGTACACCGCGGACCAGAACCTGCAGGACGGCCCGCACAAGGACCTGCGCCGTGCCCGCGCCGCCGCGGCCAACCTCGTGCCGACGTCCACGGGCGCGGCCAAGGCGATCGGCCTCGTGGTGCCCGAGCTCGACGGCAAGCTGAACGGGATCGCGGTGCGCGCCCCCGTGATCACCGGGTCCGTGGTGGACCTGGTCTGCGAGGTGTCGCGGCAGGTGAGCGCCGAGGAGGTCAACACGGCGTTCGCCGAAAAGGCCGACTCGGGCGCGTTGGAGGGCATCCTCAAGTACAGCGAGGACCCGATCGTCTCGAGCGACATAGTCACCTCGTCGTACTCGTCGGTCTTCGACGCGCCGCTCACGATGGTGATCGACGAGCGGCTCGTGAAGATCGTGGCCTGGTACGACAACGAGTGGGGCTACTCGAACCGCGTCGTCGATCTCGCGCAGCGAGTCCTGGCGGGCTCACCGGTCGCCTGAGGTGGCCGACCCGAACGCCAGGGACTCGGCGCTCGGAAAGCGGACGGTCCGCGACCTGGACATCACGACCGGCCAGAGCGTGCTCGCGCGTGTTGACTTCAACGTGCCGCTCGAGGGCGGGCGCGTCGTTGACGACGCGCGCATCCGCGCGGCGCTCCCGACCATCGAGCTGCTGCTCGAGAGGGGCGTCCGGCTCGTGCTGTGCTCCCACCTTGGGCGCCCGCAGGGTCGCGACCCGGAGACGTCGCTCGCGCCGGTCTCCGCCCGGCTGGACGAGCTGGTCGACGCGCACGTGCACCAGGCGCCGGAGGTGGTTGGGCCCGAGGTGCGGCGCGGCGTAGACCGGCTCGAGCCCGGCGCGATCCTCGTGCTGGAGAACACGCGCTGGGAGCGCGGCGAGACGGAGAACGACCCGGCGCTCGCGCGCGAGCTGGCCGCACTCGGCGACGCGTACGTGAACGACGCCTTCGGCGCCGCCCACCGCGCACACGCGTCCACCGCCGGGGTGGCTGAGTTCCTGCGACCCGCCGTGGCCGGGCTGCTGCTCGAGCGCGAGGTCACGACGCTGCGGAGGGTCGTCGAATCGCCCGAGCGCCCGCTCGTGGTGGTGCTCGGCGGCGCGAAGGTCACCGACAAGATCGCGCTGATCGACCGCTTCCTCGACACCGCCGACACGCTGCTGATCGGCGGCGCGATGTGCTTCTCGTTCTTCCGCGCCCAGGGCATCGCGACGGGCGACTCGCTGGTCGAGGACGAGGGCGTGGAGCTGGCGCGCGAGGCGCTCGCGAAGGCCGACTCGTCGAGCTGCCGCCTGCGCCTGCCCGTCGACATCGTCGCCGGCGACAGCTTCAGCGCGGACGCGGAGCATCGTGAGCTCGGCGGAACGGAGGTGCCCGACGGCTGGATGGGCCTCGACATCGGCCCGCGCACGGCCGCCGCCTACGCCGAGGAGATCGCGAAGGCGGGCACGGTGTTCTGGAACGGCCCGATGGGCGCCTTCGAGCTGGCGCCGTTCGCCGCGGGCACTCGCGCGGTCGGCGAGGCGGTCGCGCGCGCCGGCGGCACGACCATCGTCGGCGGCGGCGACTCGGGTGCGGCGATGGCAGAGTTCGGGCTCGCGGACGAGGTGGACCACCTCTCCACCGGCGGCGGCGCCTCGCTGGAGCTGCTCGAGGGCAAGCCGCTGCCGGGGGTCGAGGTGCTCGATGACGCCTGAGCCCGCCCGCCGCCCGCTGATCGCGGGCAACTGGAAGCTGTGGGGGACGCGCTCGCAGGCGGGCGAGTACTGCAAGCGCCTGCCAGGGCTGCTGCCCCCTCGGGGTGAACGGGCGGCCGACGTGGCGATCTGCCCGCCGTTCACGGCGCTCGACGCGTGCGTGCGGGCGCTCGAGGGCAGCGGCGTCTCCGTCGTGGCCCAGACCATGCACCACGAGGACACGGGCGCGTTCACCGGCGAGGTATCCGCCGGGATGCTCGCGGAGCTGGGCGTCGACGGCGTGGTCCTCGGCCACTCCGAGCGGCGCGAGTACAACTGCGAGACGGATCGCGCGCTGCAGGAGAAGGTGCCGGCCGCGCTCGCGGCGGGCCTGCTCCCGATCCTGTGCGTGGGGGAGAGCGAGGAGGAGCGCGAGCGCGACGAGACGCAGCGCAAGCTGCGCACCCAGGTTCGCGAGGCACTCGAGAAGGTGGGCGACGAGCGGCTGGCGGAGGTGGTGATCGCCTACGAGCCGATCTGGGCGATCGGCACCGGCAAGGTGGCCACGCCGGAGATCGCCCAGGACGCCATCGGCTTCATCCGCGCGCTGGTGGGCGACCGCTCGAAGGAGGCCGCCGAGCGCGTGCGGATCCTCTACGGGGGCAGCGTCAAGCCCGACAACGCCGCCGAGATCCTCGCGCAGCCCGACGTGGACGGGGCCCTGGTCGGCGGGGCAAGCCTCGATCCGAACGGGCTCGCCCAGATCGTCGCGGCCGCGGCGCAGTGACGTATCCCAGCGTCTGCTTGGTGGTGCTGGACGGCTGGGGGCTCGCGGAGCCGGGACCCGGGAACG
Organism: Thermoleophilaceae bacterium; assembly: GCA_035705985.1. Taxonomy (GTDB): domain Bacteria; phylum Actinomycetota; class Thermoleophilia; order Solirubrobacterales; family Thermoleophilaceae; genus JACVRW01. The sequence continues at coordinate 6,297 of DASSVP010000033.1, forward strand.
CCGTCGAGCTGGCCGACACGCCGGTCTTCGACGAGCTCTGGGAGAAGCACCCGCACACCACGCTGACGACGCACGGCCCGGCGGTCGGCCTGCCCGAGGGCCAGATGGGCAACTCCGAGGTCGGCCACTTGAACCTGGGCGCGGGCGCGGTGGTCAAGCAGGACCTCCTGCGGATCGACGAGTCGATCGAGGACGGCTCGCTGTTCGAAAACGAGACGCTGCGCGCCGCCTGCGGCACCGAGCGGCTGCACCTGCTCGGGCTCGTGTCGGACGGCGGCGTGCACTCGAGCATGGGACATCTGCGCGCGCTGATCGAGCTCGCGGGCCGGGAGAGCGTGGACGACGTCGTCGTGCACGCCTTCACCGACGGGCGTGACACCGCGCCCGACAGCGGGGTCCGGCACGTGGCGGAGGTCGAGTCCTGGGACGGCGCACGGGTGGCGAGCGTCACCGGGCGCTACTACGCCATGGACCGCGACAACCGCTGGGACCGGACGAAGCTCGCCTTCGACGCGATCGTGACCGGCGAGGCCGAGTTCCACGCGGAGACGGGGGAGGAGGCCGTGCGGCAGGCGTACGAACGCGGCGAGACGGACGAGTTCGTCAAGCCGACGCTCGCCGGCGACGACGGCCGCATCCGCAAGGGCGACTCCATCGTGTTCTTCAACTTCCGCCCGGACCGCGCTCGCCAGCTCACCCAAAGCCTCGGCGAGGGCGGCCTCCGCGTCACGACGCTCACCGAGTACAACGAGGACTGGGACTACCCGATCGCGTTTCCGCCGGCGCGCCCCGAGGTGACGCTCGCATCGACGCTGGCCGAGCGCGGCAGGGCGCAGCTGCACGTGGCCGAGACGGAGAAGTACGCCCACGTGACCTACTTCTTCAACGGCGGCGAGGAGGACCTCTACCCGCGCGAGGAGCGCGAGCTGGTGGACTCGCCGCGCGACGTCCCGACCTACGACAAGAAGCCGGAGATGAGCGCCCGCGAGGCCGCGCGCGCGTTCACGGAGCACTGGCGCGGCGGCGAGAACGCCTTCGGGATCATCAACTTCGCGAACCCCGACATGGTCGGCCACACCGGCGTGATCGAGGCCGCGGTGAAGGCGGTCGAGACCGTGGACGCGTGCCTGGGGGAGGTGGTGGAAGCGGTCCACGAGTCCGGCGGCGTCTGCGTGATCACGGCGGACCACGGCAACGCGGACCACATGCTCGAGCCGGACGGCAGCCCGAACACGGCTCACTCGAAGAACCCGGTGCCGCTGATCGTCACGGCGGACGTGGGCGAGCTGCGCGACGGCGGGGTGCTGGCGGACGTGGCGCCGACGGTCCTTGAGCTCCTCGGGGAGCCGCAGCCCGAGCAGATGTCGGGAATTTCGCTTCTCCGAACTTGACAAGACGACACTCAGGTTTTATCCTGGCGTCATTCACATATGACGGAGGTGAGAAGCATGGCGCTTCTGATGAAGCCAGAGCCTTTTTCCCGTGAGATCGACCGCGTGTTCGACGCGTTCTTCGGACAGACGGACCAGTCCCGGCGGTGGGTTCCGCCGATGGACCTGGTCGAGGCCGAAGACCACTTCGTCCTGAAGGCGGACCTGCCGGGGCTTGCCGAGGGCGACGTGAACATCGAGGTCCAGGACGGCACGCTCACCATCTCGGGCGAGCGAAACGCCGAGCATGAGCAGCACGAGCGCGGCTGGTACCGCATCGAGCGGGCCTTCGGCAGCTTCAACCGCTCGCTCACGCTGCCGGACGGCGTGGACGCGGACCGCATCGAGGCGTCGTTCTCGCACGGCGTCCTCGAGGTGCGGATCCCGAAGCCCGAGCAGCGCAAGCCGCGCCGGATCGCGATCTCCGGCGCCTCGAACGGCAACGGCAACAGAAAGCCGGCCGCCGTCGAGGGCAGCGCGACCGAG
>DASSVP010000034.1:0-11636 GCA_035705985.1 Thermoleophilaceae bacterium
CGGCTGCGTGGGCCGCGAGCCGAGCCTCGCGGACGAGCTCGCCGCCGCGGGCCTCAGGCGGGCGATGACGTCGTCGATGTCCTCGAGGAATGCGATGTGGCGGGTACCCGGAGTGTTGGCCGGCGCGTGCTCCCCGCCGCCCTCGTTCGACGGCGAATGGAACTTCACGAGCTCGAGCCGCCCGTTGCCGTCCGGAGTCTGCATCATCGCCTTGTCCACCCGAACCCCTCCAGGCCCACGATGCGGTCCACCCACTCGCCTTCGACGGGCGTCTCGCCCCGCAGCTCGAGTCCGAGCTCGGCGAAGAACCCGGTTGCGGTCGCGAGGTCGTCGACCACGATGCCGACGTGGTCCATCCGCTGGAGTGTCATGTGCTCGATGGTAAGGAGCCGCTTCCGTCGATCACGACGGCGTGGCCCTCGTCGATGAGCACGCCGACCTCGGCGCCGACGCGTGGGACCGGCTCGTCCAGGGTCAGGTGCGCGGTGAGCCTCTGATCCAGTTCGACCAGCGCACGAATACAGATTGAACTTGTCGGACAGCCGCCGTCGAAGTGGCGGCCAGCCCCCCTGGTCCGCCAGGTGCCGTAAGCGCAGCATTGGCGCATGAGAGCGCTCGCCAAAAGTCTCCCCTCCCCGTCGATGGTCGTCGCCTGCCTCGCCCTCCTCGTCGCCCTTGGCGGCGTGAGCTATGCAACCGCCGTGCTGCCGGCAAAGAGCGTGGGCGCGAAGCAGCTGCGCAAGGGATCTGTGACCCCCTCGAAGCTGCGGAAGGGGGCCGTGACTCCGTCCAAGGTCGCCCCCCGGACGATCGCCCTCTTCAAGGGCCAGAAGGGTGACCCCGGCCCCCAGGGCCCGAAGGGGGAGCCCGGTACCGTCGATTCCTCCGGGCTGGTCGCGAGGTTCGGGAAGGCGAGGACCTGGTCGGCCTTCCACTTTGCCCCGGGCAGATCCTCCATCGACTACAGCAACGCCGGGCCAGGCAGAACCACCACGACCGGGATGGCGAGCTTCAATGCTCCCCTCGACCTCCCGCAGGGCGCTCGCGTGACACGGGTCACCGGGTACTTCGTCGACAGCAACCCGACCCAGGACCTCACGTTCTTCCTGGTTCGGAACAACCCCAGCGCCGGTGACGCAGAGGTCCTCGGTCAGGTGTCGACGGACGGCAGCTCGAGCGCGGTGCGCTCCGTGTCGTTCGAGCCCGGCGGCGTGGTCATCGACAACGAAACGCGGGCCTTCAGCATCAGCGGCCAGTTCCCCGGCTACGACCCGAGCAACCTCGTCTTCCACGGCATGAGGGTCGAGTACGCCCTCTAGGCACCGGAGGCTAATCCCCTTCCGCAGCGCTCCAGAGCGGCTGCGTGGGGGCTGACTCGAGGGCGCGGCGCAGCAGGCTCACCAGCTCGCCGCGCTCCTCGGCGGTCAGGCCGGCCAGGACCTCGTCCTCGGTCGCGGAGATCAGCCGCCGCGCGCGCTCCAGGAGGCGGCGGCCCTTCGCGGTGATCGCGATCTCGCGCGCTCGGCGGTCGGTGGCGGACGGCCGTCGTCTTGCCAGGCCCGCGCTCTCAAGCTGGTCGATCAGCGACACCATCGTGCTGCGGTCGATGCCCATGGCCGCGCCGAGCTCCTGCTGAATCGCCCCCTCGCGCGCGCTGATCACGTTGAGCAGCGCGAACAGGGCCGGCGTCAGGCCGACCGACCCGAGCACGTCCGCCGCGCGCACGTGCGACGCGCGCCAGAGCCGGAAGAAGAGCTGTCCGGCGAACTCGGTGATCTTATCGTCAGCGCTCACAATGATTTGTGATACAAACTATCAGTATGCCAGACATTGCCGACAGCCACGACCTCATCCGCGTGCTGGGCGCGCGCGTGAACAACCTGAAGGACGTCAGCGTCGAGATCCCGAAGCGGCGGCTGACGGTGTTCACCGGGGTCTCCGGCTCGGGCAAGAGCTCGCTGGTGTTCGGCACGATCGCCGCGGAGTCGCAGCGGCTGATCAACGAGACCTACAGCGCCTTCGTGCAGGGCTTCATGCCGACGCTCGCGCGTCCGGAGGTGGACGTGCTCGACGGGCTGACGACCGCGATCAGCGTCGACCAGGAGCGGATGGGGTCCAATCCCCGCTCGACCGTCGGCACGGCGACCGACGCCGACGCGATGCTGCGCATCCTCTTCAGCCGGCTTGCGAAGCCGCACATCGGCTCGCCGGCCGCGTACTCATTCAACGTCGCCTCCGTTCACGGCAGCGGCGGGATCACGGTCGAGCGCGGCGACAGGACCATCACCAAGAGCGCGAGCTTCAGCCGCACCGGCGGCATGTGCCCGCGCTGCGAGGGCCGTGGCTCTGTCAGCGACTTCGACCTGTCCGCGCTCTACGACGAGGGCAAGTCGATCAACGAGGGCGCGATCACGATCCCCGGCTACAGCATGGAGGGCTGGTACGGGCGCATCTTCCGCGGCTCCGGGTTCTTCGATCCGGACAAGCCGATCAAGAGGTTCAACAAGCGGGAGCGCCACGACCTGCTCTACAAGGAGCCGACCAAGATCAGGGTCGAGGGGATCAACCTGACCTACGCGGGGCTGATCCCGTCGATCGAGAAGTCGATGCTGTCCAAGGATGTCGATGCGCTCCAGCCCCACATCCGCGCCTTCGTGGAGCGGGCGGTGGTGTTCACCACCTGCCCCGATTGCGACGGGACACGGCTCAGCGAGGCGGCCAGATCGTCGAAGCTCAAAGGCGTCAGCATCGCTGACGTCTCCGCGATGCAGATCTCGGACCTCGCCGAGTGGGTCCGCGGCCTCGACGAGCCGTCCGTGGGCCCGCTGATCGAGGCGCTCGAGGAGACCCTCGACTCGTTCGTGGAGATCGGGCTGGGCTACCTCTCGCTCAACAGGCCGGCGGGCACGCTGTCAGGCGGCGAGGCCCAGCGCACCAAGATGATCCGTCACCTCGGCTCCTCGCTCACCGACGTCACGTACGTCTTCGACGAGCCCACCATCGGCCTGCACCCGCACGACGTCCAGCGGATGAACGACCTGCTGCTCCGCCTGCGGGACAAGGGCAACACGGTGCTCGTCGTGGAGCACGACCCGGAGGCGATCGCGATCGCCGACCACGTCGTCGACCTCGGCCCCGGGGCCGGCACCAGGGGCGGCGAGGTGGTCTTCGAGGGCACCCTCGAGGGGCTGCGGGAGAGCGACACGGTGACCGGGAGGCACCTGGACGACCAGGCCTCCCTGAAGCCATCGGTACGGACGCCGTCGGCGACTCTGGAGGTGCGCGGCGCCGACACCCACAACCTTCAGGACCTCGACATCGACATCCCGCTCGGCGTACTGGTGGTGGTGACCGGGGTGGCCGGGTCGGGAAAGAGCTCGTTGATCAACGGGTCGGTGGCAGGCCGGGACGGCGTGGTGACGGTCGACCAGGGCGCCATTCGTGGCTCCAGGCGGAGCAACCCGGCGACCTACACAAAGCTGCTCGACCCAATCCGCAAGGCGTTCGCGAAGGCCAACGACGTGAAAGCGAGCCTGTTCAGCGCGAACTCCGAGGGCGCCTGCCCGAACTGCAAAGGGGCCGGCGTGATCTACACCGACCTCGGGATCATGGCCAGTGTCGCCACGATCTGCGAGGAGTGCGAGGGCAAGCGGTTCGACGCCTCGGTGCTCGAATACAAGCTCGGCGGCCGCGACATCAGCGAGGTGCTCGCGATGTCGGTGACCGAGGCCAAGGAGTTCTTCGGCGACGGCGAGGCGCGCACGCCGGCCGCGCACAAGGTCCTCGAGCGGCTCGACGACGTCGGGCTCGGCTACCTCAGCCTCGGCCAGCCGCTCACCACGCTGTCCGGCGGCGAGCGGCAGCGGCTGAAGCTGGCCACCCACATGGGGGAGAAGGGCGGCGCGCCGAGGAGCGCAGGCCGATCGTCGATCGGCCGAGCACCGCAGGTTCTTGTGCTCGACGAGCCCACCACCGGCCTCCATCTCGCCGACGTCGAGCAGCTGCTCGGCCTGCTCGACCGGCTCGTCGACTCAGGCAAGTCGGTCATCGTCATCGAGCACCACCAGGCGGTCATGGCGCACGCCGACTGGATCATCGACCTCGGCCCCGGCGCCGGCCACGACGGCGGCCGGATCGTCTTCGAGGGCACCCCCGCCGACCTGGTGGCCGCCCGCTCCACCGTCACCGGCGAGCACCTGGCGGCGTACGTCGGCACCGGCCTACCCGTGGGCGGTTGACGCCGCGGCGTCGACGAGGGCACTGTTCAGCCGGACCGCATCCGATCGCGGGACGCCGTTAGCCGAGAGTGAGCGCCAGGTGGTGAAAGCCACGACGTGGCGCAGCGTTCCTCGCAGGAGCTCTCGCCTTCGCCCTCGCGCCTGGCGGCCGCTGAGGAGGAGGTCGGCGGCCTCGTCGAGATAGGCGTCCACGGGAGCAACGGCGTCGCGGGCGAAGTCGACGACCTCCGCGTCGCGCAGCACGCTGCTGAACATCGGGCTCGGTGCGCTCGTAATAGTCGAAGAGCTCGTCGAGTGCACGCTCGAGGCGTTCCCGCGGGTCGCGGATGGCTCGCCAGCCGTCCAGCTCGGGCCACGGGTTCGCGTTGAAGTGGTGCGCCGAGCACGCCCCGAAGGTGGCGGTAGAGCGTGCGGCGCTCCACGCCCGCCCGCTCGGCGACCGCGCTCATGGTCGTGCGGCGCACCCGCGGCGTCCGCGACGCCCTCCGGGCTTCATCTCGCCCGGCGGCTTTCGCCGTGAGGCGAGCTACAAGTGGCGCATACTGCGGCGCGGACGGGGTATCAATCGCGCGTAGTGCGTCTCAGGCTCGTTCTTCTGGTCGGCCTTCTGGCGACCCTCGCCGGCGCCCCGAGCGCCCACGCCGACCACCCGCGTCAGGCTCCGCCAGCCCAGGCAGCTCAGGCGCCGTTCGCTCCCGAGCCGCCGCTCGAGCCCACTCCGCGGGCGCAGTGCGGGCCGGGGTCTCGGCCCGAGACGGGGATTCAGGGACGCGTCAGCCCCGAGGACCACGAGAGCGGGCGGGCCGCCAACGGCTTCCAGTGCAACGCCGAGAAGGTCGGCGAGTACACCCATCCGAGCCCGGTCGGCACGGTGGGCGGCTTCAAGGTCGAGCGCTACGTCGACCCGCTCGGGCACGAGTGTGCCTACTACGACACGACACTGATGTACCCGACGAACATCCTCGACCAGGAGGGCGGCGTCAACGTCCTCGACATGGAGAACCCGCAGGAGCCGGAGCTCACGGCCAGGCTCACCACTCCGGCGATGCTTACGCCGCACGAGTCACTCGTGGTGAGCCAGTCGCGCGGGCTGCTCGTGGCCGTGGCCGGCAACCTCACCACGAACATCGGCCAGGTCGACATCTACGACATCTCGCAGGATTGCCGCCACCCCGTGCTCAAGTCCACGTCTCCGGTCGGCTTCCTCGGCCACGAGAGCGGGCTCTCGCCGGACGGCAACACCTTCTACTCGGCGTCGCCCTCCTCGGAGACGCTTGTCGCCGTGGACATCTCGAACCCGTCGCTGCCGCGGCCGATTTCGTTCGGCAACTACGACTCCCACGGCCTCTCGATCTCGAACGACGGCAACCGCGCCTACGTCGCCGGCACCGGCTCGGGCCTGATCATCCTCGACACCAGCCAGGTGCAGGCGCGCGCTCCGATCCCGGAGATGCCGGTGGTCGCTCGCCTCCAGTGGCAGTCGATGAGCATCCCGCAGAACGCGATCCCGATCACCGTCAGGGGCCACCCTTACCTCGTCGAGATCGACGAGTTCGGCACCCAGCAGGAGGTCGGCGCCGGCCGCATCATCGACATCGCGAACGAGAAGAGCCCGCGCGTGGTCTCGAACCTCCGCCTCGAGGTGCACCAGAAGGAGAACTTCCCCGCGCAGGAGAACGACAACGGCGCGAGGAACCCCGTCCAGGGCTACGCCGGCCACTACTGCAACGTGCCGACGCGCGTGGATCCGGAGATCGTCGCCTGCAGCATGATCCTGTCCGGCCTGCGGGTGTTCGACATCCGCGACCCCGAGCATCCGCGCGAGATCGCCTACTTCAACGCCCCGGTGAGGCCGCGCATCGTCCCGCCCGCGGGCGTCAACCCGCCGCCGAGCAACTGGGCGATGGCGAGCCCCTCGTTCGTGCCGGAGCGCAACGAGATCTGGTACTCGGACGGCCTCAGCGGCTTCTACGTCGTGCGGCTCACGAACCAGGTGACGTACGCCCCACAGAGCTCCCGCCGCTGCCTCGCGCACCGCTCGCCGATCGGCCCTCGCAACATCGGCCGCGTGCGGATCGGCTACGGCCGCGCCCGGCTCCGGCGGCTTCCGGTCAAGCCCAGGCGCACCACGCGCCGTTCCTTCCGCTACTGCGTCAGGCACACCCGCGGCCGCGTGACGGCCGTGTTCTCGCGCCGGGGTCGCGTCGCCCTCGTGACGACGACCGCGCGCTCGCACGGCAACCGCGGCGTGCGGCCCGGGTCGCGGGCGCGGGCATTCCGCCGCGCGTACCCGCGCCGCCGAGCGATCGGGCGCGGCCTCTACCGGGCGAACCGGCGCAGCCCGCGGATCATCGGCGTGCGGAACGGCCGCGTGCGCTTCTTCGGGGTGGCGTCGCGAACGCTGCTCCGCAACGAGCGCGCGCTCAGGCGCCACCTGCGCCTGGCAGGGCTGTAGTCGCCCCGGGGCGGCCGGGTGTTCGCCACGCGGACGATCCGCATCAGCGGTCGCGCAGCGCGACCATCCCGCCGGTGACGCCGAGGAAGGCCGTGCCGGTCGCGCCGATCGCCAGGCCCGCGTAGTCGTTGTTGAAGCCGAGGCCGTTGCCGGCGTAGACCTTGAATGCGGTGGCGCCGGTGCGCGCGCTGATCGCCGTCCAGTACCAGGGCTGGAGGCCGAGGCCGAGCGGATCGGCCGCGGGGTCGCGTGTATACGTGCAGATGAGATCGGTCGCCGTGGACAGCTTCGGCACGACGCTCGGCGCCCGCTCGGTCGTGTTCGTCCAGACCTTGCGGCAGCCGCGGCCGCGCCGGCTCACGGCCACGCGCGCGAACCCGGGCGTGGTGATCGCCCCGAGTTGGGCCCGAACGGGTCCTGGTAGCCGTAGTTGTTCTCCACGTTCAGCCGCTCCGCCGAGCGGTTGACCTCGCCCTCACGAGCGGCGCGGACGCGCTTGCGCAGCGCGCGCGGGACGAGCTGCTGGCCTCGGGTGCGCGGCCGCGGCGGGCCGCGCTGCGCGGGGTCGAGGCGCTGACGCCCAGCGAGCGACGTGTGGCCGGCCTGGCCGCCGCCGGGCGGACGAACCGGGAGATCGCCCAGGAGCTGTTCGTGACGGAGAAGACGGTCGAGGGCCATCTCCGGAACGCGTACGACGAGCTTGAGCTGCGCTCTCGCCTCGAGCTACCCGAGGCCCTGGCGTCCCGCTAGGCCCTCGGCCTCCGCGACGGGGTCACGAGTCAGCACGAGCACGTCGGAGTCCCCCGGGTCGAAGTCGCGCGCGCCCGCCCCGGCCACCGCCACCTCGCGCTCACGCGCCAGCTCCGCCAGCTGGGGGCCCATCGGCGTCAGGAGCTCGGCCGAAGCCGCGCTCACCACGACCAGTCTGGGGCGAACTGTGCGCACGGCTCCGACGATGCTCTCGACGGGGGTGTCACTTCCGAGGAAGTCGATCCGCCAGCCGCGCGCCCGCAGCGCGAGGCCGAAGGCGATCAGGCCCAGGTCGTGGCGCTCACCGGGAGGACAGGCCAGCAACGCCCGGGGGCCGGCGCCACGGCCCCATCCGCGAGCAAGTCCGAGGAGCCGGCCGCGCAGCAGGTTGGAGGCGAAGTGCTCCTGCGCCACGGAGAGCTCGCCCCGCTCCCAGCGGTCGCCGATGTCGCGGAGGAACGGTACGACCGCCTCGGAGAGGAGCGCGTCGACGGTGGCCACGGCGAGCAGCTCGTCGATCACGGCCTGGGCGGCCGGTTCGTCGAACTGGTCGACCGCTCGGGCGAGCCGTGCACGGGCGGCTTCGGCGTCGAGCGCCGCACCAGGCGCACCGCCCGCGGTCGCCTCGCCACCCTCCGGCCCGAGCGCTGCGCGCGACGCCAGTGCGGCCGCCTCCCTCGCCGCGAGGCCATCGGCGATGTGGCGCGACATGAGGCGGACTCGCTCGAGGTCCTCGAGCGAATACAGCCGGAGCCCGCCCGGCGAGCGCGTCGGCCGAAGCAGGTCGTAGCGCCGCTCCCAGGCTCGCAGCAGCTCCGGGCTGACGCCCGCGCGCCTGCTCAGCTCACCAATCCGCAGGTGTGAGGCCTCGCTCATCGGCTGTCATCATACAGGATCTGTACAAAACCTTGACAGACGGGCCGGGCCCCGCTACGGTGCGCTCCTCGTATCTGTACAGCACCTATACAGGAGGTACACACCGTGAAGAAGCTGGACCTGCTCGCCGCGGCGCTCGTGATCGTCGGCGGGCTCAACTGGGGGCTCGTCGCGATCGCCGAGTTCGACCTCGTCGCCTGGATCTTCGGCGAGGAGTTCGGGACGACGAACGCGGCCAGCCGAATCGTCTACGGCCTCGTCGGTGTCGCCGCCGTCTACGGCATCGCGTCGCTCGCCGGCCGCAGCAGCGCGACCGCCGGCCGGCCCGCCGCCACGAGCCACTAGGAGAGTTCACATGAGAACAGTGCGCATCGCACTCATCCTGGCGGCGGTCAGCGCGATCACCGTCACCGGCACGTCCGCCTCGGCTCAGCAGGCCGGCGCGTCGCAGGACGCCGACATCGTCGACACCGCGGTCGCCGCGGGCAGCTTCGACACGCTGGCGATGCTGCTCGAGCGGGCGCGGCTCGTGGAGACGCTGAAGGGCGAGGGACCGTTCACGGTCTTCGCCCCGACGGACGCGGCCTTCGCGAAGGTCCCGAAGAACAAGCTGAGCGCGCTGCTGCGCAACCGGCGCAAGCTGCGGCGCGTCCTGCTCTACCACGTGGCCGCCGGTCAGCTCGAGGCCGCGGACGTCGTTCAGCGGTGGTCCATCAGGACGCTGAACCGCCGTAAGGTGCGGGTCCGGGTCAGGGACTCGAACGTCTTCCTGAACAGGGCGCAGGTCGTTACCCCGGACGTGATGGCCTCGAACGGGGTCATCCACGTCATCGACCGCGTGCTCATTCCGCCGGCCCGCCCTGGCTGACTCGCACGGTGGCTTGGCCGGGCATCGTCCAGTGGCGGTGTCCGGCCGGCTCCGTGCCGGCCTACAGTGAATCCGGCGAGAACGTGTCGCAGTCGCCGGGCTCACCGCTCGCGCGGCCGCGGTTGAACCACTCGGTGCGCTGCTCGGAGCTGCCGTGGGTGAAGGAGTCCGGATTCACCTGGCCCCCGGCGCGGCCCTGGAGGCGGTCGTCGCCCACGGCGGCCGACGCGCGGATCGCCTCCTGCACGTCGCCCCTCTCCAGGTCGCCGGCCGCGAAGACGCTGTGCGCCCAGACCCCCGAGTAGCAGTCCGCCTGGAGCTCGAGCCGGACGGACAGCGCGTTCGCCTCGTCCGGCTGCTCGCTCCGCAGGCGCTGCACCTCGTCGCTCGTGCCGAGCTCCTGCTGGACGTGATGGCCCACCTCGTGCGCGATCACGTACGCCCACGCGAAGTCCCCCGGGGCGCCCAGCTGGCGCTCCATGTCGCGGTAGAAGCTGAGGTCGAGGTACACGCGCTCGTCGGGAGGGCAGTAGAAGGGGCCGACCGCCGACGAGGCGTCGCCGCAGCGGGTCGAGACGGCGTCCCGGTAGAGCACCAGCTTCGCCCGCTGGAAGGTCTGGCCCTCGTCGCGGAACAGTCCCTCCCAGGTGTCGAGCGAGTGCGAGAAGACGTAGGAGCTGAACTCCTTGAGGTCGCGCTCGGGATCCTGCGCGGCCGGGATGCCGCGCGCGTCGGCCGCGGGCGCCTGCGGCGACTCGCCGAACTGGTTGTCGACACCGAACGCGCTGCCCGAGCCGCCTCCGAGGAGCTGGATCGCGATGAACAGCACGATCCCGATCACGCCGGCGCCCCCCGGCAGCGCCACGCGCGGGCTCATGCCGAGGCCGCCGCGCCGCATCCCGCCGCCGCGGGCATCGATCACGTCGGAGCTTCGGCTCTGTCCTCGTCGCCAGCGCACGTTCCCCCCATACCCCGCAACGCGGGAGTTTCTCCCAAGTCGTTGCCGGGATCGCTTCCTGCGTCGCCAGCGTCTCGCCGGAGAGGCTGGCTGTGAGGGCCACGGCGGCCGGGAGCGGCGCCGAGACAGCGTGTCGCCCGCCCGCGGCGGTCACGGGCACGAAGACCCTCGCGCCCACCGCGCCCACGATCCCGACGCTCGCCCACGTTCGCGTTGGTGATGATCGCGAACACGGCCGTGGGCAGGTCGCCGCCGTCCGGCTCGCAGCGGCCGAAGTTCAACTCGACCGAGCCCGTGCCGGAGGACTGCGACGAGGACGGGCAGCTCGCGCCCGGCCCCGAGGACCTAGGCCTGTATCACCGACAGGATGTTGCCGGCCGGGTCCTTGAACCAGGCGATGTCGGGGCCGTTTCCGCGCATGACGCCCTGGTCGTCCTGCGGGAAGCCCTCGTAGCGCTCGAACGTGATGCCGCGCCCGCTCAGCTCGTCCACCGCCGCGTCGATGTCCTCGACCTGGAAGTTGAGAATCGTGTAGGTGGCCGGTTCGTGGTCCGGCTTCGGATATACGAGTGTCGGGCGGTCGCCGGCGAGCTTGAGCGTCAGGAGGCCGTTGTCCTCCGTCACGTCGAGGCCCAGCGTGTTCGCGTAGAAGTCGCGCGCGGCGTCGACGTCCGGAACGGCGAAGCCGCTGAATGCGGGTGTGTTGGCAAGCATGTCTACTTAGACCCCCTCATGGCCTCGAACTAATCGGGCAGCCGCTCCGGCAGGCCGAAGCTCTCGAATGTCGCGTAAAGGCGCTGTGGGTCGATCGGCTCGTCCACCCAGCGGGCGTACGACCCGTCCTCCGGGATGTCGGTGGCGCGGGCCACGAACGCGTTCACCTCGGAGATCTTCTCGCCGCGGAAGGTCAGCACGTTCAGGGCGAACGGCAGGTACGCCCGCTCGTCCTCGTCCCACGCGTAGAAGGCCAGCGCCGGCTGGCCGTTCGCGCGCGTAGGCAGCGGGCGCCAGCGCCACGTGCCCGACAGCGGCCAGCCTGCGAGGAAGATCCGGATCGACTCGTGTCCCGAGAACCAGGACGCGAGCGGCGGCATCGTGAAGCTCGCGTCCTCGGCGAGCATCTCCATCACGGTCTCGACGTCGTTCCGCTCCCAGGCCTCGACGTAGCGGTCCACGAGCTCGCGCAGCTCCGCGTCGCCGAGCTCGCGAAGCGTCTCCTGCTGGCTCTGCTCGGGCACGCGCTCCTCGACCGCCTTGCGGGCGCGCTGGAGCGCGCTGTTCACCGAGGCGACGCTCGTCTCGAGCGTGTCCGCCACCTCCTGCGCCGAGAAGCCGAGCACCTCTCGCAGGATGAGCACGGCGCGTTGGTTCGCCGGCAGCAGCTGCAGCGCGGCCACGAACGCGAGCTCCACGCCCACTGCTACAGGATGCTGGGCTCGCTCCACGACGCGGAGGACGCGCTCCAGGAGAGCCTCCTGCGCGCCTGGCGCG
>DASSVP010000035.1:0-29158 GCA_035705985.1 Thermoleophilaceae bacterium
ACCTCCACGCCGTCGGCGTCCACCAGGATTCGCGCATGCAGAGCGCGATCCGAGCGCCTGATCCGGTACGGGAGCGTCGACATACGGACGAGATTAGGGACCGCTTCGGAGGTCGGACATGACGCAGCCGACCAACGTCATCACCATCGCCCTGGGCGGGACGATCACCGGGACCCCCGGCACGGCGGGCGGCAACGGGCAACGCGACGGGCACGACCGCATTCAACGAGCCGAACCCGACCGACCGGGACTTCTAGCGCCTAGAGCGTGGGGACCGTGCCGCCGTCGACGGCCCACGCCGCGCCGGCCACGTTCGACGCACGCTCCGAGCACAGGAAGGCGATCACCCCGGCCACCTCGTCGTCGGTGCCCATGCGGCCGACCGGCGGGCTCGCGCGGGTTGACGCGAGCACCTCGTCGCGCGTCTTCCCGGTGCGCGCCGCGATCTGATCGGCCAGCCCTCCCTCTTCCGTCCACAGCTCGCCCTCGACCGCACCCGGGGTGACGGCGTTGACCAGCACGCCGCTTCCCGCGAAGGCGTCCGCGTACACGCGGCTGAGCGAGAGCTGCGCCGCCTTGGTGACCGAGTAGGAGGCGTCCAGCCGCCGGGACGGCCGCCGCCCGGCGGAGGAGCTCACGTTCACGATGCGCCCGCCGCCGGCCTCGGCCATCGCCGGGGCGATGGCGCGCATCAGCCGCATCGGCGCCATCACGTGCAGCTCCCACTGCTCCTGCCAGTCGGCGTCGGACAGGTCGTCGAGCCCGCGCGCCTGGCTCGTGCCCGCGTTGTTCACGAGCGCCCAGGGCGGCTCGGGGCACGCTTGGAGCACGAGCTCGCCGGCGTCGGGCGCCGCGACGTCGAGCTCGAGGTCGCCGCCGGAGCGCGCGACGGTGAGCACGCGGGCGCCCTCCTGCGCGAGCATGCGGGCGGTGGCCGCGCCGATGCCGCGCGTGCCCCCCGTTACGACACAGACCCTTCCTTCGAGACCGAGGTTCATATGCGATGAAGTCTCACACCATCCACCGCACCTTCAACACGGAGCGGCGGCGCGAGTTCATCAGGATCACCGGCGACGTGCAGGCCGCCGTCGACGAGGCGGGCATCGCGGAGGGCATGGTGCTCGTCGGCGCGATGCACATCACCGCCGCGGTGTGGATCAACGACGACGAGCCTGGCCTGCACGAGGACGTGCTCGAGTGGCTCGACAAGCTGGCCCCGCCGAGCTGGAGCCCGCCGGCGAACGACGTTGCCCGCGAGCTCCTCCCCGACCCGGGCGACTACCGCCACCACCGCGGCGGCGAGGACAACGGCGACGCGCACCTGAAGAACCTGCTCGTGCACCACCAGGTGATCGTCCCGGTCACCGGCGGCAGGCTCGATCTCGGACCGTGGCAGCAGGTCTTCTACTGCGAGTTCGACGGCGGGCGGCCGAAGCGGATGATCATCAAGGTGCTCGGTGAGTGACCGAGTGCGGCATCGGCTCACCCGCCAGGCCCGCGAGCAGGTTGTCCACGGCGATGTCGGCCATGCGGCCGCGGGTGGCATGCGTGGCTGACGCGATGTGCGGCACCACGAGGAGGTTGGGCGCCTCCAGCAGGGGGTGGTCCGCGGGGAGCGGCTCCGGGTCGGTCACGTCGAGCGCCGCGCCGGCCAGCTCACCGGCGTGGAGCGCGCCCGCCAGCGCGCCTGTATCGACTACGGGCCCTCGCGAGGTGTTCACCAGGTAGGCGCTCGGCTTCATGCGGCTCAGCGCCTCGGCGTCGATGAGCCCGCGCGTCTGCGGAGTGAGCGGGCAGTGCAGCGTCACGAAGTCGGACTGCTCCAGCAGCTCCTCGAGCGAGACGCCGCCGTCGCGCGTGTTCGCCAGCACCTTGCAGCCGAAGCCCTGGAGGCGCCTGCCCACCGCCTGCCCGATCCGCCCGTAGCCGACGATGCCGACGGTCGCCCCGTGCAGGTCGCGGCCGAGCATGAGGCCCGGCTCCCACGTGACCCACTCCCCCGCCTTCACGAACGCCTCGCCCTCGGCGAGCCGCCGGGCGATGCCGAGCATCAGCGCGAGGGCGAGATCGGCCGTCGACTCGGTCAGCACGTCGGGCGTATTGCCGACGGATATCCCGCGCGCCGCCGCGGCCTCGAGGTCCACGTTGTCGACCCCGACGGCGTAGTTCGAGATCGCCCGGAGACGCGGCGCAGCGTCGATCAGCTCGGCGTCGACCGGGTCCGTGAGGAGCGAGAGCAGCCCGTCGAGCTCGGGGGCGCGGGCGAGCAGCTCGGCGCGTGGCGGTGGGGTGCGCGCGGGCCAGACCTCCACGTCGTGCGCCGCTTCGAGGCGCTCCAGCGCGCTCCCGGGCAGTCGGCGGGTTACGAAGACGCGCTGCTGGGCACCCATTGGGGCGAGGAGCATGGCAGGAACAAGCGCGTCACGGAGGACGAAGCCGGGGGCCGCGCACGGGGTCACGACGGTCGCGCTGGTGGCGAACGAGCGGTCCGGCGCGAGCGACCCGAGCCTGTGCGCCGAGCGGCTGTCGTCGTTCGGCGCTGAGGTCAGGCGCTTCGGCATCGAGGAGATGGAGGCCGCGGCAGCCGCGGGCGCCGACCGCCTCGTGGTCGCGGGCGGCGACGGCAGCATCGCCCCCGCAGCAGCGGCGGCCGGGGCCGCGGGGATACCGCTCGCGGTGGTTCCCGCGGGCACGGCGAACGACTTCGCGCGGCGGCTCGAGCTGCCAGAGGAGCTCGATGCGGCGTGCCGCCTGGCGGTGCGCGGCACGCGCACGCGCGCGCTCGAGCTCGGCTGGATGAACGGCGACCGCCCGTTCGTGAACGTGGCCAGCGCGGGGCTGCCGGCGCCGGCGGCGCAGCGGGCGCGCTCGTGGAAGGAGCGCTTCGGGCCGCTGGCGTACGCGCTGGGCGCGCTCAGCGCCGGGGCCACCGCGAAGCCGCTCACCTGCCTGGTGGAGTGCGACGGCCGCGAGCTGCTCGCCGGCGAGGCATGGCAGGTGACGGTGGCCGCCTCGGGCGCCTTCGGCGCCGGCGCGGCGGTGGACGAGGCCGATCCCACGGACGGCGCGCTCGAGGTCGTGGCGATCGAGGCCGGTCCCCGCGTGGCGCTCGTAACACTCGCGTACCGCCTGCGCCGCGGCCTCGTGACACGCGACCCCCGCGCGTTCCACTGTCGTTGCTCGACCGCCGAGGTCCAGGTGCCCGACCGGACGAAGTTCAACGTGGACGGCGAGCTCGTGACAGCCGGCGGCGCTCGCTTCAGCGCGCAGAAGGACGCCTTCAACCTGATCGTCCCGTAACGGGCGGTGTAACGCCGCGCGCCCGGCCGCGCCGCGAACGCCGGGTGAGCGTGGATATCGTCGTTTTCCGACGAGTTTGTCGCACACCCGGAGAAGAGGTCCGGGAAAAGAGCTCTACCCCTTGCCAGCCGGCGGTGGCCGGGTTCGCCGCTAGCGTGGGGCGCCGTGTCGAGCGGGAGGACTTCGATTCGGGCGAGTGCCGGGCGCCTCGCGGCGGGCGGGCGCCTCGCGGCGGGCCGGCGGCTCGCGGTGACCGCCGCCGTGGGCGCTGCAGCCGCCCTCACCGTTGCCGTTGCCGTTGCCGTGAGCGTTGGAACCGGCTCCGCCTACGCCCAGGGCGGTGCCCCCGCCCCCGACTTCACCGAGCCGTGTCCGGCGCTCTACCCCGGCGACGACGCGGCCAGGGAGCGGATCGCGCGCTGGATGGCGCGCGGCGCCGCCGACCGCGGGCTGCCGCACGAGCCTCCCGTGATGGCCGCCATCGCCGAGAGCGGCCTTCGCAACATCAGGGGCACCGGCTACCACGGCTTCTTCGGCATGCACGAGTCGCTGAGCATCGGCGAGTACCGCGGCTTCCCGAGGAACCCGGAGCTCCAGCTCGAGTGGTTTCTCGACACCGCGATGCTGGTCAGGCAGCGCCTCCTTGCCCGCGGACGCCCGGACCCGGCGGGCTCGTCGTCCTCCTTCGGCGAGTGGATCGCCGATGTCGAGCGGCCCGCGCCGCAGAATCGCACCGCCTACCAGCCGCACCTCGCCGAGGCGCGCCGGCTCGTGGCCGGCAAGTGCGCGGCGCCGCGCAGCGACGACGCGGCCGCACCCCGCCTCGTGGCGCGCATCGCAAGCCCCCAGCGCCCGTCGGCCACCGGCGGGATCGTGGTCCGCGTCCGGTGCCCGGACAACGACTGCCTCGCCGGCGCAACCGCCTCGGTGCCCGTCCCGCGCAGAGACACCCCGCGCGTCATGCGCGCGAGGCCGGTCGAGCCGCCGGCCCGCGGGCTCGCCACGCTCGTGATCCGCGTTCCGCGCGCGGTCGGGCGCCGCCTGGCGCGCGGCGAGAGCGTTCGCGCCACCGTCACGAGCCTGGCGGCGGACCTGTCCGGAAACCTGACGCGGGGGGCGCGGCTCGTCCGCCTCACCGGCTGAGTACTCTCGGACGATGGCCAGGGACACGGGCCTCCCGAGCGCCGACGCTCAGTTCGACTTCAGCCGCGCCCGGCGCCGGCGCGCGCTCGCACGCGTGTCCGCGCGCCTCCGCCGCGCGGAGGACGTGAATCACATCCTCCCCTTCGAGGAGGTGGTCCGCGCGCTCGGGCGGATCGGCGAGCGCCGCCTCGGCGAGCAGCCGATCCCGCTCGACTCCATCGTCGGGACCGTGGACCGCTCGCGCGAGTTCGACCGCAGCTTCCGGCCCACCTCGCCGCGCGTGCGCGAGCGCTGGCAGCGCATCAACCTCGCCCAGCGAAAGGGCCAGTCGCTGCCACCGATCGACGTCTACCGCATCGGCGAGCTCCACTTCGTGAAGGACGGCCACCACCGCGTCTCGGTCGCCCGCGCGTTCGGGCACCGCGACATCAACGCGTACGTCACCGAGGTGCTCACGCAGGTGGGCGCCGATCGCCAGATCCGGCTGAAGGACCTGCCGCTCAAGAGCCACCAGCGGCTCTTCTTCGAGCGCGTTCCGCTGCCGCCGGAGCAGCGCCGGCGCATCAACCTGAGCGACGAGTGGCGCTACGCCGCCCTCGCGGAGGCCGTGGAGGCGTGGGGCTTCCGCGTGATGCAGGCGCGCGGTCAGGGGCTCTCGCGCGCCGAGGTCGCGGAGGCCTGGTTCCGGGAGGAGTACGAGCCCGTCGTGGAGATGCTGAGCGAGGCCGACCTGATCCCCAAGGGCACGAGCGACACCGAGGCCTACATGAAGGTCGCGCACCTCCGCTACCTGATCCTCCGCACGCACGAGTGGGACGACGCCGTGATCGACGCGGTCCGCCGCGACCTGGCGAGTCCCGGAATCGAGGACGACACCATGGTGCGGAAGCTGCGCCGCGAGCTCAGGTAGGAACGTCCGCGCGGTCCGCGTCGGGGTCCTGGCCCCCGACGTCGCGGCCCTCGGAGTCGCGGCCGCCCGGCGCCTGCTCCTCCGCCGCGCGCGCCTCGTCGCCCACGGCCGCCGGGCCCTCGGCGTCAACCATCAGGTTGCGGCCGTCCTCGGGGTCGAAGAGCTGCAGGCGGGTGGCGTCCACCCACAGCTCGGCCTCCTGACCATGCTTGACCTGGCTGGCCGGGTCGAGCCGCGCGACGATGCGCCCCTCGCCCGCGCTGGGGACCTCGCCGCCGCCTGCGTCCGCGGCCAGCTCACGCAGCTCGTCGGACTCGATGGTCTCGTCCGTCGACACCGTGAAGTGGGCGTACAGCTCCGAGCCCATCGACTCGACCACCTCGATCTGTGCGTCGAAGGTCGCGCCGCGATCCTTCGCGTCTCCGACCAGGGAGGCGTCCTCGAAGTGCTCCGGGCGTATGCCGGCGATCAGCTGGCGGCCCTCGCCCCGGCGCAGCCGGTCGTGCATCTCCTGCGGCAGGCGCACCTCGCCGAAGGGAAGCTTGACCGTGTCGCCCTGCACCGTCGCCGGCATGAAGTTCATGGCCGGCGAGCCGATGAAGCCGGCGACGAACAGGTTCACCGGCTCGTTGTAGAGCTCCATCGGGGACGCGACCTGCTGGAGCACGCCGGAGCGCATCACCGCGACGCGATCGCCGAGCGTCATGGCCTCGGTCTGGTCGTGGGTCACGTAGATCATCGTGGTGCCGAGCTGCTGCTGCAGCCGCGCGACCTCGGTGCGCATCTGGACGCGCAGCTTGGCGTCGAGGTTCGACAGCGGCTCATCCATCAGGAAGGCCGCCGGGTCGCGCACGATCGCACGGCCCATCGCCACGCGCTGGCGCTGACCGCCGGACAGCTGCGACGGCTTGCGGTCGAGATGTGGCTCGAGGTCGAGGATGCGTGCGGACTCCTCGACCTTCTTGTTGATCTCCTCCTTGTCGACCCCGCGGAGGCGCAGCGCGAAGCCCATGTTCTCGCGCACCGTCATGTGCGGGTAGAGCGCGTAGTTCTGGAAGACCATCGCGATGTCGCGGTCCTTCGGCGAGAGCTGGTTCACCACGTCGCCGCCGATCTTCAGCTCGCCGTCGGTGATGTCCTCGAGCCCGGCGATCATCCGGAGCGCGGTGGACTTCCCGCAGCCGGACGGCCCGACAAGGATCATGAACTCGCCGTCCTTGATCTCGAGGTTCATGTCCCGGACCGCCTCGTAGCCGTCCGGGAAGCGCTTCGTCACGTGCTCGAGCTGTATGTCGGCCATTTGGCGTTCATCTACCCCTTCTGGGAGCCAGGCAATCCCATCGATATCACCCCGGCGTGGGGCGCGAGCGTCCCTGATCGCAGCGCACCGGGTGCTGTCTCGAGGACCAGGTCGCCGCCCACCGGGGCGGGACGCTCCTCGCCGGTCGTGTTGATGGCTACCGCGTGCTCGCCGCGGGCGTACGCGAGCACGCCCGGCGCCGCGTCGAGCAGCTCCAGGCCGCCGCTCAGAAGCCGACGCTGCGTGAGCAGGTCGCGCACGAGCGAGAGCATCGAGCGCGGGTCCTCGCGCTGCGCCTCGACGTTCGTCTCTTCGGGGTCCACGGCCGGCAGCCACGGCTCGCCGCTCGTGAAGCCGCCCGTCGGCGACGCGTCCCACTGCATCGGATGGCGGAAGCGGTCGCGGCCGGCGCGGTCGTACGCGCGCTCGCCGCCCGGGCCGTCCGCCTGCCCGATCTCGTCGCCCTGGTACAGGAAGGCCGGGCCCGGCAGTGTCAGCAGCATCAGCGCCGCGGCGCGCGCGTTCGCGTCCCCGAAGCGCGTCCCCAGCCGCCCGAAGTCGTGGTTCGACAGCACCCACGCCGCGCCCGGCCGGCGCGTGCTCGCCTCGATCGCGCGGCGCATCACCGCCGCGTCCCAGTCCGCGAGCAGGAGCTCGAACGCGAAGGCCACGTCGAGGTGCTCGAGGTAGGGCTGCCACTTCGCGCTCGGGAGGTAGACCTCCCCCACGAGCAGATGGTCGCCCACCGCCTCGCGCATCTTCGCGAGCGCCGAGCCGGTGTCCGGCGCGTTCCGGGAGTTCGTGAGCGCGAGCTTCGCCTCGTCGTCACTCACAGGCAGGCCGTAGGGGTCGCTCGCCGGTGGGTCGTCGCGCAGCGCCGGGTCCTTCAGCAGGCGGTCGATGGCGTCCACGCGGTAACCGGCGATCCCGCGCTCGATCCAGAAGCGGAGCGCGTCCTGCATCGCGTCCACGACCTCCGGGTTGCGCCAGTCGAGGTCGGGCTGCTCGGGATAGAAGGAGTGCAGGTACCAGCGCCCGTTCAAGCTGCTCCAGGCCGGCCCCCCGAAGGCGGAGAGCCAGTTGTTCGGCTCGTCGCGCCAGATGTACCAGTCGGGGTGCTCGCGAAACCAGGGGTGCTCGATCGAGGTGTGGCACGGCACCACGTCCATGAGCACGCGCAGCCCGCGTTCGCGCGCCGCATCGACCACCCGGTCGAAGTCCTCGAGCGACCCGAAAACCGGGTCGACGCCCTTGTAGTCCGCCACGTCGTAGCCCAGGTCGTGCATCGGCGACGGGTAGATCGGCGACAGCCAGAGCGCGTCCACGCCGAGCCACGCGAGGTGGTCGAGCCGCTGCTCGATCCCGCGCAGGTCGCCTACGCCGTCGCCGTCGGAGTCCTGGAACGAGCGCGGGTAGACCTGGTAGACGACAGCGTCCCGCCACCAGCCGTGCGCGAGCATCGGGCTGTGACCGATGCGCTGCGATGCCATCCGCGAGCCGCGCGTCAGCCCTTGACCGCGCCGGCCGTCATGCCCGCCACGATCCGCTTCTGGAAGATGATCACCGCGAGCACGAGCGGAATCGTGATCACGACGGACGCCGCGCTGATCGACCCCAGCGGGACCTCGAACTTCTGGGCGCCGGTGAAGTTCGCGACCGACACCGGCACCGTCATCGCATTGGGTGAGCTCGTGAGCGTGACGGCGAGCAGGAACTCGTTCCAGACGAAGAACGCGGTCAGCAGGCCCGCGGTCACGAGGCCCGGTGCCGCCAGCGGCAGCACGACCTTGCGGAACGCCTGGAAGTAGGTGGCGCCGTCCACGAGCGCCGCCTCCTCGAGCTCCTTCGGGATCTCCTTGAAGAACGACGTCAGGATGTAGATCGCGAGTGGCAGCGCGAACGTCAGGTACGGCAGGATCAGCCCGATGTAGGTGTCGTAGAAGCCGAACTCGTTCCAGAGCTTGAAGATCGGCGCCGCGATCGCGATCGCCGGGAAGGTCGAGATCGAGAGGATGATCGCCAGCAGCAGGAACTTGCGCTTGAAGCGCAGCCGCGCGAGCGCGTAGGCCGCGAACGAGCCCACTACCAGCGCGAGGATCGTCGTGATCGTCGTGATGATCACGCTGTTCTTGAGCGCCGACGTGAACGTGTTGTTCGCGAAGATCGAGTCGTAGTTCTCGAGCGTCGGGTTGGGCGGGAAGATGTCCGCGCTCGAGAGGTCTGACCCCGTCTTCAGCGACACGTTGACCAGCCAGTAGAAGGGAAACAGGCAGAAGACGAAGATGAAGACGACCGCGACCCACATGAGCAGCGGCCGCACCCAGTTGCGCTGAGGCCCGCGCCGGTCGGCCGCGCGCGCTTCCTCGCGCTCCTTCTCACCCTCGCGTACGCCGGTACCGGGCGTGACTACTCCGCCGGACGCCTCCATCAGTCCTCCTCGGCCAGCGACCTGATGTTGCCGCCGACGGTCCGGATGTACAGGAACGACACGGCCATCACGATGATGAACGTGAGCACCGACAGGGCGGAGCCGTAGCCGATCAGCTGGTTCGACGTGAGCTCCCTGTGCGCGAGCGTGGACAGCGTCTCCGTGCCGTTCGTCCCGCCGGTCAGCACGTACGGCAGGTCGAAGATCCGCAGCGCGTCGAGCGTGCGGAAGATCAGCGCCACGAGGATCGCCGGCATCAGCAGCGGGAGCGTGATGCGCCTGAAGCGCTGCCACGTCGTGGCGCCGTCGACCTTCGCGGCGTCATAGACGTCGTCGGGGATCACCTGCAGCCCGGCCAGCAGCAGCAGGGCCATGAAGGGCGCGGTCTTCCACACGTCCGCAAGGATCAGCACGGCCATGGCGTAGCCCTCCTGGCCAAGCCAGACGATGCCGTTGAAGATCCCCAGTGCGTCGAAGATCTGCGGCGCCAATCCGAGCTCCGGCTCGAACAGCGTCCGCCACGTGATCGCGCTCACCACCGTGAGCACGGCCCACGGCACCAGCACCACGGTCCGCAGCAGGCCGCGCCCGCGGAACGCCTCGTGCATGGCGAGCGCCATGGCTAGGCCGATAGCGAGCTCCAGGGCCACCGAGAAGAACGTGAAGATGAACGTGTTCTTGACGGCCGCCCAGAAGTCGGTCGACCCGAACGCGTCCGCGTAGTTCTCGAACCCTACGAACCGCCAGGCGCCTGGCGTCTGGAGGCTGTACTCGGTGAGCGACAGCCAGATCGCGTAGCCGATCGGATAGGCCGCCACCAGCGCGATGACGATCATGGCCGGCGAGAGGAGCAGGGCAGCGAGGCGACGTTCCTCGCTGCCGTAGCTCTTCTCGCGGCGCTTGCGGCCGCGCAATCTCGCGGTGGCGGCTTCCATGACGCCTAGAACGTCTCGACGGCCTTCTGGATCTCCTCGTTCATCTTGCTCGCGGCCTCATCCGGCGACATGTCGCCCTGGAGCGCCGCGAACACGTTGTTGTAGATCGCCTCGCTGATCAGCGGATACACGGGCGAGACCGGGCGCGGCTGCGCCTGCTCGATCGCGGTGCGCAGCTGCTCGGCGAACGGCAGAGCCTTCTTCACCTCGGGGTCGTCGTACACCGAGGTCAGCGTCGGCGGCAGCGAGGCCTCCGTCGCCATCAGCTTCTGCTGCTCCTCACCCGTCGCGTACTCGATGAACGCGAGCGAGCCCTCCGGGTTCTTGGAGTACGCCGAGATCGCGAGGTCGTAGCCGCCGAGCACGCCGGCACCCTCGTTCCCCGCGTAGCCCGGGAACGTGGTGATGTCGAAGTTGTCGGCGATCTTCGACTCCTTGCCCAGCGAGTACGCGTACGGCCAGTTGCGCATGAACGTCGCGTTGCCGGACTCGAACGCGCGCCGGGACTCCTCTTCCTTGTACGTGGTGTTGGCCTTCGGGGCGGCGCCGCTCTTGATGCCGTCCGCCATGAACTTCAGGACGTCCTTGACCTCCTGGGAGTCGGCGGTCGCCTCCTTGCCGTCCTCGGAGACCACGTTCCCGCCCGCGCTGTAGAGCAGCTCGAGGAAGTTCACGGTGAGGCCCTCGTAGCGGAAGCCCTGGTAGACCACGCCGTTGCCCTGGGCGGCCTGCTCGTAGAGCGTCTCCCAGTCCTCAGGCGGGCTGTCGACCTGGTCGGTCCGGTAGTAGATGAAGCCGGCGTTCGAGTTGAACGGCACCGCGTAGTTCTTGCCCTCGAACTCGGTGGTCGCAACCGTCGACTCGATGAACTTGTCGCCGTTCTCGGAGATGAAGTCGGAGACGTCGAGCAGCCAGCCCTGCGCCGCGTACTCGGCGGTCCAGATCACGTCCATGCCGAGAACGTCGCATTCCGTGTTCTTGGCGCGCAGACGCTGGATCTGGAGGCGGCGCTGCTCGTCAGCCGCCTCCGGCAGCTGGAGCAGCTTCACGTTCGCATTCGGGTTCGCCTTGTTGAAGCCGTCCACGACCGTTCCGAACGCACCGCTCGTGTCCTTGCCGATGCACCAGGTGACGTCGCCCTCGGCCTTCGCCTGGCCGGCCTTCTCGGCGTCGGCTGCGCCGCCGCCCTCGTCGCCTTCGTCGCTTCCGCATCCCGCAATCGCGAGCATCAGGGCGGCTATGAGCGCGGCGATCAACCGCGAGGTCTTCAACATCCGAGTTCCCTCCTCAGGAGCAAGTTCACGTTGGCGTTACCCGCTCGCGGCGCTAGTTACTCCGATTGGGCGAGTCGCAACTACCGCTTAACGGGCGCTGGCCGCCTGCTCCTCGTGCCGTCCCTCGCAGATCTCCTCGGCCATCTTGTCGCAGAAGGCCGGGAGGTCGTCGGGCTTCCGGCTCGACACGAGCCCGTTGTCCACGACGACCTCCTCGTCGACCCAATTGCCTCCCGCGTTGCGGATGTCCGTCTGGATGCTCGGCCAGGAGGTGATCGTGCGGTCGCGCAGCACGTCCGCCTCGACCAGGGTCCAGGGGCCGTGGCAGATCGCGGCGACCGGCTTCTGCGCCTCGAAGAAGGAGCGCACGAACCGAACCGCGTCGTCGTCGGCGCGCAGGAAGTCGGGGTTGGCCACGCCGCCGGGGAGCACGAGTGCGTCGTAGTCGGACTCGCTCGCATCCGCGACCTTCTCGTCGACCTCGAAGGTATCGGCCTTGTCGAGATGCTCGAACGCCTGGATCTCGCCGCTGTCGAGTGACACGAGCCGCGGCGTGCCGCCCTCGTCCTCGACCTTCTTCCAGGGCTCGGTCAGCTCCACCTGCTCCACGCCGTCCGTAGCCAGAAACGCAACCGTCTTGTCCTCGAGCTTTCCCATACCCCCGACCTACCGGGAGGGCCTCTCCCTAAACGAGCAGCTCGAGGATCTCGCGCGCAGTGGACTCGCCGGAGCGCACCGCGCCGTCCATGTAGCCGTTCCACACGTGCGCGTACTCCGCGCCCGCCCAGTGGAGCGGGCCGATCGGCGCGTGAAGCGCCGCGCCGTAGCCCGTCCACGCGCCGGTCGGCATGTGGCAGCCGTAGCACCCGCGCGTCCACTCCTCCTCGGCCCAGAGCCGCTCGACGTAGTCGTCGGGCGACGAGGCACGGGGGCCGAAGTAGCGCGCGAAGCAGTCGACCACGGCGGTCCGGCGCTCCTCGGGCCGGAGCCGGCCGAGCTCGCGAGCGTGGCGGCCCTCGAGGAAGCCGAGCAGCACGCCGGGCGAGCCGCCGGGCGGGGAGTTGTCGAAGGTCAGGCGCACCGGGCCGCGGTCGCTCGTCGCACCACCCGACAGGCCCTCGTCGCGCCAGAACGGCTCGCTGTAGATCGCCATGCACTTCGCGACGGTGCCGAGCGGCATGCGCTGCGTGAGCTGGTCGCGGTAGCCGGGCAGCGGGGGGTCGTAGGCGATGCGGCTCGCGAGCGTCGGGGCCACCGCCACGATCGCGCGCCGGCCGCGCGCGCTCGCGCCGTCGGCGTGCACGACGACGCCGCCCGCGTCGTGCTCGATCCGGCGCACGGGCGCGCCAAGCACGAGCCGCTCCTCGCCGAGCTCCTCCGCCATCCGGATCGGCACGAGCTGCGATCCGCCCACGAAGCGATCCTGCTGCGCGCCGCCCTCGGTGTCGAAGAGCATCTCGAGGCTGCCCGCCGAGTGGATGTAGAAGAGCACGTGGAGCAGCGACATGTCCTCTGGCTGCGCCGCCCAGACTGCCTCGATGCCGAGGCCGAGCAGCATCCGCCCGCCCCGGGTGGCGAGGTTGCGGCGCATCCAGGTGGCTGCGGTCTGGCCGTCGAGCTTCGCGGCGCTCGGCGCCTCCCACGGCGCCTCGAGCGGCACCGTGCGGGCGAGGCGGTTGAGCCGCCGCTGCGCCTGCTCGACGTCGACGAGGACGGCGGGGTTGATCCTCGGAATCGCCCCTGTGTAGCGCTGGAGCGCGTCGCGGTACTCGAGCACGTTCGAGCCCGCCACGTGAGTCGGGAACGTCTCCACGCCGAGCTCGGTCGCCACCGCGGCAAGCCGGTCCTGGGTCGGGCCGATCCACTGCGCGCCCACCTCCACGACGTTGCCGCCGCCGATGTCGTGGTTGTGCACGCGCCCGCCGACGCGGTCGCGGGCCTCGACGACGACCACGGACGCTCCGGCCGCGGAGAGCTCCCGCGCGGCGGCCAGGCCGGCGAGGCCGGCGCCGACGATCACCACGTCGGCCTCATGGGTGGACGAGTCGGCCACGACGAGACCCTATCCCGAAGGCCTCGCTGCGCAGCGGGCACCGCCCGCTGCTCGCGCCACGGCCGCTAGGGTGCGGAGCGGATGGCTTCGTCCCCGCGCGACGTGGAACGCGAGGAGGAGCGCCGCCTCAACATGCGGACGCTGACGATCGCAAGCGCAGCGTCGGCCGCGGCGGCCGCCGTCACCTCGCAGCTGTGGATCGCCGGCACCTGGATCGCCGCGGCGCTAACCCCTGTCCTGGTGGCGCTCATCTCGGAGGCGCTGCACCGCCCGACGGAGCGCGTAGCGCGGGCGCGCACCACCAGGCGCGCGGCGACTGGACGCGGCGCCGCGATCACGAGCCCGAGAGTCGCGGAGCCCGACCTGGGCCCCATCCGGGTCTACCGACAGCCGGGCTCGCGGCCCTCGCGGCGGCGGATCGCACTGGGCGTCGTGGCCGCGACGGGCGCGCTGGCGTTCGTGATCGGGATCGTGGCGCTGACGACCGTGGACCTGGTCAGCGGCGGCTCGGTGGGCAAGGGCTCGGGCCGCACGACGCTGCTGGGCGGCGGAGGCGACGGCGGCGGGACGCGCACCGATCAGCAGCCGGCCGAGCGTGGCGACGAAAGCACGTCGCAGCCCGACGAGCCCACCGACGAGCCGACGAGCACCGCGCCGACCTCGACGGAGCCACCCGAGGACGAGCCCTCGGACACGGCACCCTTGCCGGAGCCCACGGAGCCGGCACCCGGGGAGCCGGAGCAGCCGGCCGTCCCCTAGCGCCCCGAACCCGGCGACGCGCTAGGCGTCCACGCGGTCGACCGCGCCTTCCACGCCGGACTGCTCGGCGCAGTGGGCGCAGCAGTAGATCGAGCCGTTCGCCTCGATTCCGTGGCCGACGATGCGGACGCCGCAGTGGCCGCACTCCGGCGCCATCGCGTGGATCGCACACTCGAAGCTGTCGAAGGTGTGCGTCTCACCGCCCCGCGTCACCTCGAGCGTCTTGTCGTACTCGTTGCCGCACACCTCGCACTGAGCCACTGGGGCCTCCTCCGGTCGGGTGCCTGATCGGTACCCGGTCAGCGCGTCGATACGTCGTTGCGCGCGCCCACTCCGCTCGCGAACTCGCGCGCGCGCAGCGGGCCGGCCCCGCCGGGCTCGAGCGGGGGCGTGTCGAGACCGGCCCCGTCGTGCATCCCCTCGATCAGGTCGAGGAGCGCCTCGGACGACGTCCGGGCCGGCTTCCAGCCCAGCTCCGTGCGGATGCGCGTCGTGTCCATCACCGGCACCGCGAGCGCCATGTCCACCCACCCGGGCTCGCTCGGCTGTAGGCGCAGCGCGTAGCTCAGGGCCGCGCCACCGCGCAGGACGCCGGCGGGCACCGGCACCTTCCGGGCACCCAGCGCCCGGGCGAGCTCGTCCGGGTCGAGCACGGGGTCGGCCGCGACGTTGTACGCGCCGTGCGCGTCGTCGCGGACGATCGCCAGGCGGTAGGCCTCCCCGATGTCGTACGAGTGGACCGCCTGGAAGACGAGCCGCGGGTGCGCGGGCACGACCGGGATCAGGCGCCGCTGCACGAGGAAGTTCGGCAGGAACGGCCCCGCGAACAGCCGCCGGATGCCGGACGCGGCCTCGCGCTTGAAGATCAGGCCGGGACGGAGTCGCACGACGCGCGTATCCGGGTGCTCGTCCTCGAAGCGGTCGAGGAGGCGCTCGGCCTCCGCCTTGTGGCGCGCGTAGAACGAGCTCGAGATGCCCGTGGTGGGCCAGCTCTCGTCGACGCCGCGGTCCTTCGGCCCCGGCGCGTACGCCCCGATCGAGGACGCGTACACGATCGCCGGGACACCGGCCGCGGCGGCCGCCCGGAAGACCCGCGCGGTCCCGTCCACGTTCACCTCGTGCAGGCGCTGCTTGTCGCGCCCGGGCTGGATCAGCCAGGCGAGGTGCACGACCACGTCGGCGCCCTGGAAGTGCGGCCGCAGCGGCGTGTGGGCGATGTCCGCCTTGCGCCATTCCGTCTTCGGGAAGCTCGACTCGGGGATGCGGCGCGCGATCCCGAGGATCGAGTCCACGGCCGGCTCGTCCGCGAGCGATCGCAGCACGCTCGTGCCGACGTTGCCGCTCGCGCCTACGACCACGACTCGCATCCGGCCCGGGGTACCCGCCTATGCTCACCCGAAACGGCGATGCACGACCACGAGCACCACCATCACACGCACGTCCAGACGGACGACGCTCGCCGCCTCACGCTCGCCCTGGCCCTGATCCTCGGCCTGATGGCGGCCGAGGTCGTCGCCGGGATCCTGGCCTCCTCGCTGGCGCTGCTCTCGGACGCCGCGCACATGCTCACCGACGCGGGCGCGATCGCGCTCGCCCTGTTCGCCGCGCGGCTGGCCCGGCGGCCCGCCGGCGGCGGCTTCACCTTCGGCTTCCGGCGCGCGGAGATCCTGTCGGCGCAGCTGAACGGCGCGACGCTCGTGGCGCTCGCCGTGGTGATCGTGTGGGAGGGCATGCGCCGGCTCGCCGACCCGCCCGAGGTCGAGGGCCTCATCGTGCTCGTGGTGGCCCTCCTCGGCATCGTGGTGAACCTCGCCGCCACGCTGTTGCTGACCGGCGCCGACCGTCGCAGCCTCAACGTCGAGGGCGCGTTCCAGCACGTGCTCACCGACCTGTTCGCGTTCATAGCGACGGCGATCGCGGGCGCGGTCGTCCTGCTCACGGACTTCTCGCGCGCGGACGGCATCGCGGCGCTCGTCGTGGCTGCGCTCATGCTCCGCTCCGGGTACGGGCTCCTGCGCGACTCCGGCCGGGTCCTGCTCGAAGCGTCGCCCCGCGACCTCGACCCCGAGGAGATCGGCAACGTGCTCGCCGGCCAGAACCACGTGGTCGAGGTGCACGACCTGCACGTCTGGGAGGTCACGTCGGGCTTTCCCGCGATCTCCGCCCACGTTACGGTCCGCGCGGGCTGCGACACGCAGTCCCACCGGCGCCAGCTCGCGGAGCTGCTCCGCGAGCGCTTCGGCGTGACGCACTCCACGCTCCAGGTCGAGACCCGGCACGAGGGGCCGCTGACTATCGAGCCTCTCCAGCGGGGAAGCGGGGCGTGACTTGCCCCGCTTCGTGATCCAGCAGCACCACGCCACCAGCAGGCACTTCGACTTCAGGCTCGAGGTGGCCGGCAGCTTGCGCTCGTGGGCGGTGCCGAAGGGACCGTCGCTCGACCCGCGCGACAAGCGGCTCGCCATGGAGGTGGACGACCACGCGCTCTCGTGGGGTGACTTCGAGGGCGTGATCCCCGCCGGGCAGTACGGCGCCGGCCCGGTGATCGTCTGGGACCGCGGGACCTACGAGAACCTGCGCGAGGAGCCGATGGAGGACGCGCTCGCCGCCGGCCACGCCTCGTTCCGGCTCGACGGCGAGAAGCTCCAGGGCGGCTGGACGCTGCGGCACATCGAGGGGCGGCGCTGGCTGCTCGTCAAGCGCCGCGACGGGCAGGCCGGCTCCGGCGACCCGGTGGCCGAGCGGCCGGAGTCGGTGGTCAGCGGGCGCACGATCGAGGAGCTCGGCCGGTGATCGAGCCGATGAAGGCGGTCCTGTC
The DNA here is from genome assembly GCA_035705985.1 of Thermoleophilaceae bacterium. Lineage (GTDB taxonomy): Bacteria > Actinomycetota > Thermoleophilia > Solirubrobacterales > Thermoleophilaceae > JACVRW01. The sequence continues at coordinate 16,921 of DASSVP010000035.1, forward strand.
CGACGAGCCGTTCTCCGACCCCGGCTGGATCTTCGAGCGCAAGCTCGACGGGATCCGCTGCCTCGCGATCCGGGACGGCGGCGGCGTGCGGCTGATGTCGCGGACCGCGCGCCTCATGAACGACCAGTTCCCGGAGCTCGTGGAGGCGCTCGAGCGGCAGAGCTCGGAGGACTTCATCGCCGACGGCGAGATCGTCGCCTTCGAGAACGGGATCACGAGCTTCGCCAAGCTCCAGCAGCGAGCGCGGCGGCACATCGCCGTCTACCTGTACGTCTTCGACCTCCCCCGCCACGACGGCGAGGACCTCCGCACGCTGCCGCTCCGCGAGCGCAAGGCGCGGCTCCGCAAGGCGCTCGACTTCGGCGGGCCCGTCCGGCTCAACCCGCACCGGAACGGCGAACACGGCGAGGAGCTGTACCGGGAGGCCTGCCGGAAGGGGCTCGAGGGCGTGATCGCGAAGCGCGCGGACAGCCCCTACCGCGGCACGCGCTCGCGCGACTGGCTCAAGCTGAAGTGCCACCTGGAGCAGGAGCTCGTGATCGGGGGCTTCACAGCGCCCAGGGGCTCGCGCACCGAATTCGGCGCGCTGCTCGTGGGCTACTACGACGACGGCGTGCTGCGCTACGCGGGCAGGGTCGGCACCGGCTTCGACCAGTCGACGCTCCGCGAGCTCGGCGCGCGGCTGCGCGAGCTCGAGCAGGACGAGTCGCCGTTCGAGCGGTTCAAGCCGATCCCGCCAGGCACGCGCTGGGCGCGCCCCGAGCTCGTGGCGCAGCTCGGCTTCGCCGAGTGGACGCGCGACGGCCGCCTCCGTCACCCTCGCTACATCGGATTGCGGGACGACAAGCCGGCGAGCGAGGTCGTGCGCGAGGTGCCGTCGTGAGAGACGTGCAGATCACGCACCCCGACAAGCTGCTCTTCCGGGACGACGGCATCACGAAGGGCGACCTCGCCTCGTACTACGAGCGAGTGGCGGAGTGGATGCTGCCGCACGTCCGCGGGCGCCCGGTGAGCATGCAGCGCTTCCCCGACGGCATCGAGGGCAAGGGCTTCTTTCACAAGGACATCCCGGACTACTTCCCGGCCTGGATTCGCCGCGTGGAGGTGCCCAAGTCGGGCGGGACCGTGACTCACGTGGTCACCCGCGACGTGGACACGCTCGTCTACCTCGTCGGCCAGAACACGATCACGCCACACGTGTGGCTTTCGCGCGCCGACCGGCCGTGGCAGCCGGACCGGATGGTCATCGACCTCGATCCGCCGCCGGGCGGCGACTTCGCAACCGTCCGGCGCGCCGCGCTCCACGCCGGCGAGCTCCTCAGCGAGCTGGGCTTCACCCCGTTCGCGCAGGTGACCGGCTCGAAGGGCATTCACGTGTGGACGCCGCTTCGCCGGCGCGCGCGACACGACGAGGTGCGCGCGTTCGCGGGGCAGGTCGGCGCTGTGCTCGCCGCGCGCCACCCGGACCAGCTCACCACGGAATGGCGGAAGGAGAAGCGCGACGGCCGCATCCTCGTGGACACGGCGCGCAACACCTACGCGCAGACCGCGATCCCGCCGTATGCCGTCCGGCCGCGTCCCGGCGCGCCCGTGGCCACGCCGATTGCCTGGGACGAGCTGTCCGACTCGAGGCTGCGGCCCGACCGCTGGAACGTGGGGAACGTGCTGCGCCGGCTCGGCGCCAAGGGCGACCCGTGGGCGGACATCGCCTCCTACGCACGCGGCATCTCGCGCGCGCGGGGGCGCATCGAGCGGCTGCGGGCCGACTAGTGGATCGCGGTCGTGGCCTGCGCGGAGCCGCTCAGCTCGAAGAGCCAGAAGTCCTGGCCCATCACCGGGACCGACACGTTGTAGACCGGCACACCGTCGAGGTCGCCCTCGAGACGGCCGCCGTGCGCGTGCCCGTGTAGCACGAGGTCGGGGCGGTGCTCCAGAACCGGCGCGGCCAGCCGGTCGCTGCCGAGGAACGTCCAGATCTCGCGTGGCTCGCCCTCGAGCGTGTCGGCGATCGGCGCGTAGTGAAGCAGCGCGATGCGAAACGGGCACAGCGCGATCTCGCCCAGGCCCTTCGACAGCGCCTCGACCTCGGCGGTGGTCTCCGCGTAGATCCCCCGCAGCGAGGGCTCGCCGAAGTCGGGCAGCCCGAGCCCCTTGAAGCCGCCGACGAAGCCCCTCGTGCCCGCCACGCCGATCTGGCAGCCCGGGCCGCCGACGGTGGTGTGCGAGCGCTCGAGCACCTCGATCCCGGCGTTCCGGAGTACCTCGACAAGCTCGCCGGCGCGGTTCGCGTGGAGGTCGTGATTCCCCAGCACGGCGACCACCGGCGTCTCCATCCCGCGGCACGCCTCGGCGAGGATCGCTGCTTGCTCAGGCTCGCCGTGCGTGGTGAGGTCCCCGGCGAGCAGCACGACGTCGGCCTCTCCGTCGATCGCGTCGAACCCGGTGAGGATCGCGTCGCGGTTCTCCGGGGCGCAGTGCACGTCACCCGCGGCGGCCACGCGCACGCGCGCGTCGCCGCGCAGGTTCGCGGCCAGAACGGTCGTCGGGGCCTTCACGTCCACTGCTTACCCCTGGCGCCAGACGGGTACACGAAGCGGGTGTCGTCGCCCGACGTCGAACACCCGCGACCCGCGATCGAGGCCTCGCTGAAGAAGGCCGTTGCCGCGCTGCGCGAGGCCGACGTGCCGTTCCTGCTCGCCGGCAGCCTCGCCGTGTGGGCGCGCGGGGGTCCCGAGGTGCGCCACGACCTCGACTTCGTCATCAAGCCGGAGGATGCCGACCGCGCGCTCGCGGTGCTGGAAGGGGCCGGGATGGAGCCCGAGAAGCCGCCGGAGGAATGGCTGCACAAGGCCTGGGACGGCGACGTGCTCATCGACCTCATCTTCGCGCCCCGCGGCCTCGAGGTCACCGACGAGGTGATCGACCGCGGCGAGCTGCTCCACGTGGTGGGCATCACGATCCCGGTCATGGCGATCGAGGACGTGCTCGCCACGAAGCTGATGGCGCTGCACGAGCACGACCTCGATTACACGTCCGTGCTGCGGATCGGCCGCGCCGTGCGCGAGCAGATCGACTGGCACTCGCTGAGGACGCGGACGCGCAGCTCGCCCTACGCCACGGCGTTCTTCGTGCTCTGCGAGGAGCTCGGCATCGTGCCGATGGACGCGCACCCGATGCGCGGCGCGGAGGTTCGCGTGCTCACGCCCCGGGGAGAGGGCTGACGCAATGAGCACGTCCCCGATAGACGCACTCGTCGAGCGCGGCGAGGAGAAGGGCTGCGTCAACCTCTCCGAGCTGTCGGAGCTCACGCCGGAGCTCTCGGACGAGGAGGCCCAGACGCTCGCCGACCGGCTCGAGGCGCGCGGCATCGACGTGAGCGACGACTGCGGGCGCGAGTCCGAGCCGGGGCCGAGCTACGCGATCGACGACCTTGCCGTGATGACCGGCGACACGCTGCAGCTCTTCCTCCGCGACATCCGCCGCCATCCCCTGCTCACCGCGGAGGAGGAGATCGAGCTGGCGAAGCGGATCGAGCGCGGCGACCTCGAGGCGAAGGAGCGCATGGTGAACTCCAACCTGCGCCTCGTCGTGTCGCTCGCGAGGAAGTACCAGGGCCACGAGCTCTCGCTGCTCGACCTGATCCAGGAGGGCATCCTCGGCCTGATCCGCGCGGCAGAGAAGTTCGACTGGCGCAAGGGCTACAAGTTCTCCACCTACGCGACCTTCTGGATCCGCCAGGCGATCCAGCGCGGCCTCGCCAACCAGGGCAGGACGATCCGGTTGCCGGTGCACATCGGGCAGCGCGAGCGCAAGATCTCGCGCGCGGAGCGCGAGCTGGCGGTGGAGCTCGAGCGGACGCCCACCGACGAGGAGATCGCGAAGCGCGCCGACATCTCGCTCAAGGAGCTCGAGGAGACGCGCGAGTACAGCCGCATCGTCACGAGCCTCGAGCGGCCGGTGGGCGAGGAGGGCGACACGGAGCTGGGCGACCTGCTGCCGAGCGACGCGCCCGAGCCCGTCGAGGAGGTCGAGATCGGCCTGCGCCAGGAGGCGGTGCATCGCGCGCTCGAGAACCTCTCGGAACAGGAGCAGGCGGTGATCCGCCTGCGCTACGGCATCAACGGCGACTCGCCTACGCCGCTGCGCGAGGCCGGCAAGCGCCTCGGGCTGTCGCCGGAGCGCGTGCGCCGAATCGAGCACAAGGCGCTCGAGCGGCTCGCCTGCACCCGCGAGGTCGCCGCGCTGGCCGAAGCGGCGTGAGCGAGTGCATGCACTCCACCAGGCTGGGTAATCGCCTGGCATGGAGACTTCCACTCAATTTCGGCGCGAGCACGACGGCGAGAAGCCGCTCGGCGAGCTCGTCCAGGATCTCTCGCGTCAGACATCGACGCTGATCCGCCAGGAGATGCGACTCGCGCAGGCCGAGCTCACGGAGAAGGGCAGGCACGCGGGCAAGGGCGCCGGGATGTTCGGCGGGGCCGGCGCGGTCGCTCTGTACGGAGTGGGAGCACTGGTGGCGGCCGCCATCCTCGGGCTGGCGACTGTGCTCGAGCCCTGGATCGCCGCCGCCGCGGTCGGCGTCGCGCTGCTGCTCATCGGGGGCGTGCTCGCGCTGACCGGCAAGAAGGAGCTCGACGAGGCGGGCCCGCCGAAGCCCGAGCTTGCGCTCGAGAGCGTGCAGCGGGACGTGGAGACCGTGAAGGCGAGGGCGAGGTCATGAGCGAGACGCAGCAGACCCCGGAGGAGCTCCGCCGCGAGATCGAGCGGACCCGGCGCGAGCTCGGCGACACCGTCGACGCGCTGTCGCAGAAGGCCGACGTCAAGCAGCAGGCGCGCCAGAAGAAGGAAGAGGTACAGGAGCGTGTCAAGTCGAACCCGACCCCGCTGGTCGCCGCGGCCGGCGGACTCGTCGCCCTGCTGATCCTGCGCCGGCTGCTGAAGAGGCGCTGAGGTGGCCGGCGAGCCCGATCAGCCCACCGAGCTCGGCGGCCGCGGCTGGTGGCACGCGCTCAAGCGGAGCGCCAAGGAGTTCAAGGAGGACAACCTCACCGACTGGGCGGCCGCGCTCACGTATTACGGCGTGCTCGCGATCTTCCCGGCGCTGATCGTGCTCGTGTCGATCCTCGGCTTGATCGGCGAGTCCGCCACCCAGCCGCTGATCGACAACCTCGGCGCGGTCGCGCCAGGCCCGGCGAAGGAGATCTTCACGAGCGCGTTCGAGAACCTCCAGGGCGATCGCGGCGCCGCCGGTGTGCTGTTCATCGTCGGCATCCTCGCTGCCCTTTGGTCCGCCTCGAGCTACGTGGCGGCGTTCATGCGGGCCTCGAACGCGATCTACGACATGCCCGAGGGCCGCCCGATCTGGAAGACGCTGCCCGTGCGCGTCGGGCTCACGCTGATCCTGCTCGTGCTCCTCGCGCTCTCCACGATCGCCGTGGTGCTCACCGGCGGGCTCGCCGAGAAGGTCGGCGACCTGGTCGGCCTGGGCGATACGGCCGTGACCGTCTGGGGCATTGCGAAGTGGCCGGTGCTGCTGCTGGTCGTGAGCTTCATGTTCGCGCTGCTCTACTGGGCCGCCCCGAACGTCAAGCAGCCGGGGTTCCGCTGGGTCTCGCCCGGCGGCGTGATCGCCGTGCTCGGCTGGATCATCGCGTCGGCGGCCTTCGCCTTCTACGTCGGGAACTTCGGCTCGTACAACAAGACCTACGGCGCCCTCGGCGGCGTGGTCGTGTTCCTCGTCTGGCTCTGGATCTCCAACATCGTGATCCTGCTCGGGGCCGAGTTCAACGCCGAGCTCGAGCGCGAGCGCGCGATCGAGCGGGGCATGCGCCCGGAGGACAAGGAGCCCTTCGCCGAGCCGCGCGACACGCGCAAGATGGACGAGCAGACGGCCTCGTGAACGCAACCTACGCCGGGTACGCGCCGCCGCGCGAGCGGCCGCCCTTCGCCGCCTACGCCACCTTTGCGACGGTCTTCCACACCGCGATGGCGGGCGCGGTCGCCGCGGCCAGGCGGTCCGGGCGGGACCTGCCCGAGCGGGTCGACGCCGGCGACATCGTCCTCATCGGGACCGCGAGCTACAAGCTGAGCCGGCTGATCTCGAAGAAGAAGGTCACCTCCTTCGTCCGCGCGCCGTTCACGGAGCTGGAGGGCAAGGGCGGCCCTGCGGAGCTCGAGGAGAAGCCGCGCGGCAGCGGGCTCCGACGCGCGGTAGGCGAGCTCCTCGTGTGCCCCTACTGTCTCGGCCTATGGGCGTCCGGCGGCTTCCACGCGGGGTTGCTCTTCGCTCCGCGCGCCACGCGTTTCAGCGCGTCGGTGCTCTCCGCGATGGCGATCTCGGATTTCCTCCAGATCGCGTATCGGGCGGCCGAGGAGCGCGGTCTGCCGACAGGCGAGCCGGGAGCGCGGACCGGAACAGACGGCTGACCTTGCCGAGCTTCGCGCGGCAGCGAGGGCACTCCTCGCTCGAGAGGCCGGGCGCCGGGCTGAACACGGTCAACCGGCAGCTCGGGCAGTTCAGGTACGCCATGGACCGCGCAATTTAGCCCCCTTCGAGGGTCAGGTCAACATATGGGTGAAATGCACAACCTTCGTCAACCGGCGGCCGCGACCAGAGCGTCCCGGTTCCGGCGATCCCGTTCGAGGACGTGGGCTACAAGACGCTCTCGGTCGAGCTCGTGACCGAGCGGGGCCTGCTCGACACCGTTTCGTAGACGCGCTCGTAAGCGGCCGCGACGGCCGCGACGTCATAGCGCTCGCGGGCCAGCTCGCGGCAGCGCGCGGGCTCGATCTCGTCCAGGCGCTCCACCGCGGCGGCCATCGCGCTCTCGTCGTCCACGACAAACCCCGTCTCGCCGTCGACCACGAGCTCCGGCGCCGACCCCTCGGGGAACGCGATCACGGGCGTGCCGCAGGCCATCGCCTCGGTCATCACGAGGCCGAACGGCTCGGGCCAGCGAATCGGCATGAGGAACGCCCGGGCCCCGGCGTACAGCTCGAGCTTGTCCTCGCCCACCTCGCCGATGTAGCGGACGGCATCGCCGTCCAGGTGCGGCTCGACCTCGCGCGCGAAGAACCCCTCCTTGCCGGGCTGGACCGGCCCGGCCAGCACGAGCGGCACGCCGGCGGCGCGCGCGGCGGCGATCGCGCGGTGGGGTCCCTTGTCCTCGTCGAGCCGGCCGATCCAGAGCAGGTAGTCGTCCTTCTCCTCCCGGAACGGGAAGTCGTCGACGACGATCGGGTTGCCGATCACGGCGGCGACCTCGAGCTCGCCGGGCGCCTGCTCCGCCTGGTAGCGGCTCAGCGCGACGGCGACGGCCTTATGGCCGTGCCTCGCGTAGAACGCCGACATGTCCGGCCTGAAGGGGCCGTGCAGCGTGTGCACGACCGGGGTCGAGATGCGGTCCGCGAATGCGAATGCGGTGAAGCCACAGTGGTCGTGCAGCACGTCGAAGGGCGGATCGGACTGCTCCATCCGCGCGAACGTCGACGCCACGTGATCCGCCTCGTAGAGCGACATCTCGATCTGGTCGGGATGCGGGCCCTCGAGCGGCGAGAGCACCCGCGCGCGCGACCGCGTGCCCGGCGCCGCGAACAAGGTGACATGGTTCCCGCGCTCCGTTAGCTCGGCCGCGAGCAGGGCAATGACCTGCTCGATGCCTCCGTAGCCCGGTGGCGGCACCGGGATCCACGGGGGCGCGAGCATCGCAACCTTCATAGCCTCGTGCACATGAGTAGTCCGCTCGGCTCAATCGTCAACCTCGCGGAAACGATCGTGATCAAGGACGGGAACGTCTTCATGGTCACCCTCCGTGATGGCCGTCTGCCCGTCGGCGTGCAACATCCATTGGGTCTCTGGTTCCGGGATTGCCGCTTTCTAAGCGGCCACGAACTGCGCCTTGGCGGCGAGCTGCCGCGATTCCTGACCGCGACCGACGCGGCCGGCAGCGCGGCGATCCACGAGCTGACGAACCCGGACCTCCCCCTCCCGGACGGCGGGCTCCTGCCCGCGGAGTCGCTCCGCATCCGAATCGACCGCCGCGTCGACGGCGCCGGCGCGCTGCGCCAGCGGATCACCGTGCGGAGCTACCACCGCGAGCCGGTCCGGCTGCCGCTGGAGCTGCGGGCCGGAACCGACTTCCAGCCGATGCTCGAGCTGCGCGGGGTGGTGGGGCCGCACGAGCGCCCGGCGCCGGAGAGCGGGCCGGACGGCTTCTCCGCGGTGGGCCGCGACGGAGTCCGGCGTGTGACGGCCCTGCGGACCGAGCCGATGGCTCGGCCGGGCGACGACGGTGTGCTCGTCTTCGACCTCGATCTGCCGCCGCGCGGCGGCATCGACCTCACGGTCGACTTCGAGATCTCGGAGGAGGGCGACGCAGAGCCGGCGGTCCCGGCACCGGAGCACGTCGCCTCGGAGGGCTCCCGCGCGAGCTCGGACGACCAGCTCTTCAATCGGATCCTCCGGCGCTCGCTCGACGACCTCGAGCTGCTGCGCTCCAGCCTGGACGGCCACTCGTACTACGCCGCCGGGGTGCCGTGGTTCGCCACGCTGTTCGGCCGCGACAGCCTCATCACCGCGTTCCAGACGCTGTCGTTCGTCCCGCGCGTGGCCGAGGACACCGTGCGGCTGCTTGCGGGCCGGCTCGGGCGGGGGGTGGACGACGAGCGCGACGAACAGCCGGGCAAGGTGCTCCACGAGCTCCGCGTCGGCGAGCCGGCCACGCTCGGGGAGACGCCGTTCGCGCGCTACTACGGGAGCGTCGACGCGACCCCGCTGTTCCTGTGCCTCCTGTGCCGGCACGCCGACTGGTCCGGCAACCTCGACCTCTTCCGCGAGCTCCGCGGCCCGGCGGAGGCGGCGCTCGAATGGATCGACCGCTACGGCGACCTCGACGGCGACGGCCTCGTCGAGTACGAGCGGCGCTCCTCGGGCGGGCTGGTAACGCAGGGCTGGAAGGACTCCGCGGACGGCATACCGGACGACCGCGGCGAGCCGCTGCGGGCACCGGTCGCGCTCGTGGAGGTGCAGGGCTACGTGATCCGGGCGAAGCGGCTGATGGCGCGAATGTTCGAGCTCGACGGCGAGGGCGCGCGAGCCGAGCGGCTGCGCGACGATGCCGCGGCGCTGGACGCGCTGCTCGAGCAGTTCTGGCTCGATGACCCGGGCTGCTACGCGATCGGCCTCGACGCGGACAAGCGCCCGGGTTCGGGGCTGACGTCGAACCAGGGGCACCTGCTGTGGGCGAACGCGGTGAGCGAGGAGCGGGCGCGCGCGATCAGAGACGTGCTGATGGGCCCCGACATGTTCTCCGGCTGGGGCATCCGGACGCTCGCCCAGAGCCACCCCGCCTACAACCCGGTCGGCTACCACACGGGGTCGGTCTGGCCGCATGACAGCGCGCTCATCGCGTTCGGGCTGCGCCGCTACGGGTTCGACGAGGACTTCACCCTCATCTTCGAGGGTTTGCTCGAGGCGGCTTCCCGCTTCGGCGACTACCGGCTGCCGGAGCTGTTTGCCGGCTTCGCCCGCGCTGAGTTCGACGAGCCCGTCCCATACCCCGTCGCGTGCCAGCCGCAGGCATGGGCGGCGGGCTCGATCCCCTTCCTGCTCAAGTGGGGGCTCGGGCTGAGCCCGGATGCGCTCAACGGGCGGCTGCGGATCATCCGCCCGTCGTTGCCGCGCTGGCTCGAGTGCGTCGACGTGACGGGGCTGGCGCTGGGCGACGCCCGCATCGACCTCCGCTTCGAGCGCGCCGGCGAGCACGTGACGCTCTCGGACGCGCGCATCGAGGGCGACGCCGAGGTGGTGCTGGAGATCGCCGGCGACCGCCGCCGGATGGCCGAGCCCTAGGCCGAGGGACGGAACTGCTCGGGCGGCGCGTCGAGGATGAACATCTCGATCGCGTGGTCGGGGTCGAAGACGACCTGGCTGTGATAGCCGAGCACCTTCCGCCCGGTCAGGCGCTCGACGGCCTCGACCGTGGGGGCCTCCATCGCCTCCTGGAACGTCAGCCGGAACTGCCGCACGAGATCGGAGTGGCCGGCGGCGAGGAGCGTCTCCTCGTTGCGCGTCAGGCCGCCCTGCATGACGCAGAAGACGTAGTTGTCGTTGAGGTACGTCTTGGCCTTGGTCGGGCCCTTTCCGTAGAACTCCTTCTTCAGCCCCACCATTGCGTTGGAGATCTCGGCACGGAGCCCGGGCTTGCGCTCCGCCTCGACGTCGGCGGTCCAATCCGGGTCAGTGAGCCGTGAGGCAGCCTCCGGCCCTGTGGCCTGTTCCCAGTTGTCTTCCATAGCGAGCCTTGCGAGCGGACTCAGGATAGCGGCCTCGTGGCAGGTCCTTCGATCACCTCCCCGCTCGCCGCGAAGCGCGAGCCGTGGCAGGGGCAGTCCCAGGTTTCCTCGGCGGCGTTCCAGCGGAGCAGACAGCCGAGGTGGGTGCAGCGGGGCGCGCCGCGGTTGGTCACGCGGTCGCCCACGAAGCGCAGCGCCACGTTTGCGTTCTCCTTCACGAACGAGGGCGCGCCGGCGAACGGACGCAGCCGGCTCGGGTCGAACAGCTCGCTCCACGCGTGCTCGCTCCCCGCGATCCGCGCCGCCAGCAGCTCCGCGGCCGCGGTGCCCATCGCGAGGCCCCACTTCTTGAAGCCCGTGGCCACCCACAGGCCCGACGACAGCGGGTCGTGGCGGCCGACGTACGGCACGTTGTCCACCGGCACCTGGTCCTGGGTGGCCCAGCGCAGCTCCGGCTCGAGGCGGAAGCGCTCGCGTGCCCACGCGGCCAGCCGGTCGTAGCGCTCGGCCTCGTCTGCCTGTCCCGTCTTGTGGCTCTCGCCGCCCACGAGCAGCCACTCGCCGTGCGCACGGATCGAGTGCGCGGGGGACTCGGTCGAGAGGTACATCCCGGCCGGGAGGTCGCCCACCTTGCCCGCCACCACGTAGGAGCGCTCGGGATGGCAGCGCGCGAAATAGAGCCCGCGGTCGAGGAACGACAGGTGAGTCGCGACGACGATGTGCTCAGCGGTCACGCGCGCGCCGCCCGCGGTGTTCACGCGGTTGCCGTCGACGCCGGTCACGCGCGTGTTCTCGTGGAGCCGCCCGCGGAGCGCGGCGGCGATCCCGTCCACGTACTTCACCGGATGGAACTCGGCCTGGCCGTCGAAGCGCACGGCGCCCGCCACGGGGTAGGGAAGGTCGAGCTCGTCCACGAATGAAGCGGGGAGTCCGAGCTGGCCCGCCACGTCCGCCTCCTCGCGCACCTTGTCCAGGTCGGACTGGTCCTCGGCGTAGGTGAAGTTCGGCTTGCGCCGCAGGTCGCAGTCGATGCCGAGCTCCTCCGCCAGCTCGAAGACGCGTGCGATGCCGGCCTCGTTCGCCTCGCCGTATGTGCGCGCCTGCTCGCGGTCGAGCTGCTTGACGAGCTGGGAGTACGTCAGCCCGTGAAGGGAGCTGAGCTTCGCCGTGTTGTAGCCGGTGGCGCCGGCCGCCACGCGGCGCATCTCGAGGACGGCCACACTCGCGCCCTGCCGCTCGAGCAGGAGCGCGGTGGTGAGCCCCACGATCCCCGCGCCGACCACGACCACGTCCGCGGTGATGTCGCGGTCGAGCGCCGGCCGCTGCGGCCGTTCCCTGCCCTCGAACCACAGTGAGCGCAGCACGCGCCGACGCTACCCGGTTTGCCCACAGCGCACACCGGGGCATGGAAAGGTCGTGGGACCGACGGTCGCGCTCCTGGCATGCGTGCTGGCGCTGGTCGGCTGCGGTTCCGCCGACCGCGAGCGGGACGCCGCGTCGGTCGCCGAGTCCTTCCACGCCGCGCTCGAGGACGGCGACGGTCAGGCCGCCTGCCACGAGCTGAGCGAGGAGACCGCCTCGAAGCTCAAGCGGCAGGAGCAGAGGCCGTGCGGGGAGGCGATCCTCGAGCTGGAGCTGCCGAAGGGCGGCACGGTCGCGGACACGCGCGTGGAGATCACGAGCGCGGTGACGACGCTCGCCGATGGCGACAGCGACTTCCTCGACGAGGGGCCGGAAGGCTGGAAGATCGCCGCCGCCGGCTGCGTCCCCACGCTCCCCGACCAGCCGTACGAGTGCGAACTGGAGGGCTGACGTGCGCGTGCTGTTCGTGACCTACCTGGTGCTGATCTTCGCCGGGATCGTGTTCTTCTCGGTCATCGGCCTGATGCATAACTAGGCGTGCGCCGCTTCCTCAGAGAGAACAGCCTGTCGCTCGTCTTCCTCG
>DASSVP010000036.1:0-34829 GCA_035705985.1 Thermoleophilaceae bacterium
CCGCCGCGGCGAGCGCGCCGCCCGCCGCGCCGAGCAGCAGCGGCGCGCCGGCCAGTGCGGCGAGCACCAGGCCGGGCAGCAGGCCGTGCGAGAGCGACTCCGCCCCGTAGGCGAGCCGCTCGGTGACCACCCAGAAGCCGAGCGCGCCGCAGAGCGCGCCGATCAGCGCGAGCTCGACGAGCGCCCGGCGGTCGATGCCGGAGCGGAACGGGTCGAGGATGACGTCGACGATCTCCATGTCAGTGGTCGTGTCCGTGGTGCTGGATCGTCACCGCACCGCCGCCCTCGAGCATGATCAGCTCGTGCCCGTAGGTTGCCTGGAGCGTGGCCCGGTCGAGCGTCTCGGCGGGCGCGCCGAAAGCGACCTGCCGTCCGTTGAGGCAGAGGACGAGGTCGAACGCCCGGGCGCTCTCCACGTCGTGGCTCGCCACCAGCAGCGTGCGGCCCTCGGCGCGCAGTTCCTGGAAGAGGCCGCCGATGAGCGTTCCGCTGGCCGGGTCGATGCCGGAGAGCGGCTCGTCGAGCAGGAGCACCGGCGCGTCCTGCACGAGCGCCCGGGCCAGGAGCGCGCGCTGGCGCTGGCCGCCCGAGAGCTCGCCGAAGCGGACGCCGGCCTGGTCCGCGAGGCCAACCCGGTCGAGCGCCGTGCGCGCCTCGTCGCGCTCGGCACGGGACGGCGGCAGCCACCAGCGGCCGCGGCCAAGCGCACCCATCAGCGCCACGTCGAGCGCCGTCACCGGGAAGTCGAGCCGGGTGCGCTCTGTCTGCGCCATGTAGGCGGGCCGGCCGCTCAGCTCGAGGCTGCCGGTGCTCGGCTGGAGCTCGCCGAGCAGCACTCGGAACAGCGTCGTCTTGCCGCCGCCGTTCGGGCCGAGCACGCAGACCGACTGCCCGGCGTGCGCGCCGAAGTTCACTCCGGTGAGCACCGGCTCGCCGCCGTAACCCGCGGAGAGCGCGCGGACGGCCACGGCGCTCATGCCGTGCTCCTCGGCGCGAGCGCCGCTGCAGCGACGCAGACCGCCGCGCCGAGCACCGCGATCGGCGGGCCGGGCGGGACGTCGAGCCAGTAAGCGAGGTAGAGGCCGATCACGCCCTCCGCGAGCGCCAGCGCGAGCGCGCAGCCAACGAGGCCGCGGACGCTGGTCGTGAGCAGTCGCGCGGCCGCCGCCGGCAGCACGTACACGGCGGTCACGAGGAGCGCGCCCACGGCCGGGATCGCCGCGACCGCCGCGACGGCCACGAGGCCCAGCAGGAGCAGGTCCGCGCGGCCGACAGGCAGGCCGAGCGCGCGTGCGCCGTCCGGGTCGAAGCCGACGGCGGACCAGGTTCGGCCGAGCGCGAACGCGGCGGCGGCCACGACGAGGGCGACCGCGCCCGCGACCAGGAGATCGGTGGTGTCGAGGCCGAGCAGGGTGCCGAACAGCAGCCGGTCGACGGCCCCGCCCGACTCGAAGACGTCGCTCGCGAGGATCACGCCCGTCGCGAGCGCGGCGACGAGCAGCAGCGCCGTCCCCTCGCCGTGCTCGCGGCCCCCGCGCCCGGTGCGCTCGACGCCGCCCGCGTAGCCGAGCGCGACGGCGAGGCCCGCGAGCGTGGGGCTCACGCCGGAGGCGTCGGCGACCACGAGGCCCGGGAAGGTCGCGGACCCGGCGGCGTGCGAGAAGAACGCGAGCCTCCGCAGGACGACCCACGCGCCGAGGATCCCGCCGGCGACCGCGAGGAGCACGAGCTCGACGAGCGCCTCGCGCAGGAAGGGCAGCTCCGCCAGGTCGGTGGGCGATGGCACCGGGCGAGTCTAACGAGAATGATTCTCAATAAGGCGGGTAGAACACCCGTCGCGTTCCGCCGCGACTCCCGCGGGTCACGCCCCGGCGGCGTCGCGGATGAACTTGCGCGAAATGGCCTGCAGCTCCTCGTCGTGCTGCACCGAGCGGTGGTGGCCGCCGGGCAGGATGAGCAGCCGCTTCGGCGCGCGCGCGGCCTCGTGGATCCGCTCGCTGACGGTGTAGGGCACCTGCTCGTCGCCGCGCGCGTGCATCAGCAGCAGCGCCGTCTCAGGGCCGAGCCGGCCCGCGGCCTCGTAGATGTCGAGCGACTCGAGCCACGGCCTGCAGGCGTCGGCGTCGCACGCGAACTCCGGCCGCTGATCCGACCTGAGAAACCGGAGCAGCCCGGCCTCGGGCGCGGGGCAGATAGCCACGACCGCACAGACCCGCGGTCCCGTCTCGCGCCCGCCCGCCCCGTCGGCGGTGGCCGCCGCGTGGATCGCCTGGAAGCCGCCCATGCTCGAGCCTCGGAGTGCGACCTGAGGCGTGTATGAGCGCAACAGGGTGACCATCGCCAGCGCGTCCTGGAACGCGGTTGGCCCGAAGCTGCCCTCGGAGCGCCCGTGCCCCCGCGCGTCATAGGCCAGCGCCGCCATGCCGTCGGCGCGGCAGCCGCGTGCGAAATCGAAGTGGCTCTCCTTCGCCGAGCCGGCTCCGTGGAGGATCACGACGCCCACGTCGGGCTCGCCGTCCGGCAGGAACAGCGCGTAGGAGAGCCCGTCGCGGGTGCCCAGCTCGGGTGGCGTCGGCGTGGAATGCCGGATCATTCCCTCATAATCGCCGCTCGACCATGTCGGCGCTCGCGGTCTCGCATGTCTATCCCCTCGGCTCCCGCCTGAACGAGCGCGGCCGGCTCGACGTGGGTGGGTGCGACGTGATCGAGCTCGCGGCGGAGTTCGGCACGCCCGCGTACGTCTACGCCGAGGACGACATGCGCGCCCGCGCGCGCAGTTTCGTCGAGGCCTTCCGCGCTCGCACCGGGCACTTCGAGGTGATCTACGCCGGCAAGGCATTCCCCTGCACGGCGGTGTTCCGGTTGTTCGCCGAGGAGGGGCTCTCCGCCGACGTCGCGTCCGGCGGCGAGCTTCATCTCGCGCTCGCGGCGGGCATGGAGCCCGCGCGCCTCTACATGCACGGGAACAACAAGTCGCCTGCCGAGCTCGACTACGCGATCGACAGCGGGGTCGGGCACATCGTGGTCGACTCGTTCGACGAGATCGAGCGGCTGCGCGGGCGCTCGCCGCGCGTCCTGCTGCGCGTGACGCCCGGGATCGAGCCGAGCACGCACTCGTTCATCCAGACGGGGCAGGTGGACTCCAAGTTCGGCTTCCAGCTGGACGAGGTGGAACGCGCCGTCGCCGCGTGTGAGGACGCCGGGCTCGAGCTCCGCGGGCTGCACGCGCACATCGGGTCGCAGATCGTGGACGTCGAGGTCTTCGGCCGGCTCGGCGAGGTCCTGGCCGGCGTGGGTGACTGGCCGCTCCTCAACCTCGGTGGCGGGCTCGGGATCGCCTACACCGCGGACGACGACCCGCCATCGATCGAGGACTACGTCGAGGCGCTCGTCCGCCACGTGCCCGACGGCGTGACGGTCCTCTGCGAGCCGGGCCGGGCGCTGGTCGGCAACGCGGGGGTGACGCTGTACCGGGTCGGCACGATCAAGCGGATCCCGGGCGTGCGCACGTACGTCGCCGTGGACGGGGGGATGTCGGACAACCTCCGCCCGATGCTGTACGGCGCGCGCTACGAGGCCGAGGTCGCGGACCGGTTCGGCGGCGGCACGCTCTCCACGATCGCCGGCATGCACTGCGAGTCGGGCGATGTGCTCATCCGCGACGTCGAGCTGAACGATCCGCGCGTGGGCGACGTACTCGTCGTCCCGGCCACCGGCGCGTACTCCCATTCCATGGCGAACAACTACAACGCGGTCCCGCGACCGCCGGTGATCTTCTGCAAGGACGGCGAGGCGCGCGAGGTCGTCCGCCGCGAGACCTACGAAGATCTGACCCTTCGTGACCGCTGAGCCCTATCGCGTGGGCGTGCTCGGGCACGGCACGGTCGGCCGCGCCTTCGCCGAGCTGCTGGAGGACCGCGCCGACGCGATCGAGTCGGAGGTGGGGCGCCGCCCGGAGATCTCGGGGGTGCTCACCCGCAGCCGCGGCGACTTCGACGACATCCTCGAGCGCAGCGACCTGATCGTGGAGCTCATGGGCGGGATCGACCCCACGCGCGAGTACGTGCTGCGGGCGCTGCAGGCCGGCCGCCACGTTGTGACCGCCAACAAGCAGCTGCTGTCGCAGCACGGGGAGGAGGTGTTCGACGCCGCGCGCGAGGGCGGCGTACAGCTCCGCTTCGAGGGCGCCGTCGCGGGCGTGGTGCCGGCCATCCGCGTGATGTCCGAGACGCTGGCAGCGGCGCACATCGAGCGGGTGCACGGGATCGTGAACGGCACCACCAACTACATCCTCAGCGAGATGGCGCGCACTGGGGCGAGCTACGACGAGGCGCTGGCCGACGCCCAGCGGCTGGGCTACGCCGAGGCCGACCCGACCGAGGACGTGACCGGCAAGGACGCCGCGGCGAAGATGGCGATCCTCGCGCGGCTGGCGTTCAACGCGGCCGTGCGGCTCGACCAGGTGAGCTACGAGGGGATCGAGCGGCTCACCTCGGACGACATCGAGTACGCGAAGGAGCTCGGGCTGTCGCTGAAGCTGATCGGCTCGGCGGAGCGGACCGGGGGCGGCGTGGCCGTGCACGTGTACCCGGCGTTCCTGTACGCCGACCACCCGCTCGCGTCCGTGAACGGCGCGTTCAACGCGGTGACGATCGAGTCGCCGGCCATCACGGAGATCACGCTGTCCGGCCCGGGTGCCGGGGGCATCCAGACCGCCAGCGCGGTGCTCGGCGACGTGATCTCGGCGATGATCCCGCCGCCCTCGCTGGTGCCGCCGGCGTCCGACATCCCGCTTGTCACAGACACCGAGTTCTCGTTCTACCTCCACCTGGAGGTGGCCGACCGGCCGGGCGTGCTCGCGCGCGTGGCCGAGATCCTCGGGATGCAGGGCGTGTCGATCAAGTCGGTCGTCCAGAAGGGCCTGGGCGACGAGGCGCGGCTCGTGATGGTCATGCACCCGGTGCTCGAGTCGAAGTTCCGGGCCGCGGTTCAGCTCCTGGCCGGGCTCGACTTCGTCCGCGAGCCGCCGCGCGTGATCCGGGTGATCGAGGAGACGTTCTGAGCCTCTGGCGCTACCGCGAGCGCCTGCCCGTCGAGCCGCACGTGACGATGGGCGAGGGCGACACCCCGCTGATCCCCGCACCGCATCTCTCCTCCCTGACCGGCGCGGACGTCTGGCTGAAGCTCGAGGGCGCGAACCCGACGGGGTCGTTCAAGGACCGCGGGATGACGGTCGCCGTGAGCGCAGCGATCGACGAGGGCGCGGAGGCCGTCATCTGCGCCTCGACGGGCAACACCGCGGCGAGCGCGGCGGCGTATGCCGCGCGGGCGGGGCTGCGCGGCGCGGTGATCGTGCCCGAGGGCAAGATCGCGACCGGAAAACTCGCCCAGGCGCTGATGCACGGCGCGCGTGTGATCGCGCTGCGCGGCAACTTCGACGAGGCGCTGGCGCTCGTCCGAGAGCTGGCCGAGCGTCATCCGATCGCGCTGGTCAACTCCGTCAACGAGTTCCGGATCGAGGGGCAGAAGACCGGGGCGTTCGAGGTGTGCGACCAACTGGGCGAGGCGCCCGACGTGCTGTGCATCCCGGTGGGCAACGCGGGCAACGTCACCTCGTGGTGGAAGGGGTTCGGCGAGTACGACGTCGCGCCGCGGCTGCACGGCTACCAGGCCGAGGGCGCCGCGCCGCTGGTGCACGGGGCGCCGGTGGAGTCGCCCGAGACGGTGGCGTCCGCGATCCGGATCGGCAATCCGGCGCGCTGGGAGGACGCGATGAACGCCTTCACCGCGTCGCGCGGCGAGGTCCGGGCGGTGTCGGACGCGGAGATACTCGACGCCTACTCGCTGCTGGGGGCGCGCGAGGGCGTCTTCTGCGAGCCGGCGTCTGCGGCTTCGGTGGCGGGGCTCCTGAAGAACGGTGCGGAGGGGCGCGTCGTCTGCGTGCTCACGGGCCATGGGTTGAAGGACCCGCAGACGGCCATGAACCGCGCGGCGAGCGTCGTGCCGTGCGAGCCGGACATCGAGAGCGTCGAGCGAGCGGTGCTCGCGTGAAGCGGCGCCGGCTCGTCCGCGTGCCGGCCTCATCGGCCAATCTCGGCCCGGGGTACGACGTGCTCGCCGCGGCGCTGGCGCTGCACCTCGAGCTCGAGGTCGAGGAGACGGGCGAGTTCTTCGTCCACTCGGACCTGCCCGGGACCCCGGCGGACCGCAGCAACCTGTGCGTGCGGGCATTCGAGGCGCTGCGGCCTGCGGACGGGCTCACGTTCCAGATCCGCTCGGAGATACCCGCGGCGGCGGGACTGGGGTCGAGCGCGGCGGCGATCGTGGCCGGGCTCGTGGCGGCGGACCATCTCTACGAGCTGGATGCGCCTTTGTTCGAGCTGGCCGCGGAGCTCGAGGGCCATCCCGACAACGTGGCGGCGGCGCTCTACGGAGGGTTCGTCATCTGTCCCGGTCCCGGCGAGGAGCCGGTGCGCTTCGATCCGGCGCCGGGGTTGGAGGGCGTGCTGGCGATCCCGAACGGGGAGGTGGCGACCTCCGAGGCACGAGCGGCGATGCCGGACGAGGTCCCGGTGGGCGACGCGGTGCACAACGTCGGCCACGTCGCGCTGCTGGTGCTGGGATTGGCGAAGGACGACTTCAGCCTGATCGGCCGCGGGCTGCGCGACCGCGTGCACCAGCCGCGCCGCCGGCCGCTGTACCCCCGCTCGATGGAGCTGGTGGAGCGCGCCGAGGAGCTGGGGGCGGTGGGCGCGACGATCTCCGGAGCCGGTCCGACCGTCCTGTTCTGGTGCCACTGGCAGCAGACCGGCGGGCTCGTGGAGAACCTGAAGACCCACGCGCCCGACTGCGAGATCCGCCGCGCGACGTTCGCCCCGGGCGGGGCGGACGTGCGCGAGCTGTAACGGCCACCGCCACAGGCGTCAGTCGCTCGGCTGCTCGATGCGGAAGCGGGCCCTGGCGGGAGCGGACTCCCGGCGCGCTCGGTCCACGGCCATCGCGCGCAGGACGTACTCGCCGGGAGCCAGCGGCCTGCCGCGGAGGCGGCCGCTGAAGCGAAAGCGGTTGAGCCCGCGCCTCGCGCGCGCCGAGAAGCGGCCGCCGCTCACGGTCCCGCCGGGCGTCGCGCGCCCCGGCAGGTCCTCCGGCTCGGGCGCCCGTGTGACGTCGAAGCGCACGAGCGCTGCGCGTGAGAGCCGGAAGCGCACGCGACTGCCCCCTCGCCGCACGATGGCAGCGCCCTTGCGCGTCGGTCTGAAGGTCTCGGGAGTCATCGAGAGCTCTGAGAGCACCGGCGGCTCGCGCGGCGGCAGCGGCGGCAGCGGCGCGGGTCCCGGCGCCGGCGAGGGTCCCGGCGGCGGTGCGGGCGGCGGCGGCGTGCACATCCCGGGCTCGCCCGCCACCGTGCGGGCTGTCACCTCGATGTCGTCGATGCCGACCCACTCGTCCTCTCCGGCGGCGTTCGTCGTGATCACCCGAATCTGCACCAGTGGGTGGTTGTCGGCTGCCGCCGGCAGCGTGGTGAGCACCGGTGTGACGAGGTTGGCGGCTCCCGGCCCGCTCGTCGCGTCCGCCACGTAGCCGCCCGGTGTGGCCGTGAAGGCGCCGCCCGCGCCCACCCGGTACTGCACCGCGACGGGCTCGAGCGCGTCGGCGGCCGACGCATCGATGTCACGCAGCACCAGCCGCGCCGACACGCCCGCGCGGCCGCGAGTGTCGAGCGAGATCACCAGGTGCGGCGCGCTCGCCGTCGCGGAGCCCTGGATCGCGACCACCGGGTCGGCGAGCTCGAACTCCGCGACGCCGGACGCCAGCCCCACGGCGCGCGGGTCGGTTCGGTTGGCCGTTACGTCCACCGGCGTCGCCGAGCCGTCGGCCGTCACGGCGCGGGGGTCGACTCCCGGCTCGGCCACGAGGCCGTCGCCGCGGTAGCCAACGACGGCGGGGACGCCCGACCAGTCGTCGTCCGCGCCGATCAGGCCGGTGTCGGACCAGCTTTGCAGCAGCGGCGGCGCGGTGGGGGCGGACCCGGCCAGGGCACCGGCCGGAACGAGCAGGCAACCCGCGGTTGCGAGGAAGACGAAGAGGCGCATGGCAGGAGAAGGGCCCGCGCGCGAAGTTTCGCCCCGGTACCGTGGCCACGATGAGCGACCGAATCCTCGCCGCCGGCGGAGTGGTCCTGCGCGACGGGCGCGTGCTGCTCGTACACCGCCCCAGGTACAACGACTGGACGCTCCCCAAGGGCAAGCTCGATCCGGGCGAGTCGTTCGAGGACGCCGCTCGGCGCGAGGTAGAGGAGGAGACCGGGCTCCGGTGTCGGCTGGTGCGCGAGCTGCCGTCGGCGCTCTACCAGTCGCGCGGCCGCCCAAAGATCGTCCGCTACTGGCTCATGGAGCCGGAGGCCGACGCGCCGTTCGTCCCCAACGACGAGACAGACGAGCTCCGGTGGGTGACTCCCGAGGAGGCGCGCTCGCAGCTGAGCTACCCGCCCGACCGGGACATCGTCGCCGCCGCGGCTCAGTGACGGCTCAGCACGCTCACCGCCCGGCGGGGCCCCGGATCGCCGAGCGCGGGTCTTCCACCAGCAGCTCGACGTTCTGGTCCCGGCTCGCGCCCTCGCCGCTCCCGTCGCCTCCCTGCGGATCGTTGAAGGCCACGCCGCGGCTGATCGCGACGAGCTCGTCGTTGCCGAAGCCGGCCGCGGAAGTGCCCTGAGCGGGGACCGCGAGCGGGCCGCCCGGGTCCGTGAGTGTGCCGAAGATCGAGAGTGTGCCGTCGCGGTTGTCCATCACCTCGACGAGTCGGCTCTGCTGAGGCCAGTCGGCCGCTCCCGCGGAGGTGTTGATCTCCCACCAGTTGCCTCCGCGCGGGCAACCGTCGTCGTGCCCGCACGCGAGGACCTTGTTCTCGTGCGTGTGGCCCGCGACGTACGCGATCACGTTGCGGTGTGCGCTGAGGAGCGCGCGCAGGTCGTCACCCTGGTGGATCGGGCTTGACGGGCGCGGATCGAGGTCGCAGCCCGGGTTGGCGTCGTGCCCGTGCCTGTCCTCGTTGCTGTAGTCGCCTGCCGCGTTGTAGCTCCCGCTACAGGGCTGGGCGAGCTCGTCGGGCACGTCGGAGCTGAGGCTCCTGATCGGGTGATGCCCAAAGGCGATCACGAGCTCGCCGCGTGATTCGGCACGGTCCAGCTCGCGCTCCAGCCAGCGCCACTGCGGGTCGTCGATGTTGCCGCTCGACGACTCCTCGACGACCCCGCCGTCGGACACGGTGTCCATGGAGATGAACCGGATGCCCGGCTTGAGCTCGCGGGACCAGTAGGTCGCCGAGAATCCGGACGCCGAAAGCTCGGCGGGATCGATGAAGTCGAACCCGTGCCCGTCCTCCTGGACCCCGGATGAGTAGATCCGCTTCAGTTCCACGCGATCCACGAAGCGACGGCCCGCGTCGTCCGGGCGGACCGCGAAGCCGACCCCGGGCGACAGGAGCAGATTCGGGTTCGGGTCCTCGCCCCCGATCGGCAGCGTCGAGGTGCTGCCCGCCACCTTGAAGCAGCCGGTGGCGATGTCCTCGAACGCCTTGATCGCGTCCTCGTTGCCCTGAACGAGGCCGTCGTGGTTGCCGTTCGAGATGTAGGTCGGCACGGGCATGCCGTTCCGCCGAAGGCCGACCGGCGTGAAAGTGAGCGACTGGGCGCGGTCCATCAGCCCCGGCCAGGTCGGGAAGTTGTCGTAGACCTCGCCCTTGTTCGGGTCCCAGTAGTCCGGTGCCTCGAAGCCGAGGTCCTGGTAGTCCTGGACGCCCATGTAGGTGGGCTCGTCGGGTATCTCGCCCGTGGCCTCGCGCGTCTGGAGCTCGATCCGGCTCGCGGGCGGGCACTCGGCGTAGTCGCCCTTCATGCCGCTGTTCGGCGTAATCGGCACACCGCCCTCGATCAGCTGGCGCACCCAGACCGTCTCGTTGTACTGCTGGTTGTCGGACTGGTCGCCGGTCAGCAGCCCCAGGTCCATCGGCGCGCGAGCGCCGCGCGCCTGCGCGTGCGGGCTCGCCGGCGTGAAGGTGTTGAGCTGGCGGAAGCTGTAGTCCACCGCCCACGGGTGGAACGCCTCGTGGGGGCGGAACGCGCTCGACGGGCCCTTGTCCACGAATTCCACCCGTGCGGGCGACTCCTCGTCGACGAGCTGGAAGTCGGTGAGCTGCGCGAAGTAGGTGAGCGACACCCGGCGGTTCGAGCGGCCGGCGATCGCGTCCGCGCTCGGAAGCGCGCGGACCACGCGCGGCGCGCCCGGACCCTCGACGACGGTCTCGAAGGTCGATCCCTGGAACAGCGGCGGCCCGGCCCGGGCCGTGTGGTCCTCGGTCGTATGGCCGAACTCGTGTGCGTACGACACGCCCGTCGAGAGCGCGAGAACCACCGCGACGAGCAGCGCCGGCGTCACCCCACGCATGCCCGCAGATTCCCACACGGGTTCGCGGCGTGCGCCGGTTCTCAGGCGGCGGCGAGCTCGGGCCGGCGGTCGGCCCAGGGGCGCGCCGACTCGAGCTGTGCGGCGAGGCTGAGCAGGGTCGCCTCGTCGGCCGGGCGCCCCGCGAGCTGCACGGCCGTGGGAAGGCCGTCGTCGCCGTGGAAGAGCGGCACCGAGATGGCCGGCTGGCCGGTCACGTTGAAGAGCGCCGTGTACGGCGTGAAGCGACCGGAGCGCCGGAAGTCCTCCCATGGGTCGTCGCTGCAGGAGTCGATCTCGCCGATCGGAACGGGGCGTTCGGCCAGCGCCGGGGTCAGGACCACGTCACAGGTCTCCCAGAGAGAGATGATGCCGCGGGACATGGCGTTGAGCTGCGTTCGCGCGAGCAGGTAGTCGAGCGCGCTGTGGTCGCGGATCGCCTCCCACATCTGCCATGACAGCGGCTCCATCAACTCGGGGCTCGGCTCGCGGCCGGTGACCATTCCGCCGAAGAAGAGGCCCATCGCGATCGGGGTGCCGAAGGCCATGAGAAAGGCGTCCATCGGATCCATCGCGTTCCACGGCGCCTCGACCTCCTCGACCTCGTGCCCGAGGTCGGCAAGAAGCTCCATCGTGTCGCGGACGGCCTGCTCGCAAAGGGGGTCGAGCTCCGCGTCCACCGGCGGCGTGGTGGTCACGCCGATCCGCAGCACCCCGGGCTCGCGCTTCGCGACCTCGGCGAAGGGCACGCTCGGCGGTGGCGCCCAGGTGGTGTCGCCGATCTCGTAGCCGGACAGGATGTCGAGCATCGCCGCCGTCTCGGCGACCGTCCTCGTCAGCGTGCCATCGACCACGAGGAAGTCGTCGCCGAGATCCGGCCCGCGCGAGATGCGGCCGCGCGTGGTCTTCAGCCCGACGAGCCCGCAGCACGCGGCCGGGATGCGAATCGAGCCGCCGCCGTCCGTGCCGTGCGCGATCGGCACCATGCCGCTCGCGACCGCCGCGGCGGCGCCGCCGCTCGAGCCGCCCGGCGTGCGGTCGGTGTCCCACGGATTGCGGACCGGCCCGAAGCGCCGCGGCTCGGAGACCGGCAGGATGCCGAGCTCAGGCATGTTCGTCTTGCCCACGAGCACGAAGCCGGCGTCGCGAATGCGGCGGGTGGCGAACGAGTCATGGCCCGGCACGAAGTCACCGAACATGTCCGACGCCATCGTGTAGGGCATGCCCGCGACCGGGGTCGTGTCCTTCATCGCGATCGGAACGCCGGCGAAGGGCCGCGGATCGTCGGCCTGGATCTGCTCCGCGGCCGCGATCGCGCCCTCCGCGTCGATATGAAGGAAGGCGTTGAGCGTGGGCTGAAGCGCCTCTATGCGCTCGAGCGCCGCGGTCGTCAACTCGGCCGCCGTCACCTCCTTGCCCTTGACGAGGCCGGCCAGCTCGGTAACGGGTTTGAACAGCAGCTCCGACATCGTTGCCTCCGGGCAGCCTATTCGCTCGCGCCAGGGGGCGAAATCGGGAGGGTTGGGCGCTTTCCATTGCCATATGGAAAGGAAAAACGCCCAACCCCCGTTGGTGGAGCTGGCTCGGCGGCAGTGGGGCGTGGTGACGCGGGCGCAACTGGCCGCCGCCGGTTTGACGGACAAGGGCGTTGCGGAGTGGGTGCAGAGGGGGCGGCTCATCCGCCTCCATCGCGGCATTTACGCGGTTGGTCATGATCGGCTCAGGGTGGAGGGGCGTTGGCTGGCGGCGGTGATGGCGTGCGGGCCCGGTGCGGTGCTGTCGCACAGCGATGCGGCGCGACTGTGGGAGCTGCGTCAGAGCAACTCGGCGCTGATCGACGTGACGGTCCCGTCGCGGAACGGGCGCATCGGGAGAAAGGGCATCCGGGTTCACCGCTCGGGCCGGCTCGCGGCCGAGGAGGTCACAACACGAGTCGGCATTCCGGTGACCACCGTCGAGCGCACGCTGCTGGATCTCGCGGACGTCCTTCCAGCCGAAACGCTGCGACGGGCGGTGACAGAGGCGGAATATCGGCAGCGCCTGGACACCGCCGCCCTCGCTGCCGTCGTCGAGAACAACCCAGGGCGGAGGGGCGCGACCTTGCTGAGGGCAGCCGAAGCAAAGCGGCACCGGACGAGGTCGCCGCTCGAGGACCGGTTCTTGACGCTGCTCGAACGGCACGGAGTCGAGGAGCCCGAGAGCGGCGTGTGGCTGGAGGGTTACGAAGTGGATTTCCTATGGCGACGAGCGAGGCTCGTTGTCGAGCTCGACGGTCTCGGTGCCCATGCCACGCGGGCGGCGGTGAGGCGAGACAGGGTCCGGGACCGCGTGCTGTGGCGCGCGGGATGGAGGACGATGAGGTTGACGGCGGCCGATTTGGCCGAGGTCGATGAGGTGCTCCGCGACCTGGCTCAGGCCGGTGTCAGCGTCGACAGCCGGCCGCGGGCCTCGTCGAAGTTGCCCATGCGGGTCAGGATCTCGTTGGCCAGCGCCACGTAGTCGGCGCCCAGGTCGGGGGCGTAGTCCAGGATCGAGACGCCGCGCTCGGCTGACTCGGCGTAGCGGACGCTTCGGCGCACCACGGCATCGAAGACCTTCTCGCCGAAGCGCTCCTTCAGCTGCGTCTGCGCCTCGCGCGCGTGGACCAGGCGCATGTCGGCGATGTTCAGCACCACGCCGAGCCACTCCAGGTCGGGGTGCAGCGACTCCTTCGCCAGCTCGATCACCTCGAGCGCCTGCTCCACGCCCTGGAGCGAGAAGTACTCGGCCTCGGTCGAGATGACCGCGTAGTCCGCGGCGACCAGCGAGTTCACCGTGAGCAGCCCGAGCGCCGGCGGGCAGTCGATCACGATCAGGTCGTAGCGCTTGCGCAGATCCCGCAAGGCCCGCTTCAGCGTCAGCTCGCGGCCCATCTTGCCCGCCAGCACCAGCTCCGCCTCCGCCAGCCCGAGGTTCGCGGGCAGCACGCCGTCGTGGATCGCGTCCGCCGCCTTGGCCGAGCCGGACAGCACCTCGGCGACCGTCGGCGTCGCGTCCGCCGGCACGTCGTAGTAGTCGGACAGGTTTCCCTGCGGGTCCATGTCGACCACCAGCACATCCAGTCCCACGCGCCGAAAGGAGTCCGCCAGCGTCCGGACCGTGGTGGTCTTCCCGGTGCCGCCCTTTTGGGACAGCACGGTGATCGTGTGTGCGGTGGGCAGCATCGCCATGGCTTTATAGTTTCGCGTTCGGATCCGCGTCGTGCGCCTGAGCCGAGCAGGCCGCGCAAACAGGAGGTGACCCCCATACAGGCATCGCGTGGCCTGTACGACCCGAGCTACGAGCACGACGCCTGCGGCGTCGCGTTCGTCGCACGGCTGCGCGCGCCCGCCTCGCACGAGGTCGTCGCCCGGGCGCTGCACGCGCTCGAGCGCCTCGAGCACCGGGGAGCCGAGGGCGCCGACCCCGACACCGGCGACGGTGCGGGCATTCTGATCCAGCTCCCCGACGCGTTCCTGCGCGCCGAGGTGGCCTTCGACCTTCCCGAGCCGGGCCGCTACGGCGTCGCCCTCTGCTTCCTGCCGCCCGGCAACCCGACCGAGGCCATGCGCCTGCTCGAGGAGCGCACCGAGGCCGAGGGCCAGCACGTGCTCGGCTGGCGCGAGGTACCCGTGAACGAGGCCGCCTGCGGCACCGCCTCGAGAGCCGTGGCCCCTCGCATCGCCCAGCTGTTCGTGGGCGCCGGCGACGACGTGGCCGACCAGGACGCCCTCGAGCGCAAGCTCTACGTGATCCGCCGCACCGTCGAGCACGCCGACCTCGAGGAGCTCGCGATCCCCAGCTTCTCGAGCCGAACGCTCGTCCTCAAGGGGATGCTCACCGCGCCCCAGCTGCCGCGCTACTTCCCCGACCTGCGCGACGAGCGCGTCGTGAGCCGGCTCGCGCTCGTGCACTCCCGCTTCTCAACGAACACCTTCCCGAGCTGGGAGCTCGCGCACCCGTACCGCATGCTCGCCCACAACGGCGAGATCAACACTCTGCGCGGCAACCGCAACTGGATGCGCGCACGCGAGCTCCAGCTCGCCTCACCGCTGTTCGGCGACGACATCGAGAAGGTCCACCCGCTGCTCCGCGACGACATCTCGGACTCCGCCTCGCTCGACGGCCTCATGGAGCTGCTCGTGCTCGGCGGCCGCTCACCCGAGCACGCGATCTCGATGCTGATCCCCGAGGCGCACCGCGGGCGCCCCGAGCTGCCGCAGGAGGTGCGCGACTTCTACGCGTACCACTCGTCGCTCGTCGAGCCCTGGGACGGCCCGGCGGCCGTGGCGTTCAGCGACGGCCGCGTGATCGGCGCCACCCTCGACCGAAACGGGCTGCGTCCAGGCCGCTGGCTCGTGACGAAGGACGGCTGGGTCGTGTTCGCCTCCGAGACCGGTGTGATCGAGGTGCCGTCCGGCGAGATCGAGGCGAAGGGCCGGCTCCTGCCGGGCAAGCTCTTCCTCGTGGACCTCGCGCGCGACGCGGTCGTCCCCGACACCGAGATCAAGCAGGGGCTCGCCGCCCGCCGCCCCTACGGCAAGTGGCTCGAGGAGCGCGTCGTCCAGATCGAGGACCTGCCCGAGAAGACCCCGCGCGTCCCGCGCGTCGAGCCGCTGCGCGCGAAGCAGCTCGCCTTCGGCTGGACCGAGGAGGACCTCCGCGTGACGCTCGTGCCGATGGCGCGCGACGCCGCCGAGCCCACCGGCTCGATGGGCAACGACACCGCGCTGGCGGTGCTCTCGGACATGCGCCCGCCGCTGTTCTCGTATTTCAAGCAGCTCTTCGCGCAGGTCACGAACCCGGCCATCGACCCGATCCGCGAGTCGATCGTCATGAGCCTCGAGGCCGTGATCGGCCCCGAGATCAACCTGCTCGCCGAGACGCCCGACCACTGCCACCAGCTCGTGATGCCGCAGCCGCTCCTGCGCAGCACCGAGCTGGAGAAGCTCCGCCAGGTGGACCACAGCGTCTTCGAGGCGCGCACGATCGACATGACCTGGCCGGCGTCCGAGGGCGCCCAGGGCATGGAGAGGCGGCTCGAGGAGATGTGCGCGGAGGCCTCCGAGCTGGTCTCCCGCGGCGTGAACATCCTGATCCTGTCCGACCGCAACCTCGGCGACGAGCGGGTGGCCATGCCGGCGCTGCTCGCGACGGCGGCCGTGCACCACCACCTCGTCCGCGAGGGCACGCGCCTTCAGTCCGGCCTCATCGTCGAGAGCGGCCAGGCCAAGGAGATCCACCACGTGGCCTGCCTGATCGGCTATGGCGCGTCCGCGGTGAACCCGTACGTCATGTTCGAGTCGCTCTACGCGCTCCATCGCGAGGGCCGGCTCCCCGAGGGCATGGTGCCGGACGAGGCGGTCGCGCGCACGATCAAGGCCGTGGGCAAGGGCCTCCTGAAGATCCTCTCGAAGATGGGGATCTCCACGATCCGGTCCTACACCGGTGCGCAGATCTTTGAGGCGATCGGGCTCACGAAGGCGCTGGTCGACCGCCACTTCACAGGCACCCCGTCGCGCGTGGGCGGCGTGGGTCTGAACGTGCTGGCGTGGGAGTGCCTCGACCGCCACGCGCGCGCCTACCCGGCGGCCAGCTCCGAGCTGCTGCCGGCCGGCGGCGTCTACGCCTGGCGCCGCGACGGCGAGTTCCACGGCTGGAACCCCGAGACGATCGCCACGCTCCAGCAGGCGGCCCGCCAGGAGGGCGGCCCCGACGCCTACGAGCGCTTCGCCACCTACGTCAACGAGGTCGCCGTTCCGAAGTCCTCGCTCCGCGGGCTGCTCAAGTTCAACGAGTCATCCGAGCCGGTCCCGCTCGACGAGGTCGAGCCCGCCGCCGAGATCGTCAAGCGTTTCAAGTCCGGCGGCATGTCGCTGGGCGCGCTGTCGCCCGAGGCACACGAGACGCTGGCGGCGGGCATGAACCGCCTCGGCGGCAGGTCGAACACCGGCGAGGGCGGGGAGGACGCGGCCCGCTTCGCCGACGAGCGCCGCTCGTCCATCAAACAGGTCGCGTCCGGGCGCTTCGGCGTGACCGTCAACTACCTCGTCAACGCCGACGAGCTCCAGATCAAGGTCGCCCAGGGCGCCAAGCCCGGCGAGGGCGGCCAGCTCCCCGGCCACAAGGTCGACCGCTACATCGCGCGCCTGCGCCACTCGACCCCCGGCGTCGGGCTGATCTCGCCGCCGCCTCACCACGACATCTACTCGATCGAGGATCTGAAGCAGCTGATCTACGACCTGCGCTGCGCCAACCCGCGCGCACGTGTGTCGGTGAAGCTCGTGTCCGAGGTCGGCGTGGGCACCGTCGCCGCCGGCGTGGCCAAGGCGAATGCCGACCACGTCGTCGTCGCGGGCCACGACGGCGGCACCGGCGCTTCCCCGCAGGCCTCGATCCAGAACGCGGGCATCCCGTGGGAGATCGGGCTGGCGGAGACCCAGCAGACGCTGCTCCGGAACGACCTGCGCTCGCGGATCCTCGTGGAGGCCGACGGCCAGATGCGCACCGGCCGCGACGTCGTCGTCGCCGCGATCCTCGGCGCGGACGAGTACGGCTTCTCGACCGCCCCGCTGATCGCGCTCGGCTGCGTGATGATGCGCGTCTGCCACCTCAACACCTGCCCCGTGGGCGTGGCCACCCAGGACCCCGTGCTGCGCGAGCGCTTCGAGGGGCAGCCCGAGCACGTCGTGAACTACCTGTTCATGGTCGCCGAGGAGGCGCGCCGCATCATGGCGCGGCTCGGCGTGCGGAGCATCGCGGAGCTGATCGGCCACACCGAGCTGCTTCGGCCGGACGACGCGGTCGAGCACTGGAAGGCGCAGGGCGTTGACCTGCGGTCGCTGCTGGCGGTGCCGGAGAGCTTGGAGCCCGGCGCGCCGCGCTCGTGCGTCCGCCGGCCGGACCCGGTGCTGTACGACTCGATCGACGTCGACCTGCTGCAGCTCTGCCGCCCCGCGGTCGAGGACGGAACGCCGATCCGGATCGAGCGGCGCATCGAGAACAAGAACCGGGCCGTGGGCGGCCTACTGTCCGGCGAGATAGCGCGCAGGCACGGCGAGGACGGGCTGCCCGAGGGCAGCATCCACGTGTCGCTCGAGGGCTCGGCCGGGCAGAGTTTCGGCGCCTGGCTGGCGCGCGGCGTCGAGCTCGTGCTGGACGGCGACGCGAACGACTACTGCGGCAAGGGCCTCTCCGGCGGGACGATCGTCGTGCGGCCGCCCGCGGGCGCGGCCTACCCGGCGGAGGACAACGTCGTCGTGGGGAACACCGTGCTCTACGGCGCCACCTCGGGCCGAGCCTTCTTCAACGGCCTCGCGGGGGAGCGCTTCGCGGTCCGGAATTCGGGCGCGATCGCCGTGGTGGAGGGCGTGGGCGACCACGGCTGCGAGTACATGACCGGCGGCCGCGTCGTGGTGCTCGGGCCTACGGGCCTCAACTTCGCCGCCGGCATGAGCGGCGGCATCGCCTACGTGCTCGACCTCGACGGCAACTTCCGCAGCCGCTGCAACACCGAGCTGGTGGGCTTCGACGCGATCTCCCCGGACGAGAACGAGGAGCTGCGCGGCTGGGTCGGGGAGCACCGCGAGCGCACAGGCTCGGCCGTGGCGCAGCGGCTGCTCGACGACTGGCAGGGCACGCTCAACCGGATGGTCAAGGTCATGCCGCACGACTACAAGCGCGCGCTCGCCGAGCAGCTCGCCGCCGAGGGCGAGGCGGAGGTGGCCGCCGCGGCCGCCGGTCCTGCGGCCACGCCGGGCTACGCCGCCGGGGGGCCCATCTAAGCCATGGGCGAGCTGGGTGCCTTCCTCCGCCTCGAGCGGGTGGGCTTCGAGAAGCGCGATCCCGAGGAGCGTGTCGAGGACTACAGGCAGTACTTCGACCTGCCCGACGACCGCACGCTCCGCGACCAGGGCGCCCGCTGCATGGACTGCGGCATCCCGTTCTGCCACGAGGGCTGCCCGCTGGGGAACCTGATCCCGGACTGGAACGACCTCGTCTACCGCGACCGCTGGCGCGACGCGATCGTGAAGCTGCATGCCACGAACAACTTCCCGGAGTTCACCGGGCTGATCTGCCCCGCCCCGTGCGAGTCGGCATGCGTGCTCGACATCAACGACGACGCGGTCACGATCGAGCAGATCGAGCTGGCCATCGTCACGCGCGCGTTCGACGAGGGCTGGATCCAGGCGGAGCCGCCCGAGACGCGCACGGGCCGGTCGGTCGCCGTGATCGGGTCCGGTCCCGCCGGCCTCGCGGTCGCGGCGGAGCTGAACAAGCTCGGCCACAGGGTCACTGTCTACGAGCGCGACGAGGCGCCCGGCGGCCTGCTCCGCTTCGGCGTGCCCGACGCGAAGCTCGAGAAGTGGATCATCGACCGGCGCGTGAAGCTGCTCGAGGACGAGGGGATCGAGTTCCGCTGCGATGTGGACGTAGGCCGTACGGTCAGCGCCGAGGAGCTCAGCCGCGAGCACGACGCGGTCGTTCTCGCGATCGGCTCGCGCGTGCACCGCGACCTCGACGTGCCCGGCCGGGAGCTCGCGGGCGTCCACTTCGCGATGGACTACCTCTACCAGCGCAACCGCGCGGTCGCCGCGATGGAGGGGCGCGCCTTCCGGCAGACGCCGCCCGGCCAGGTGATCAGCGCGGAGGGCAAGCGCGTCGTTGTCGTGGGCGGTGGCGACACCGGCATGGACTGCATCTCGAACGCGCTGCGCGAGGGCGCGGAGGACGTGCTGATGCTCGACGTCTACCCGCCGCTGCCGCCCGACGGCCGGCCGCCAGGCACCCCGTGGCCGCTGCCGCCGAAGCGCACGCCCACGACCTACGCGCTCGACGAGGGCGGCGACCGCCGCTTCGGCACCCAGGTGACCGCGCTGCGCGGCCTCGACGGCCGCGTGACGGGCGTGATGGGCCGCCGCGTCGAGGGCACCTCCTCGCGCGACCTCCACGCGATCCCGGGCAGCGAGTTCGAGGAGCGCGCGGACCTCGTGCTGATCGCGATCGGCTTCGACCACCCCGAGCACGATGGCGCGGTGGGGCAGCTGCGGCTCGACCTCGACAGGCGCGGGAACGTGAAGGCGCCCGTCTACGGCACCAAGGTCGAGGGCGTGTTCGCCTGCGGCGACGCGCGCACCGGCCAGTCGCTCGTCGTGACCGCGATCGCGGAGGGACGCCGCTGCGCCCGTGTCGTGGACCAGTACCTCGGCGGCTCCGGCGAGGTCCGCCGGATCAGCGCCGAGGCGATGTTCGCCTACGAGGACGGCGATCCGCACTCGCTCCGCCATCAGGCCGAGATCGCCCGCACCGTCACGGTTGGCGACGCCTTCTGGACCGGCCCGCGCGACGAGCGCTAGCGGCAGTCCGGTAGTGCGGTTAGGGTCGGCGGATGCTCACACGACGCCGACTCGCACTCGCTGTTGCCGCAGCGTCCATCGCCGGGCTGGCCCTGGCCGCGCTCGCCAGCGGCGGGAGGACGCCCACCGGGGGCGCCGGGCTCTACCCGGACCTCAGGACTGCGGCGCCGCACCACTTCACGGTGCAGAACACGCAGCAGGGCGAGTACCTGCGCTTCTCGAACCTGATCGTGAACCTGGGCGCCGGTGACCTGCGCCTCCGGCCCGAGCACGACCTCGCGACCAACACCACCACCGGGTACCAGGAGATCTTCGACGCCGACGGCAACATGGTCGTGAACAAGCCCGTGAGCGAGTTCGTCTTCCACCCCGCGCACAACCACTGGCACCTCGACCAGGTCGCCCTCTTCGAGATCCGCACGGCGAATGACGACGGCCGCGGGGGCGACATCGGGCCGGTCTTCTCGGGCGAGTCCCAGAAGACGACCTTCTGCCTCATCGACGTTATCCAGATCGACACCAACTCGCCGACCGGCGACCGCACCTACTGGGACTGCTTCCCGGACGCGCACCAGGGCATCTCCGCGGGCTGGGGTGACCAGTACCACCACGCAACTCCCGGCCAGGAGCTCGAGATCACCGACGCGCAGCCGGGCGTCTACTACCTCGTCTCGACGGCCAACGAGGAGCAGGCCTTCCTCGAGTCGGACTACACGAACAACACCGCCTGGACGAGCTTCAGGGTGACGCGAGACAGCAAGGGCAACGCGAAGGTCGCCGAGGTCGCGAAGAGCCCGTGCTCCGGCGACATGTGCGGCGTCCAGCTCCCGAACCGCTGACCCAGGCATTCGTAACAGGCGGGTCTGGCTTCATCGGAGGCGCTCTGATCGAGCGCCTCCGATCTGAGGGCTGGGCCGTGCGCGCGCTCGCCCGCTCGGAGCGCGCGGCCGCGGCGGTCCGCGAGCGCGGCGCGGAGCCGGTCATGGGCGATCTCGACGACCTTCACATCGAGGACTGCGAGGTCGCCTTTCATGCCGCCGCGAAGGTCGAGGACTTCGGCGATCCGGCCGATTTCGAGCGGGTCAACGTGCAGGGGACGCGAAACGTGGTGGCTGCCTGCAGGGCCGCGGGCGTGCGGCGGTTGGTGCATGTGAGCACGGAGGCCGCTCTGATGGCCGGGCAGCCGTTGGTGGAGGTGGACGAGAGCGCCCCGCTGAGGCCGGACTCGCCGGCGCTGTACTCGGCGTCGAAGGCGAGGGCGGAGGAGATGGTTCGTGGGGCCGACCTGGAGACCGTGATCGTCCGGCCGCGCTTCGTGTGGGGCAAGGGCGACACCACGCTGCTGCCCGCGCTCATCGAAATGGTTCGGGCCGGCCGCTTCCGCTGGGTCGGCGACGGGCGCCACCTCACAGCGACGACGCACGTGGACAACACGGTCGAGGGCCTGTGGCTCGCCGCGACCCGCGGCCCTGCGGGCGGCGTCTATTTCGTCACGGACGGCGAGCCGGTGGTCTTCCGGGAGTTCCTCACCCGGCTGCTCGGAACACAGGGCGTGGAGATCCCCGACAAGTCGGTCCCGCCGGGCGTGGCGCGCGCCGCGGCGGCCACGGCCGAGCGCGCTTGGCGGTTGCTCCGGCGCCCGGGCTCGCCGCCGCTCACGCGCTTCGCCGTGTGGGTCTCCTCGCAGGAGTGCACGATCGACATCTCACGCGCGGAGCGCGAGCTGGGCTACCGCCCGGTGACCTCGCGGGAGGCTGGGCTCGAAGAGCTCAGCCGGTCGTAGCCGTGGTGGCGGCGCCGTCACGCGCGCCGACCACGTTCACGAAGAACAGCGTGAACCGCCCGATCGAGATCTCGTCGCCGTCCTCGAGCTCAGCGAGCTCGACGCGGTCGCCGTTCCGGAACACGCCGTTCAGGCTGCGGTCGTCGAGGATGCGCGCGCCCGCGTCGTCGCGGTAGAGCAGCGCGTGCCGGCGCGAGACCGTGGGGTCGTCGAAGCGCACGTGTGCGGAGAGGCTACGGCCGATCCGTGTCCACCCGTCCTGCAGGGGGAAGACGCGGACGCGCTCGTCGTCCTCGAACGCGAGGTAGTCGCCGTCGCGCACGAGCGCCGCGCGCGCCTCCGCCAGCCAGTCGGGCGCGCCCTCCGTTCCATGTCGCAGCGGCCGCCGGATCGACTCGCCGAAGAGCGAGGCGCGGCGGAAGCTCTCGCCTCCGCATTCGGGGCATGACGGGACCTGGTCGCGTTCGTGCAGGGCGATGCCAAAACCGCAAGAGTCGCACCTGAAGGACCCGGCACCAGCGAGCGTGCCGGCGTTGAAGGCTTCCATCGGGGTTTCTCTCCTCGGGGGGTGGGGGTCCTGGATGGTATCGATAGTCACGAGATCACCAAGTGAAAAGTCCGCTAATAGCGGGCTTTTTTCGTTCTGGGCGAAGGCGGAGTACCCAATCGAGGTGCCGCCTACTCATCTGGGTCGGGAGGAGCTTCGCGCGCCCCTCCGAAGAGGTTTCCATGCCGGAACTTGCCGCCATGCTCGTGCGCAGCAGCATCGGGACGCTGGCTCAGACGGATTCCTCCTGCGCGGACTGCCGGCGGACGCCGCTCGCGGGCGAATGCTTGCATGAGCTCGACGGCGGCCGCAACCTCTGCGATCTGTGCTTCGCGCGCCTGCCCGAGGAGCGCCGCCTCGCGGTGCGCACGGAGCGGGTCCACGCCAGCGAGCGCCGGCTCGCGGTCGTCCGCCGCGCGGCCTAGCCTGGCCCGCCCCGCGCTGCAGGTACGATGCCGCGCGCATGCGCGAGGTAACCGTGTCCACGACCATCTCCGCTCCTCGCGAGGACGTGTTCGACTTCGTCTGCGACCTCGCCCTCCGCCCGACCTACGCGGACCACTATCTCGACGACTACCGGCTCGCGCGCGTGGACACCGTCGGCGTGGGGGCGGCGGCCCGCTTCCGGCTGGACGGCTGGCTCTCGAACGAGTACGCCGAGCTGACGATCACGAAGGCCGAGCGGCCGCGGCAGATCATCGAGGAGATCCGGGTGGGCCGCCGGGGACGAAGCCGCGCCGTTGCGGTATACGACTTCGAGCGCGAGTCCGCGCACGTGACGCGCGTGCAGCTCACCACATACGGCGAGCCGGCCACGAGGGTCGACCGCTTCAGGCAGTTCGGGGCCCCGACCTGGATGCGCCGGAAGACGAAGAAGGCGCTCGACCGGCTGCGGATGGTGTTCGAGGAGCCGGACCGCGTGGAGACGAAGCGCGCGACCATCGCGGGGTTCGAGCCCGAGAAGGCCGCCCGCTTCGGCGTGCACGTCGGCCGGAGCTAATATGCCCGCCCGCATGCCGCGCCGCCTCCTGATGCTGCTGTGCGTCGCCTGCCTCTCGGCCGGCGCGGCGGCCTGCGGCAACGCCGACGAGGAGCCGGGCGTGGACCATCCGGCCCGCGAGGGCCTCGCGCTCGATCTCGACGGGGCGGCGTACAACGTGTTCATCACGCGCCAGCTGAACCCGCGCATCACACCGGACGAGGCGTACGTCGAGGAGGGCACCGAGGCCGAGCCGGACGAGACGCTCTACGGAGTCTTCATCCAGGTGTGCAACCCGGCCGACGAGGACGGCGACGCGGTGTCCACCCGCCCGGTCGACGCCTTCAAGATCGTGGACAACCAGGGCAACGAGTTCGAGCCCGAGGAGCTCCCCGAGGACAACCAGTTCGCCTACCACCCGGACGAGCTGCTCCCTCAGGAGTGCATCCCGAAGGCGGGCAGCGTCGCCCAGCTCGGCCCCACGGCCGGGTCCATGCTGCTGTTCCGGCTGCCGCTCGCGAACACCGAGTACCGCCCGCTCGAGCTGGAGCTCGAGGGCGAGGGCGACGAGCACCTCGCATTCGAGCTCGACATCTAGCCTGAGCGAAATGCATCGCTCTGCACCGGGCGCCGCCCGGTGCTTGCGCTACGGCTCGATCGCGGTATCCAGCACGACCCGGGCCGCTGGTGCGGCCGTCTCGCCGCCCGCTCCCGCGCGCACGAGCAACACGGCCACCGCGATCCGCGGCTTTCTCGCCGGCGCGTAGGCGGTGAACCATGCGTCGGTGTTCGTGGGGTCCGGCGGGAGCGTCTCGCCGGTCTCGGGGTCGCGCGTGTCCTCCAGCTCGGCCGTGCCGGTCTTGCCGGCCACCTGAACGTCCGGAAGCGCCGCCGCGGTGCCCGTGCCGTACTCCACGACGTCCGTCATCAGCGAGCCGATCGTGCGCGCCACGCGGGGCGAGGTCACGCGTGTCCCCCGGGGCCGCCGCTGGACGGTGAGCCTCGGTGGGAAGCGGACGCCCCGCATCGCGATCGTCTGCGCCACCGAGGCCATCTGGAGCGGAGTGGCGAGCGTCTCGAACTGCCCGATCGCGGTGGAGGCGACCTCGAGCGGGGTGTCGATGCCGGCCGCGCGGGGCAGAGTGCTCGGCACCTCGCCGGGGATCGTCGCGGGCGCGTTCCACCCGTAGCGCTCGGCCGCGTCGACGAGCCCCTCGGCCGTGACCTCGACGCCCAGCGGCGCGAACACGGAGTTGCACGAGTGGGCGAACGAGTTCCGGAAGGTGCCCCCGCAGCTCTCGCCGTTCGCGTTTTCGAGCTCCACGCCGTCGATCAGCGCGAAGGTCTCCACGGGGAACTCGGTCGTGGGCTTCACGACCCCGCGCTCCAGAGCCGCCGTGGTCGTGACGATCTTGAAGGTCGAGCCGGGGGGCTGGGGCGCCGAGAACGCGATCCCGGCGAGGGCGCGCACCTCACCGGTGCGCGGGTCGAGCGCGGCGACGCCGCCGAGGCGCCCGGCGAGGCCCACCACGGCGGCTTCCTGGAGGCGCGTGTCGATCGTGGTCGCGACTTCGCGGGCCGCGCGGGGGCGCGCGCGGGCGAGCACGCGTCCGCCCGCGATCAGCTCACCGCCGGGACGGCCGCGCAGCCGCTTCTCGAATACCTCCTCGAGGCCGCTCTGCCCGACCGGCCAGTCCGGCGGGAAGCCGCGCGCGTACAGCGCGGCGCGCTCCTCGGGCGCCTCCTCGGGCTCCATTTCGCCCGCGATCGAGTCGGCGATACCCACCAGCGGGGAGGTGCGCGAGGTCGCCGCGCCCTCGGCGAGCACCTTCCCGTCGCGCGAGCGGAGCGTCGCGCGAACCGGCGGTGCGCTCGTCCTCGTGAGCCGCTCGCCCGCCCGTAGCTCCGGGAAGACGAGGCGCGGCTGCCAGTCGACGCGGTCGCCCGAGACCGGGACGCTGAGCTCGCCGCGCAGGCTGCCGAATATCCGCGTGTCGAGTACCACCGGGACCGTCACCGTGTCGCCGCTCGCGTCCGCGACGTCCTCGAAGTCGACCGCCCGGAGCGTCGCGGCGCTGGCCGCGCGGCGGTAGGCGCGCCTGAAGCGGTCGAGCGGGAACCGCCGCCTCGCCGCCGGCGTCACGAGCCGGTGCATCGAGCGCAGGTCGCCGCGCTCCCACGCCGCGGTGAATTCACGAACCGCGCGCTCACCCGGGCTCTGGGTGTTCGCGCCGACGATCGCCCCGGCCAGCACCGACACTGCGGCGAGGCCGCCGAGCGAGGGCATGGCTCGGTGAGTGATGCGCCGGCGGCGCTCGGGGGGAATCGTCTTCACGGGAGAGGGACCGCTACCCGATGGTAGCCCCGCTCAATAGCCTGCCTCGCGCCGTGACGGGGCTCGACTGGATCATCGTCGCCTTCACCGTCCTCATGGCGGTGTGGGGCTTCAGCCAGGGGCTGATCGCCGGCGCCCTGGCGCTCGCCGGCTTCGCGGGCGGCGCGTTCCTCGGCTCGCGGCTCGGGCCGCTGGTGCTGGAGGAGGGGTCCCAGTCCCCCTATGCGCCTCTGTTCGCGCTCATGGGCGCCGTGATCGTGGGCGGCCTCCTCGCCTCGGGACTGGAGGCGCTCGGCTTCCACCTTCGCCACAGGCTGGGCGAGCGCTTCGCCCTGCTGGACGGGGTCGGGGGCAGCGTGCTCGTTGCGTGCCTCGGGCTGTTCCTCGTCTGGATCGGTGGCGCGGTGGCGCTCCAGACGCCGGGCGCTCGCGAGCTGCGCGAGCCGATCCAGCGCTCGGCGATCCTCCAGGAGCTCAACACGGTGCTGCCACCGTCCGGCGGGATCCTGAAAGCGCTGGCGCGCTTCGACCCGTTCCCCGCGATACGCGGCCCGTCGGCGAACGTGCCGGCACCCGATGCCGCGATCGCGCGCGACCCCGAGGTGGCCGCCGCTGGGCGGAGTGTCGTGCGGGTACTCGGCACGGCCTGCGGCCTCGGCGTGCAGGGAAGCGGGTGGGTGGCCGGCAGGGGCCTCGTCGTGACGAACGCGCACGTGGTCGCCGGCCAGGACGACACCACGGTCCAGCTCGGCGGCGAGGGCGCCAGCGTCGACGCCGACGCGGTCTGGTTCGACCCGGACAACGACCTCGCGATCCTGCGCGCGCCCGGCGTGGCCGGCGCCCCGGCGCTGTCGCTGAACGTGAACGCCGAGCCCGGCGCGAGCGCGGCGGTGCTCGGGTTCCCCGAGGACGGCCCCTACGACGTGCAGCCGGCCCGGCTCGGCCAGACCTCCACGGTGATCTCGCAGGACGCCTACGGCCGCGGGCCGGTGCGGCGCACGATCACGTCCGTGCGCGGACTGGTGCGCCAGGGCAACTCCGGCGGGCCGGTCGTGGACGGGCGGGGGCGCGTGGTGACCACGATCTTCGCCGCGGCCACGAGCCGGCGCCGGACGGGCTACGGCGTGCCGGATTCCCTCGTGCGACGGGCGTTGGGGCGGGCGCGCCGGCCGGTCGACACCGGCCCCTGCACCTAGAGGCGCGTCAGCGCGGCGTCGATCTCGGCCGAGCGGTCGCGGATCAGATCCTCGGCGTGCCCTCGCAGCCGGGCCAGGTTGTCCTCGGAGGCGTCATCGAGGTCGTCGCTGGCGAGTGTCAGCTCGGTCTGGAGGCGCAGGTAGCGCTCGCCGCCGAGCACGCTCTGGAGCTGGAAGTCGACGGTGTCCGACGCGCCGTCGAACACGACGTCGAGGATCGGGCGGGCCCACTTCGCCACGCCCCAGTCCTTGATCTCGTCGAACTCTCGCCTTTGCGTGCGCTCCCCGGTGCCGAGCGAGAGCAGGACCACGTCGCGCGGTGCCACCGTGCCGAGCACCTCCGCGAGCCCGCACATCGCCGGGTTGGCGGCGAACACGCCGCCGTCCACCATCGAGCGGCCGCTCGCCTCCACGGGCTCGAAGTAGGTGGGCGCGGCGGACGTGGCACGCGCGACCAAGGAGAGCGGGAAGTCGTGCTCGGCCGCGTTCTCCCGCGCCTTGGAGGTCTTGAAGAAATACGGGCCGGGCAGCGCGGTGTCGTAGACCGGGACGATGAGGCCGGGCCGGCTCTCCGAGAGCCGCTTGTGCCCCAGGAAGCGCTCGAGCGCGCGGTCGAGGGCGGCGTCGTCGTACTTCTCGTCGAGCAGCCCGTCGGCGCTCTTGATGCGCTGGAAGAGCGAGCGGTCGAAGATCTCCGGCCCCTCCTCCTCGTACAGCTTCACCAGCTCGGAGGCGGGCAGCGGCTCGGGCGCGCACAGCGCGCAGGCGAGGATGCCGCCGGTCGAAGTGCCGGCGATCAGGTCGAACAGCTCGAAGATCCGGCGGCCGGCGCGCCGCTCCAGCTCGGTCAGGACGAGGGCGGGGATCAGGCCGCGAATCCCGCCGCCGTCGATTGCGAGCACGCGCATGCCCGCCACCGTAGTCGCTACAACTGTCCCGGTGCGTGCCGCTCTCCTGATCGTGCTCTGCTGTGCTGCCGCGACACTCGGCGGGCCCGCGGCGGCGCGTCCGACCCAGCTCGACGACAACCCCTGCATCGGGCCGGACGCCGATTCGCTGCGCTGCCCGGACCTGGTCATGCGCCAGCCGTACGGGCTCTACACGGACCGGCTGACGAAGGCGGGGCACACCGTGCTGAGGGCCGGCAACGTGATCGACAGCATCGGGGCGGGGCCGGCCGAGCTGCACGGCTACGACCGGATCGGCCCGCGCTTCATGCTGGCCCGCCAGCGGATCCTGAGGCGCGACGGCCGCCGCATCGGCGTCGACACCGGCGCGCGGCTCCAGTTCAAGTTCGCGCACCAGAGCCGCTACTGGTGGAAGTTCTACAACGCCGCGCGCTTCGAGCTGTGGCGCGTGGACGCCGACGGTGAGCGCACGAGGCTCGTGCGGACCGGACCGAAGGTCGCCTACTGCCTGCGCGACCTCACGCACACCAGGCCGCTCTTGCGCCGCTCGCCGCGCCGGCCCGTCTACCCGGCCTGCAGCACCAACTCGCGCGCCCAGCGGGTCACGCTCGGAACGTCGATCGGATGGGCCGACATCTACCCGCCGGCCTATCCGGAGCAGTGGATCGACGTGACCGGGCTGCGCGGCTGCTTCGCATACGTGCACACCGCCGATCCGGACAACCGGATCTACGAGTCGGACGAGGACAACAACGAGGCGCAGGTGGTCGTTCGCCTGCCGTTCGACCCGGACGCCCGGCGGAGGGGCTGCCGCGGCCGCGATCGCGGGCGCGGCTTCAATCCGAACCTCTACTGACCCGGCCCTCTTGCCGATGAAAGGGCGGAATGCTCCGCCGCGCACCCCATCTCAGCCTGCTGGCGAAGTTCAGCCTGCTGACGTTCCTGTGCGTCGCGGTGCTCGGCGCCGCGCTGGCGCTGGCCCTGAAGCAGCAGATTCACGACCGCGCGGCGGCCGACGCGCGCGATCTCGCGCACCGCATCGCCACCGACGTGATCGACGAGCACCTGCGACTGCGGGACCTCGAGTACGGCCTGGACGGCGCGACGCTCGCCGAGATCGACCTGAGCATCGAGGCGCTTCTCCTGCGGGGCACGATCAAGAACGCGAAGATCTACGACGGCAGCGGGCGGGTGGTCTACTCGCTTCACCGCGATCAGCTCGGCTCACACGAGGACGACGCGCGCCGCGCCATGGCCGGCGAGACGGTCGCCGAGTTCGAGGACGGCGAGGATGGGGTCGGCGGCGGCGTGTACGAGGTCTACGTGCCGCTGACGCTGCTCGGCGGGAAGTATCCCTCCGGCGCGTTCGAGCTCTACCTGCCGTACGAGCCGATCGCCGCCCAGACGGCCGCCGACACGCGCGAGCTGTACCCGGTCCTGGGCGGCGGCCTGGCGCTCCTCTACCTGCTCCTGGTGCCGATCGTGGCGCGCGCGTCGCGCACGCTGCGGCGCCACGCAGCCGAGAGCCACCACCAGGCACTCCACGACGAGCTGACGGGCATCGCGAACCGGCGCCGCCTCTTCACACGCCTCCAGGAGGAGATCGCGGCGGCCGCGCGCGGCGGCCCGGGCTTCGCGCTCCTCATGCTCGACCTCGATCGCTTCAAGGAGGTGAACGACGCGCTCGGGCACGGTCACGGCGACCTGCTGCTGCGCCAGGTGGCCGGGCGGCTCGCCACCTCGGTACGCGACGGCGACCTGCTTGCCCGCCTCGGCGGGGACGAGTTCGCCCTGCTGGCTCCGGACGTGGCCGGAGACGAGGCCGCGCTGGAGCTCGCCGAGCGCGTGAGCGCCACGTTGCACGGCGAGTTCGTGCTCGCGGGCGTTCCGGTGTTCGTGGAGGCGAGCATCGGCGTGGCGCTCTTCCCCGACCACGGCCACGACGCCGAGGCGCTACTCCAGGCGGCCGACACCGCGATGTACGCGGCGAAGCAGGCCGGCACGCACCACGAGCTGTACGTGCTCGAGCGCGACCGCCGCGGCCCCGAGCGGGTCGCGCGGCTCGGCGAGCTGCGCCGGGCGCTCGCGGAGGGCGAGATCGTCGTCTACTTCCAGCCCAAGGTGGACCTTCGCTCCGGCGACGTCACCGGGGCCGAGGCGCTTGTGCGCTGGGAGCACCCCGAGCGCGGGCTGATGTCGCCGATGGAGTTCCTGCCGCTCGCGGAGCAGACCGGCCTCATCACCGCGCTCACCACCGAGGTGCTCGAGCAGGCGCTCCGGCAGTGCCGCGCCTGGGGAGACGACGGCATCGACATCGCCGTCGCGGTCAACGTGAGCGAGCGGAGCCTGCTCGACCCCGCGTTCCCGGACGAGGTCGACGCGCTGCTGGCGCGCCACGGAGTGCCCGGCAACCGGCTGCAGCTCGAGCTCACGGAGCGGAGCCTGATCGGCGACCTCGCCACGGCGATGGACACGATCGCGCGCCTGCACGGGCTCGGCGTGCGCCTCTCGGTCGACGACTTCGGCACGGGGTACTCGTCGCTCAGCCGCTTGCTCGACCTGCCGCTCCAGGAGCTGAAGATCGACCGTTCGTTCGTCACGGACATCGACGACGAGGGGCCGGGCGCGGCGATCGTGCGCTCCTCGATCGACCTGGGGCACCATCTCGGCCTCGAGGTGGTGGCCGAGGGGGTGGAGACCGAGACGACTCTCGCGGAGCTCCGCGAGCTCGGTTGCGACGCGGTGCAGGGCTACCACCTGCTGCGCCCGCAGCGCGCCGCCGACGTCACCGCGTGGCTGCGCCGACGGCACGCCCAGAGAACTCAGCCCGCGCCCGCCGATATCGTGATCGGCGATGGCAAGGACCCTCGTAGTAGCTGAGAAGCCCTCGGTCGCGCGCGACCTGGCGTCCACGCTGCCCGGATCGTTCAAGCAGTCGAAGGACAAGACGCACCTCGAGGGCGAGGACTACACCGTCACGTGGGCAGTCGGGCATCTCGTTGGGCTCGCGCCTCCGGACGAGTACGACCCCAAGCTGAAGAAGTGGCGGTTCGCCGACCTGCCGATCCTCCCGGACGAGTTCAAGCTGATCCCCAACGACGAGCGCGCGGGCAAGCAGCTAAGGGCCATCCACCGCCTGATGGCGGACGACGACGTCGATCTGATCGTCAACGCCTGCGACGCCGGGCGCGAGGGCGAGCTGATCTTCGCGTACGTGTACGACCTCGCTCCCGTGCAGAAGCCGGTGCAGAGGCTGTGGCTGTCGTCGATGACGAAGGCCGCCATCAGGGAGGCCTTCGAGCAGCTCCGGCCGGCTGACGAGCTGAAGTCGCTCGAGGAGGCGGCGCGCTCGCGCTCGGAGGCCGACTGGCTCGTGGGCATGAACGCGACGCGCGCGGCTTCGGTTCGCCTGCGGGCGGCGTTCGACGGCGCGGTCTCGCTCGGGCGCGTGCAGACGCCGACGCTCGCTCTGGTGGCGCGGCGCGAGGAGGAGATCCGCAACTTCGTGCCGGAGCCGTACTGGCTCGTGGAGGCGCGCTTCGAGGCCGACGCCGAGCGCCGCTACACCGGCCGCTACCTCGGCGGCAAGCGGCTGCCCAGCGAGGACGAGGCGCAGGCGGTGGTGGACGCGGTCCGCGACCAGGCCGGCGAGATCACGAAGCTCGACAAGTCGGAGCAG
The DNA here is from genome assembly GCA_035705985.1 of Thermoleophilaceae bacterium. Taxonomy (GTDB): domain Bacteria; phylum Actinomycetota; class Thermoleophilia; order Solirubrobacterales; family Thermoleophilaceae; genus JACVRW01. The sequence continues at coordinate 31,244 of DASSVP010000036.1, forward strand.
CGCGAGCAGCCGCAGCTGCTCTACGACCTGACGAGCCTCCAGCGGCACGCGAACAGCCTGTACGGCTTCTCGGCACGGCGCACCCTGGCGGCGGCCCAGCGGCTGTACGAGGAGCACAAGGCGCTCACCTATCCGCGTACGAACTCGCGCTTCCTGACGGGGGACATGATCGCGGAGATCAAGCCGACGGCCGAGCAGGTGGGCCACCATCCCCCCTACCAACCCGCCGCTCGCTTCGTCCTGGACCTGGAGTCACTGCCCCTCGGCCGCGTGGTGAATGACGCGAAGGTCCAGGACCACCACGCGATCATCCCGACCAACTCAGAGCACAATCTTTCGAAGATGGGCTCTGACGAGCTCAAGGTCTACGACCTTGTCGCAAAGCGGTTTCTCGCCATTTTCCATCCGGAGGCCGTCTTTGAGCGGACGCGAGTGGAGACCACCGTTCGGGAGCAGATCTTCCGGACTTCCGGCCGCCGCTTGATCGAGGCCGGCTGGCGGAGCGTCTACGGCGAGCTCTCTGAGCAGGACCGCTCGGACGACGACTCGGGTGGCGACCAGCTGCTTCCGCGCCTGGAGCAGGGCGAGGGCGTGCAAACGCGTGAGTGCGAGTGGATGCGCAAGGAGACGCAGCCGCCGCGGCGCTACTCCGACGCGTCGCTCCTCGGCGCGATGGAGACCGCCGGCAAGGAGATCGACGACGCGGAGCTGCGCGAGGCGATGAAGGACTCCGGGATCGGAACGCCGGCCACGCGCGCCTCGATCATCGAGCGGCTCGTGGACGTGGGCTACATCGAGCGCGACGGCCGTGCGCTGGTCGCGACCGAGAAGGGCATCCAGGTCATCCGCCTGCTGGGCGAGCACAAGCTGACCTCGCCGGAGCTGACCGGCAACTGGGAGCGCCGCCTGCGCCTGATCGAGCACGGGGAGGACACGCGCCCCGCGTTCATGGACGACATCAAGAAGTTCACCACCGAGACCGTTCAGGAGCTCGACAAGCTGAAGGGCGTGCAGATCGAGCGGGCGAAGCTCGGCCCGTGCCCGGTCTGCGGCCGCGAGATCTCGGAGAACCGCAAGGGCTACTCGTGCTGGTCGCGCGAGGACCCGGGCTGCGGGTTCGTGATCTGGAAGAAGAAGGCGGGCAAGATGCTGCCGGTATCGGTGGCGAAGGAGCTGATCGAATCCCTGCGCGTTGCCCGCGAGGCCGGCGAGGAGCCGGGCGTGGGGCGCACCGAGAAGCCGGTCACCGGCTTCCGGTCGCGTGCGGGGAGGACATTCCGCGCCAAGCTCCGCCTGGAGCAGACCGACGAGGGCAAGTGGCGCGTGGAGTTCGACGAGGAGTGGGCTAAGGAGCCCCCCGCCGGCGAGTCCGAGGAAGAGCGCGCGGAGCGCGAGGCCGCGGCGGCCGGCTCCGACGGCGACGCCGCGGCCGAGTCGCAAGCGGCGCGGGCCGCGCCGGCCGCCTAACGACAGCGCTGAGCGCGACAAGCGTCCTGCCTAGGGCTTCGTACAGGAGCACCAGTCAGGACACTTGGGTTTGGCCGGGGGTTACTCGTGGTAGGTTACTGTGAGTAACTATGGAGGCCCTTGCGCGGATAGAGGAGTTTCGGCACGGTCGGGTGCCGCGGGCGGTGCGTCGGCGGCAGCTCGTCGAGCTCGGGGAGGAGCTGTTCCTCGAGCGCGGCTTCGCGAAGGCGTCGATGGACGAGCTCGCCCGTCGCGCGGGTGTCACGAAGCCGGTGATCTATGAGCTGTTCGGCTCGAAGGAAGGCCTCTTCAATGCCTGTCTCGAGGGCCTCGCGCTGAGGCTCGCGACCCAGATCGCCGACGCGGCCCGCGCCGGGACCGATCCCGAAAGCCGGCTGAGGGCCGGTGGCCTCGCGTTCCTTCGCTTCGCCACCGAGAACCGCGTGGCCTACGAGCTCCTCTACGAAGGCCGCTTCTCGGAGGCGGCCGCCAAGGTGCGCCGGCGCCAGGCCACCCTGATCCTCGAGCTGATGAGGGAGATGGCGCCCGACCACGTGGACCCGCGCGAGCTCGAGGTGGCGGCGAACGCCGTCAACTCGGCCTACGAGGGTGTCGCCCACTGGATGTGGGACCACCCGGACATCCCGCTCGAGACACTCGCGGACTGGACCGTCGAGCTGCTCCTGCCAGGACTACGGAGGTTCACGTGACTCACCATCGAGTGGCGATCGTCGGCACCGGCTTCTCCGGGCTCGGCATGGCCATCAGGCTGAAGCAGCAGGGCGACGACGACTTCGTGCTGCTCGAGCGCGCCGGCGACATCGGCGGCACCTGGCGCGACAACACCTACCCGGGCTGCCGCTGCGACGTGCCGTCGCACCTCTACTCGTTCTCCTTCGCGCCGAACCCGGACTGGTCGAGCACGTTCTCGCCGCAGCCGGAGATCCTCGACTACCTGAGGGACTGCGCCGAGCGCTTCGGCATCGTGCCGCACGTCCGCTTTCAGACCGAGGTCGAGCGCGCGCGCTGGGACGACGACGAGCAGCGATGGGAGATCGAGACCGCCGCGGGAGAGCTGACCGCCGACGTTCTGATAGCCGCGCAGGGGCCGTTGTCGGATCCTTCATTGCCGGCAGTTCCCGGGCTCGACAGTTTCGAGGGCACCGCCTTCCACTCCGCCCGCTGGGACCACGACCACGACCTGACCGGCGAGCGCGTCGCGGTGATCGGAACCGGCGCGTCCGCCATCCAGTTCGTCCCGGAGATCCAGCCCGAGGTGGAGCAGCTCCATGTCTTCCAGCGCTCGGCGCCGTGGGTGATCCCGCATCGCAACCGGCCCATGAAGCGATGGGAGCGCGCGCTCTACCGGCTCTTTCCGCCTGCGCAGCTCGCCATGCGCGCCGGGATCTACTGGGCTCGCGAGTCGTTCGTGCTCCAGTTCCGCCACCGATGGATCGGCAAGCTGCTCGAGCGCATCCCGATCGCGCACATGAAGAGGTCGATCGAGGACCCGGAGCTGCGGCGGAAGCTCACGCCCGACTACAGCATCGGGTGCAAGCGCATCCTGCCGACGAACGAGTGGTATCCGGCGCTTGCGCAGCCCAACGTCGAGGTCATCGCGAGCGGGCTGGCGGAGGTGCGGCCGCACTCGGTGGTGGCCGCCGACGGCACCGAGCGCGAAGTGGACACGATCATCTTCGGCACCGGCTTCCACGTGACCGACGTCCCGATCGCCAACCGGATCGAGGGCCCGACCGGCGAGACGCTGGCCGAGGTCTGGAGGGGCCGGATGCAGGCGTACAAGGGCACGACCGTCGCCGGCTTCCCGAACCTGTTCTTCCTGGTCGGCCCGAACACCGGCCTCGGCCACACCTCGATCGTGTTCATGATCGAGTCGCAGATCGAGTACGTGCTCGGCGCGCTCCGAACGATGCGGTGCCACGGCGCGCCGACGCTCGAGGTGAGGCGCGAGGCGCAGGCCGCCTACAACGCCGAGATCGACGCGATGACGGAGGGCACGGTCTGGGTCTCGGGCGGCTGCCAGAGCTACTACCTCGACTCGGGCGGCCACAACTCCGCGCTGTGGCCGACCTACACGTGGCCGTTCCGCCGCCGCCTC
>DASSVP010000037.1:0-4635 GCA_035705985.1 Thermoleophilaceae bacterium
CCTGCGGTGCTTCTCGCGCGTGAAGTAGATGCGCGGGAAATCCTCGTCCATGCTGATCCCGATGTACGGGTAGGACTTGTCGTCGCGCAGGCGGACGTTGAAGACCGGCCGGTGGCGCTTGATGAACTCCTGCTCGGCCAGCAGCGCCTCGGCCTCGGTCTCGGTTGCGATGAAGTCGATGTCGGCGATCTGAGCGACCATGTCGGTGGCGCCCCGGCCGCCCGGCTTCGAGAAGTGGCTGGCCACGCGCTTGCGGATCGAGCGCGCCTTGCCCACGTAGAGCACCTTCCGCCTGGCGTCGCGGAAGATGTAGACGCCGGGCCCGTTCGGGAGCGCCCGGCGCTGCTCTGTGATGCGGTCTGGTGCCCTGATGGCCACGCCCACCGAGGATAGGTGCGGTGCGGGATACTCAGCCGGCCATGTCAGAGGAGAACGTCGAGGTGGTGCGCCGCTCGGCGGGTCTGGACGCCTAGGCCAGCAGCCTGACGACCGACTCCGCGAAGCAGGCCGGCTTCTCCTGGCCCTCGATCTCCACGGTCCACCTCTGGACGAGCTGGTACCAGCCGTCGCCGGCCTCGTCGACGGAGACCGTCTCCAGGCTCGCCCGGACGCGGGCGCCGGCCGGAACCGGGCTGGTGAAGCGCACCTTGTTCCAGCCGTAGTTGAGGCCCATCTTGAAGCCCTCGCCGCGGAACAGCTGGTCGCGGAAGCCGTCGCACATGCAGAGCGTGAGGTTGCCGTGGGCGATCGTCGTGCCGAACGGGCTCTCGGTCTTCGCGCGCTCGGTGTCCACGTGGATCCACTGGTGGTCGCCGGAGACCTCGGCGAACTTGTCGATGTCCTCCTGGGTGACCTCGCGCCACTCGCTCGGGCCGATGGTCTGCCCGACGAGCTCCTTGAGCTCGTCGATTCCGTTCACGGTCGTGGGGGTGCTCATGTCCCGAAGTATCTCAACCGCGGTGGTACCAGGGGTCGGCGGCCAGCGCCGCACGAAGCGCTTCCTTCCCGCCCGTCATCAGCGGCTGGCCGTGCGTGGCGAGGACGGCATCGAAGTCCAGCTCGAGCAGCGGCTTCAGCGTCGGGTTGAACTTCTCGCTGTAGAAGCGGCGAACCTTGTCGTCGATCCTGTTGGGCGCCCAGACCTTCAACGCGCCTTCGTGCTCGACGACGGAGTCGCCGAAGACGAGCGCTCCATGGCTCGGGACGTGCAGCGGCATCTCGTAGCGCTGCCGCGGCTTGCCGATCGGGTGGGCGGTCACGCCGCCCGGCAGTGGTGCGCCCGGCTCGACCTCGTGGAAGCCCGACTTCGAGGTCAGGCGCTTCGCGGCCGCCTTGTGGCCGTGGATGGTCGCGTCGTAACGCTCGCGCAGCTCCTCGGAGCTGCGCACGTGGTACGGGATGCTGATCAGGATCGCCACGCGGTCGCCCGCCTGCTCGTCGAGCACGTCGAGTACCGCGTCCGGGTCCTGCTCCGGCAGCAGCGGGTCGATCAGCAGCAATGTCCCGTCGTCGGCCTTCGCCGCGAAGCTCGCCACCTCGGCGCCGAACTCGCCCGGGTGCCACTCCGGATGCCGCGCCGTCCATCGCCACAGTCCTGTCGTAAGCTTCTCCATGCGCGTACCTTAACCGCTCAACGCGCTTTGTAGGTTATGAAAGACACCGCCGGAGTCATCGCGCCGCCGCCGCTGATCTTCCTCGGAGGCTTGGCCGTCGGGATCGGGCTCGAGCTCCTGCTCGGGTCCTCGGTGCCGGACGGGATCCAGTGGGTCGGAGGAGCGCTGCTCGTCGTCGCGGGACTCGCGCTGCTCCTGGCGTTCGAGCGCGCGTTCAGGCGCCGGGGGACCGCCGTCGAGCCGTGGAAGCCCAGCACCGCGATCGTCACCGACGGCATCTACCGCTTCACCCGCAACCCGGGCTACCTCGGCATGGCGCTGGTCTACGCCGGCATCGCGCTGCTGGCCGACGCGCTGTGGGCGCTGGCGCCGCTGCCGCTCGTGCTCGTCCTGATCGACCGCGGCGTGATCGCCCGCGAGGAGCGCTACCTCGAGCGCAAGTTCGGCGCCGAGTACCTCGGCTACAAGCGCGGCGTGCGCCGCTGGGTCTAGCCCACGAGGCGTACCTCCAGCGCGGTGGCGCCGATCTGGCCGGCGCCGCCGAGCAGGCCGAGGATGCGGGCGACGTAGGCGCGCGTCTCCGGGTACGGCGGGATGCAGCCGCAGGCCGCCACGGCGCCGGGCCCGGCGTTGTAGGCGGCCAGGGCGAGCGGGACGGAGCCGAAGCGGCCGAGGAGATCGCGCATCAGGCGCGCCTGGGCGTCTATCGCCTGCTCCGGGTCGAGCGGGTCGCGCAGGCCCATGGCCTCCGCCGTGCCCGGCATGAACTGGGCGATGCCCTTCGCGCCGGCCGGTGAGCGGGCGAACGGGTTGAAGTTCGACTCGGCATAGAGCTGGGCGGCGAGCAGATGGGCCGACACGCCCCGGCGCTGCGCCGCGCGGACGATCAGCGGCGCGAAGCGGGCGGGCACGAAGGACTGGACGGCGCGGGTGGCCCGGCCGTCGCCGCCGCGGGCGCCGAAGCCGACGGATGAGCTGCCGGGGGAGCGCGTGTAGCCGTAGTGCCAGGGCTCCCAGGAGTAGCGCCGCAGGAACCCGAACCGCGTGGCGTTGGCGGCCAGCCATGCGTATGCGGACGGCGGGCCGAGGTCGAGCTCGGTCGCGTAGCGGTGGAGGCTCTCGCCGGGCGGCGCCACCCAGCGCGGATCCGGGTGAGCGGCGAAGAGCCGGGCCTGCTCCGCATCGGAGCGAAAGCCGCTGGTGACCGCGAGGTAGAGACCGGCCTCGCTCCGCGCCGCGACGGCCATGCGATCGAACCCGAGCGCGACGTCGGGCCTCATCGGCTTGCCCTGCCGGTAGGCGAGCGGCCCGTCGTACCCGCCGCCACTGGCGCTGCCCGGCATGCTTGCCCCGCCCGCCGCCGGCGAGAGCTCGGCAGTGGCGGCCGCCCGCACGGGGACCGCGTGGCGCCGGTCACCCACCCGCACCCTGCCGTCACCGCGCGCAACCACCCGAACCCGAGTCGGTGCGAATCCACCGCCCGGGAACGTGACGTCGGACCCGCGCACGCGTACGCCGTTGCGACGTCCGCCGCCCACCGCGGCTGCCCGTGCGAGCGCGAGGTACTCAGCTTCGTCGAGGTGGCGCGGGTTCGGGACGTCAGGCTCTATGAACGGTGGCTCGAAGAGCCGCGAGTGGAGGTCGCGCATGACCTGGGCGGCGCTGATTGCGGCGAGGTCGGCGCCGCGCTGGTGCTTGTCCCTCGCGCCGAGCGCCTGGCCGAACGCGAAGAGCACGAGCGCGCCCGACAGCACCAAGCCGACTACCGCGAGCATCATGAGCGACGCCTGGCCGCGCGCTGAGGAAACGTGGCTCACTCGAGCTCCTCGATGAGGTCGGCCAGGTCGGCGATCGCTCCGCCCAGGGCTCCCCGGGCCTCGCGGCCGCCCAGGGCCAGGCGGGCGCCCATCGGGGAGTTCGGGAGCGCAAGCGCTCCGCGCTGGTCGTGGGAAGCCCGGTTCAGGACGACGATCGGCGTCGGCCCGGCGCGAGCGACGCACTCGGCGCCGACGTGCGCGAGCGCCGGCTCGATCGCGGGCGTGGTCACGATCACGGTGCGGTCGGCGACGGAGGCGGGCGCTCCGCCCAGCGCGGCCGAGCCGGCGTCGATTACGAGCGGGGCGTGGTGCCGGGCGGTGTCCGAGAGCCGGAGCGGGTCGGCTCCGCCGACGAGGCAGAGGCGGCCGATCGGGCGCGGCTCGGCGCCGGGCACGTCCTCGAGGAGCTGCGCGAGCCGGGTCGCGGCATGGGTCGCGAGCGGGATGCCGGCGGGCCGGGCATCGCAGCAGACGGCGGCCGTGCCCGCTCGATCCCGAACGGCGAGCTCGGCGGCAAGCGCCCGGGCGACGAGCGTGACACCACAGCCCCGAGCGAGACCGAAGACGCACACGACCGGGCGCTGCTCAGGCGGCTCAGCCGAATCGGCAGCCGGTGACGGAGCGACCGGCTCGAGGAAGAAGGACTCGACCGCGGCGGCCGCCGATGCGAGCAAGCCTCGGCCGGCGGCGGTGGACGCGTTCGCCGTCACGGTGCCTCCACCGATGCGTTTGCCGCGACCTCGAGCTCGCCGGCGAGCGGCCTCAGCAGCGTCGGCGGGCGCAGGTTGACTCGGACCTCGCCGCCACTCATCGACACGCGCGCGTGCGCGCGGGACCAGCCGGGCAGCGCCTGGCGGGCGGCTGCGCGCGGGTCGCCTCCGCCGGCCACCGCCAGGGCGGCCGCCTCGGCGGCGTTTCCGGCGAGCACGCTCGCGTAGCCGACCGCGAGCAGTTGCGCGGCAGCCATCGCCACGGCCAGCACGAGGGGCAGGAGGGCTAGCAGCTCGACAGCCGCCTGCCCGCGGTCGTGACGCAACCCTCGAAGGCCGCGGCTCATCCGCCACCCCCGAGCGACGAGCTCGCCGCGACCTCCACGGGGCTTTGCCACACGCGCAGGAGGAACGGCACCCGCACCTCCACGCGCACGCCGCCGGGCGCCCGTCGCTCCACCGACAGCCCCCGCTCCAGCGAATCCGGCAGCGCGC
>DASSVP010000038.1:0-6150 GCA_035705985.1 Thermoleophilaceae bacterium
ATGGAGGACAACTTCTCCAAGTGGCGGACGCGCGAGGGCATCCGCGATCTGCCCGAGCTGGGCGAGCAGGACTAGCCCCGCAGGTATTCCTGGCAGATCCGGAGGGCGCCCTCGACGCTGTCCCAGTCGAGGTTGTCGGGCGTGTCCGAGGGCCAGTGGTACTCGGCCGGAAACTTCGCCTCGTCCACGCCTCCAAGCGTGCAGGTCCGGTAGCCGGCCCGCAGCGCGATCAGGGCGTCGGTGGCCGCGACGGTGCGGAGCCCGCGGGTCAGCTCGACGCCGGCCGCCGCGCCGGCCCGGGCGAGCGCCTCGCGCGAGGATTCCGTATAGGGCCGCATGCGCAGCATCCCCTCCGCCTCGACGACGCACAGGTGCGGCGAGCCCACGCACTCGAGGCAGACGAACTCGGTCGAGTCCCGGTCCAGCTCCCCGAAGTGGCGGCGGCCGAAGGCCTGCATCCCCTCCATGAAGCCCTCCTCGGAGCCGGTCGAGAGCAGGATCACGCGGATCCCGTCCGGCGGGCTCTCGGCCAGCTCGTGCGCCAGCGCGACGAGCACGGCCACCGAGCTCAGGTTGTCGTTGGCGCCCGGCACCACGCGACTCGCGCCGATGTTCGCCATGGTCGCCGCCGCGCCGAGCGAGAACAACAGTCCGCCGGCCCTCAGCGAGCGCCGGCCCAGCAGGCCCCAGAGCGCCACGAGCAGCGGCCCCAGGAAGGTGCCGTAGATGATCGGGATGCTCTGGTTCGCCTTCGCGTGCAGCTCCGGGAACGCCCACATCCCGGCGCGCGGCAGCGCCGGGTGGAACACGAGCCCGCTGTGGGCGGCGTCGTGGTGGGCGATGAAGACGACCGTGCGCTCGGCAGCGGGGTCGGCGGCCTCGGCGACGACGTTCCAGGTCTGGCGCTGCGGCAGCGTGGCGCGCCGGAACCACAGCCGGCCGCCGCTCACGTCGTCGTACACGGCGGCGGCGGCGATCCCGCCGACGAGCATGGCGGGCCGGCGCCCCAGCCGCGCGGCCAGGACACTGGCGGCGTTCAGCAGCCCGAGCGGCCACCAGTAGCCGCCGTGCGCGCGCTCCTCCTCGACCCGCACGTGGCGGCAGCCGGCCGCCTCGAACTCGCGCGCGAGCCACTCCGCCGCCCGCCGCTCGCCGCCCGACGCCGAGGGCCGCTCGTACGAGGCGAGCTCGCGGACGACCCGCTCGATCAGGGCTCGTCGCGCCATGCCTCTCCGATTCCTATGCGCTCGACCGTGGTCGGGTGGGTGGCAAAGAGCAGCTGGAAGAGCCGCGGCGGGTCCGGGTCGGAGATGTTGCGGATCGCGATCCTGCGCTCGAACTTCACGAAGTCCGCCGGGTCGCGGGTGAGGTCGAGCGCGAAGGCGTCCGCGCGCGCCTCGACCTGGCGGGACAGCACGTTCGAGGCCGCGCCGAGGCCCAGGGCGACGAGCGAGATCGCCAGCGCGACCGCGGGGAGGCCGGCGGGCCACCGGAGCGCGCCCCGTCCGGCGAATCGCTCTGCCAGCGCCTGGGTCAGGAAGGTGCCGGCCGGCGCCACGAGCGCCAGCCACGCGAGGCCGTGCAGCAGGTCGTTGTGCTTCTGGTGGGAGAGCTCGTGCGCCACGACGATGCGGACCTCGTCGTGCGGGAAGCGGTCGATCAGGTTGTCGTACAGCACGACGCGCTTGCTGTGCCCGAGCCCGTTGACGTACGCGTTCGCCGCGCTCGTGCGGCGGCTCGCGTCGACCCGGTACACCTCGCCCACGTCCACGCCGGCGCGCTGCGCCAGCTCCACGACGTCCTCGCGCAGCGGACCGGGGCGGAGCGGCTCGAAGCGGTTGAAGAGCGGGTCGATCACGACGGGCCAGAGCCAGACGGTCACGACCGCGTACGCCACGACCAGCGCCGACGCCGGCGCCCACCAGTTGCGCGGGAAGCGGCGGATCAGCGCCACGGCCACGAGCCCGCCGATCGCGGCGGTGACCGCGCCGATCCCGGCCGACTTCGCGACGTCGACCGCCCAGTCGGGCCACGCCTGGGTCGCGAGGCCCACGTCGAGCGCTCGCTCCCTCATCCAGGCGCGCAACGGCAGCCCGACCACGACGAGCAGGAGCGAGATGCCCGCTCCCACGGCGGCCCCGCCCAGCAACGGACGGGCCTGGACGCGGGCGATCAGGCGCTCGGGCGGGCGCCACGCGAGCACCGCCAGCGCCGCGACGCCGACACCCAGGTTGGCCAGCCCAAGCACGCGCTGGAGCCCGCGAAAGTCCTCCGCCCGGTCGAGCTGAAAAGCCGTGAAGTACTGTTCGACCTCGACCGGGGCGGGCTCGATCAGGCCGCTGCGCGGCCGGAGCAGGAACGTCGCAACGGCGGCCGCGGCCACCGAGACGACGATCGCAAGCGGCAGCCGCGAACGCCCCATCTCCCGACACTGTAGAAGCCTCCAGATGCGCATCGCCCTGCTCTCAGACGTCCACGGCAACCTGCCCGCCTTCCAGGCGGTGCTCGCCGACGTGGACGCGCAGGCGCCGGACGAGGTCTGGTGCCTCGGCGACCTCGTGGGCTACGGCGCGCAGCCGGACGGCTGCGTCGAGCTGGCGCGCGACAGCTGTGACCTCTCCCTGGCCGGCAACCACGACCTCGTCGTGACCGGGGAGATCCCGATCACGGACTTCTCGTCCAGCGCGGCGGCGGCCGCTCGCTGGACGCAGGAGACGATCGGCGAGGAGACGATGGCCTTCCTCAAGGGCCTCGTTCCGGCCGACGCCGACCGCGAGCCCGCGCTCTACCACGCCAGTCCCCGCGACCCGGTCTGGGAGTACGTGCTGTCGACCTGGCAGGCGGACGAGTGCATCGACCTGATGGAGGCGCGCGTGGGGGCCGTCGGCCACTCGCACGTGGCGCTCTGGTTCCGGCGAGACGACTCGGGCAAGATGTCCGGGGCGACCGCGGACGCCGGCTCGGAGCACGACCTGTCGGCCGGGCGCTGGCTCGTGAACCCCGGCGGGGTCGGCCAGCCACGCGACGGCGATCCCCGCGCCGCGTGGCTCCTGCTAGACACAGGGGAATGGACGGCCACCTGGCGGCGGGTCGAATATCCGATCGAGGAAGCCGCCAGGGCGATCGAGGAGGCGGGTCTCCCGCGCGTCCTCGCGGAGCGCCTCTTCAGCGGACAATGACGAGCCCCAAGCGCATATTCCTCCTGGCACTGCTCGGCGCCGCCCTCGCGATCGCGGGGTGCGGCGGCGACGAGGAGGGTGAGCCGATCCCGGCCCAGACCGCGCAGGCGCTCGAGGCCGAGCTGGACGGCGTCCAGGCGCGCATCGACAACGGGAGCGCGGGTGCGTGCAACGACATCCTGGAGGGCGACCGCGGCCCGAATCTCGAGCGCGTCCAGCAGCTCATCGACGGCCTGCCCGACGACGTGGATCCCGACGTGCGCTCCGCGCTCGAGGACAGCTTCGACCGCCTCTGGGAGCTGGTCCAGCAGGACTGCGACGACAAGGAGCAGGAGGAGGAGTCCGAGCGGCAGGAGGAGCCCGAGCCGGAGCCGGAGCCGACTCCCACGGAGACCGAGACGGCGCCGGAGACCCCCACGGAGACCGAGACGGCGCCCCTCCCGACCGACCCCGAGGAGGCGCCTCTGCCTCCCGAGGGCGACGGCGACAACAACGGCGAGACGCCCGGCGGGGGCAACGGTGGCGGCGTCGGCCCGGGCGCCGCGAAGGCGAAGGGGAAGAAGGAGTGAGCCCGCCCACCGAGGTCGCGGGCCGCTACGTCATCGAGCGCCGCCTCGGCGCAGGCGGCATGTCGACGGTGTTCATGGCGCGCGACACGGTGCTCGAGCGGCCCGTCGCGGTGAAGCTGCTCGCGGAGCACCTGGCCGATGACCAGGACTTCGTCTACCGCTTCCAGCGCGAGGCGCTGTCGGCCGCGAAGCTCCAGCACCCGAACATCGTGCAGGTGTTCGACTCCGGGCAGGACTCGGCCTCCGAGCGGCACTACATCGTCATGGAGTACGTGCACGGCCCCTCGGCGGCCGACATCCTGCGCGAGCGCAAGCAGCTCGGGATCGAGGAGACCGCGCAGCTCGTGCGCGACGGTTGCCACGGCCTCGACTACGCGCACCGCGCCGGCGTGGTCCACCGCGACGTGAAGCCCGGCAACCTGCTCTTCGCCGAGGAGATGGGGCTCACGAAGCTCGCGGACTTCGGGATCGCGAAGGCCGCCGAGCAGACGCGCATCACGCAGGTCGGATCGGTGCTCGGCACCGCGGCGTACCTGTCGCCCGAGCAGGCGCGCGGCGAGGAGGCGGGCCCCGCGTCCGACATCTACTCGCTCGGCGTGTGCGCGTACCAGTTCCTCACGGGGCGGCTCCCGCACGAGTACGCGTCGCTCACGGAGCTGGCGCTGAAGCAGCAGCAGGACCCGGTCGCGCCGGTCACCGACTACCGGCCCGACGTGCCGCCGGAGCTCGACCAGGCCGTCCGCGTGGCGCTCGAGCGCGACCCTTCGGCGCGCTATTCGAGCGCGCTCGAGATGGCCGAGGCGATCCAGGCCGGCCTGCGCGGCGAGAGCACGGACGCGACGCAGGTGCTCGACGACACCGCGGCGACCCGGGCGATGCAGCGGACCACGATGGGGCCTGCGCCCACGCGCGTCCACGACGCGGTGCCCGCGACCGCCAGCCCGGTGGAGCAGGCGCGCTCGCGCCGCAGCGAGCGCGAGGCGGCGCGCGCCTCGGCCCGCCGGCGCCGTTTCGGAAGCTTCCTCGCGCTGCTGGCCGCGATCGCGGCGATCGTCGTCGTGGCCGTCGCCCTCCTGTCGTCGTCGAGCGGCGACTCGGTCGAGCCCGTGGACGGCGGCGACGTGCAGGGTCAGATCGACGGCCTGCGCGACTTCATCGGAGAGCACTCGCGCTAGCGCCGGCGTAGTCGCCGGCCTCGATCCCGTCGCGCAGGCGCCGCAGCAGGCGCTCCATGAAGGTGAGGTTGTGCAGGGTGAGCAGGCGCTTCGCGGTGAGCTCGTCGATCCGCGACAGGTAGTGCAGGTAGCCGCGCGTGTGCTCCCGGCACGCCGGGCACGGGCAGTCCTCCTCGATCGGCTCGCGTCTCGTCCGATGGACGCCCTTCGTGAGATCGAGCCGCCAGCGGTTGTCCGGGTCGTGGACGAGCGCGGTGCCGTGGCGGGCGAGCCGCGTGGGCGTGGCGCAGTCGAACGTGTCGATCCCGGCGCCGACCGCGTGCACGATGTCGTCGACGTCGCCAATCCCGAGCAGGTGCCGCGGCGGACCCTCCGGCAGCCCGGCGAGCGCCCAGCCAACGACCTCGCGCATCTGCTCCTTCTCCTGACCGAGCGAGCCGCCGATGGCGATGCCGTCCACGCCGGCGCCGGCGACGTAGGCGGTCGACTCCGCCCGCAGGTCCTCGTAGACGCCGCCCTGCACGATGCCGTAGAGCAGCTGCCCCTCGGGCGCGTTCGCGCGGCACCAGCTGACGCAGCGGTCGAGCCAGCGGTGCGTGCGCTCCATCGAGGCCGCGGTGTAGTCGCGCTCCACGTGAAAGGGCGTGCACTCGTCGAAGGCGAGCGCGATGTCCGAGCCGAGCGCGGCCTGGACCTCCATCGACGTCTCGGGACCCATGAAGCGCTCGCCGCCGTCCGCGTAGGAGCGAAAGCGCACGCCCTCCTCGCCGATCGAGATCACCATCGACCGGCGGCGGTCGCGGCGCCGCTTGATCTCCTCCGCCACGGAGCCGTGGCCCATCGAGAAGACCTGGTAGCCGCCCGAGTCCGTGATGATCGGCCGCCGCCAGCCCATGAACTCGTGGAGGCCGCCCATCTCCGCGATCAGCTCGTGTCCGGGCTGGATGAACAGGTGGAAGGTGTTGCCGAGCACCATCTCGTAGCCCAGCTCGGCCACCTCGGCCGCGTGCAGCGACTTGACGGTGGCGGTCGAGGCGAGCGGCACGAACGCGGGCGTGCGCACGGGCCCATGGGGCGTGTCGATCACGCCGGCGCGAGCCACGCCGTCGCGCGCGGTTATGTCGAAGACGCCCACGGGCGCTGAGACTAGAACGGACGAGGCCGCCCATCTGGGCGGCCTCCCCCCTGTCCGGCTCTGTGGGCGCCGGGCAAGTTCGCTCGGAAAGG
>DASSVP010000039.1:0-17925 GCA_035705985.1 Thermoleophilaceae bacterium
CCGCCGGCGTCTCCCCCGGGGGCGATCCGCCGGCCGGGGCATCGGGAGGCGCCGGGTCGGTCGTCGTCGGCTCGTCGGCCGGCGGCCCGGGCTCGACCGGCTCGAGCGAGATCGGCTTGCCGGGCAGGTCGGGGTGGGCCAGGATCTCCTCGAGGGTCGTGCCCTCCGGGAGGTCCAGCACCACCTCGGTGACGGTGCCGTCCGCGAGCTCCACCGTGACGCGGTAGGACTGAGCCGACGCCGGGACGGTGAAGACGGTGGCGAGGAATGCCCCGACCAGCGCGGCCAGCGCAAGGGCCCGAAGCAGCTTCGGGCTGGCCAACCGTCTCACGGCCGCGAGCGTCATCCGCCAACTATTGACGCAATTTGCGCGGATCGCACTACCGAAAAGTCTAGGCTCGAGCTAGCCCCTCGGGGACCGCCGGTCAAGCCGTGGCGCGCTCGCGCTCCATGCCGACGAGCCCGTGCTCGTGGGCGTACCGCACCGCAGCGGTGCGACTGGGCACGCCGAGCTTGCGATAGACGTTGCTCAGGTGGAACTTCACCGTCTGCTCGGTGACCCAGAACTCCTCGCCTATCGCCTTGTTCGACAGGCCCCGGGCGACCGCGGTGAGGATCTCGCGCTCGCGCGCGGTGAGCTCGTCGGTGCCGCCGTTCCCGTTCTGTTGCGTCTTGGAGAGACGCGGATGGAACACGGTGCGCTGAAGCGTCTGACGGAGCGCGCCGACGAGGTCGAGGGGGTGGATCGTCTTGATGATGTACGCCGCGGCCCCCGCCTCGAGCGCCGCCTGGACGTGGTGGAT
This sequence comes from Thermoleophilaceae bacterium, assembly GCA_035705985.1. Taxonomy (GTDB): domain Bacteria; phylum Actinomycetota; class Thermoleophilia; order Solirubrobacterales; family Thermoleophilaceae; genus JACVRW01. The sequence continues at coordinate 804 of DASSVP010000039.1, forward strand.
GTTCGACTTCATCGAGAAGAAGACCACCTTCGCCTCGCGGTGGTTGGCGCGGATCACGTCGATGCACGCGAAGTCGTCCTCCCCGCAGAGCTGCGGGTCGATCAAGACGACGTCCGGCCGCGTTCGGGCGACCAGCGACGACAGCTCCTCCCGCGTCCCGGCCTGCCCGACCACGCTGATGTCGTCGCTGGACTCGAGGACGATCCGGACGCCTTCGAGCGTTACCAGTTGATCATCCGCGAGCAGTACTCGCATTAAGCGCTCGTTTCTCCATGTCGTGGATGACGCGAGGGGGCCAGCCCTTACAGCACCAACCGAACCACTCAAGTTGTGCAGTTCCACGGTAACCCCGATTCCCTGTGTGTCAAATGCTGCAAAAAAGGTCGCTGGCAGCGGGAGTTCACAGCGGACGCAGTGTCCGATGTGCCCGCGAGGGTGCCGAACGTGCATCGGTCGGCGGGGCGCCCCCCTTCAAGGGGGTGGGGCCGTCCCCGTTCGGCGCAAGGAAGCCGGCCGCCAGATACGCGTCGTCGCCGTCGAGCGTCTCGTTTTCGAGCAGTGCCTCGGCGAGCCTCTCGAGCCGGTCCCGGTTGTCGTGGAGCAGGCCGAGCGCGACCGAGTAGCACTCGTCGATCAGCCGCCTGACCTCGGCGTCCACGAGCTGGCGCGTCCCCTCCGAGGCGCCGCTCCGCATCCCCGGGTAGTCCGGCTGGCCCGCTCGCGGCAGGACCGACACCGGCCCGACGGCATCGGACATCCCCCAGCGCCCGATCATCTGGCGCGCGATGCGCGTCACCTGCTCGAGGTCGTTCTCCGCGCCCGAGGTGATGCTGTTGAGAACGAGGTCCTCCGCGGCCCGCCCGCCGAGGGCTCCCACGATCCGCGACTTCAGGTAGCCGGACTCGTAGCCGTAGCGGTCGACGTCCGGGCTCTGGAATGTCACGCCGAGCGCCTGGCCGCGCGGCACGATGGAGACCTTGCGGATGGCGTCCGCCTTGGGGTCGAGCATGCCGAGCAGCGCATGGCCGGCCTCGTGGTACGCGGTCCTGCGGCGCTCCTCGTCCGAGATCGTGATGTGCCGCTCGGTGCCGAGCACGACCTTCTCGAGCGCGTCGCCGAAGTCGCGCGCGGTGACCTCGTCCTGCCGGTGGCGCGCGGCCTGGAGGGCCGCCTCGTTCACGAGGTTGCGCAGCTCGGCCCCCACCATGCCCGGGGTCGCGGATGCGATGCGGGCTAGGTCCACGTCCTCGGCCAGCGGCACGCCTCGTGTGTGGACCTCCAGGATCTCGCGGCGCCCGGTCTGGTCCGGAGCGCTCACGACGACTCGGCGGTCGAATCGGCCGGGACGCAGCAGCGCCGAGTCGAGCACCTCGGGCCGGTTGGTGGCGGCGATCACGATCACGCCGTCCGTGCGGCTGAAGCCGTCCATCTCGGTCAGGATCTGATTGAGGGTCTGCTCGCGCTCCTGGTGCCCGGCGCTGAGCCCGGCGTCCCCGCGCGACCTCCCGACCGCGTCGAGCTCGTCGATGAAGATGATCGCCGGCGCGGCATCCTTCGCCTGCTTGAACAGATCACGGACGCGGCTAGCGCCCACGCCGACCACGAGCTCGATGAACTCGGAGCCCGACAGCGAGAAGAACGGGACGTCCGCCTGGCCGGCCACCGCCCGAGCCAGCAGCGTCTTGCCGGTCCCGGGCGGGCCGGATAGGAGCACTCCTCGGGGAATGGCGGCGCCGAGCTCCCAGTAGCGCTCCGGATCGCGGAGGAAGTCGACGATCTCGACGAGCTCCGCCTTCGACTCCTCGATTCCGGCGACGTCGTCGAAGGTGGCGCGGCCCTCGTCGGCCGTGTAACGGGTGGCGCGCGACGTCCCGATCGTCATGCTGCGGAACGCGCTGGTACGGCGGATGAGCCATACGAAGACCGCGACAAGCAGCAGCGTCGGTCCGAAGGACAGTGCCAGGATTTGCCATACCGGCCTGGCCTCCGGGCGCTCCGCCTGCACCTCGACGTTGTTCCGCTCGAGCAGTGGCAGCAGGTGGGTCTCGTCAAAGGACGGGCGGAGCGTCTGGAAGCGGCGGATGCGCGAGCCCGAGGCCTCCGGCTCGCGGATCGGCCTCCTGAGGACGCCCTCGATCTCGTCGCCGACCGAGCTAACGCTGCGCACGTTCCCCGCCTTGACCTCCGCGCGGAACGCTGTGTAGGGGATCTCCGCGGGCTGCTCCGGCTCGGCGACCTTCGAGCCGAGATACCAGTTGACTCCGAGCACGGCGAGCAGGAGCGCGACGAGGATGCGCCTTCGTACGGGCCGGAACCAGGCGACTATGCCGCGATCGCGGGTGCCCTCCTCCCGCCACGGAGTCGTCGGGCGCCGCTGCTCACGCGCCGCGGTAGCGGTCGCGCGCGTGGTCTCGGAGTCCCGCTCGGTCAAGCGATGCGCCCCAGCGTGTTGACGAGCTCGAAGACGGACGGACCGAGGATCACGATGAACATGGAAGGGAAGATGCAGAAGACCAGGGGGAAGAGCATCTTGATCGGAGCCTTCTGCGCCTGCTCCTCGGCCGCCTGTCTCCGCCGCTTGCGCATGTCGACCGCGACGGCGCGGAGGATGTCGCCGATCGAGACGCCGAGGGACTCGCCCTGGATCACCGAGCGCACGAACGAGCGCAGCGCGGGGCTGTCCGTGCGAGCGACCATGTTGCTGAGGGCCTCGTGGGTGGACAGTCCCATCACCTGCTCCTGGATCGCGAGCCGGACCTCGTCGCCGAGCGGCCCTCGCAGCCGGTCGCCGGCAACCCGGATCGCGCCCGCCAGGCCCTGACCGCTCTCGACCGTGACCACGAGCAGGTCGATGAACTCCGGAACCTCGCGGTTCACCGTCTTGGCCCTGACGTGAGCGCGCCGCCGGACGAGCCCCAGCGGCAGCATCCACCCCCCGACGAGCGAGCCCGCCGCGACCACGATCGCCAGAGCGGGAGAGACGCTTCCGGACAGGAGCCAGAGCAGGAGGATCGGGAGGACGAGCGCCGCCAGCGCTCGATATCCGAGCAGCGTCCGCGGCGACATCCTGTACATACCCGCGGCCATTAGCTCGCGTCTGAGGTCGTCGTCGCGCACGCCGCTCAGGTGTTCGGCGGTCAGGTCGCCGACCCGTCGCGCCACGCCCTCGACGGAGCTCTCCGGCTGGTCTCCGTTAGCCGTCTCGCCCGCACCGAATCCGTAGGGCGCAAGCTCCTCCAAGCGCGATGCGGTCCGGATCCTCCCGAAGACCGCCGCTCGGCCGGCGAGCGCCACGGCGCCGCCGAGGAGGAGGGCCGACATCACCGCTAGCAAGACCATGAGCTTCCCCTCGTCTCCTTCAAACCTTGATGTCCACTAGGCGCTTCAGGAGGTAGGAGCCGACGACGATGCCGAAGATCCCGATCGCCAGCAATATCCGCCCGAAGGGCTCCTCCCACAGCGGTTCCATGTACTCGGGGTTGATCGCCGAGATCGCGAAGATCAGCCCCAGGGGAAGCGCGGTCAGGATCCAGCGCGCCATCCGCTGCTGGGCCGTGAGGACCCGGACGTGACGGCGCAGCTCCTGCCGCTCGCGCAGCGTGGCGGCCACCCGCTCGAGCACCTCGGCGGAGTTGGCCCCGGTCTCCCTCTGGAGCTTGGCGACCAGCGCCACGTGCACCATGTCCTCGCTCTGCATCCGGTCGCCGACCGCGTCGAGCGCATCCTCGATCGGAGTGCCGAGCTGCTCGTCCGCGATCGCGCGGTCGAACTCGCGCCGGACCGGTTCGGGAGCGTCTTCGTCGGCGACGGAAAGCGCACCGACGAAGCTGTGCCCGGCCCGCATCGCCGACGCGATGACCTGCAGATGATCCGGAAGCTGCTCGTCGAACTTGTTGCGCTCGCGCTTGAGCTGGAAGCGGATGATCGAGTAGGCCACCAGCGGCACCAAGAGCCCGCCGAGCGCCGCGAAGGGAGAGCCCGTCACAACCGCCAGCACCCAGCTCGCGACGACCGTGCCGACGACCGTCAGCGCGACCACCTGGATCGGCGTCAGCCGGACCCGCGCGATCTCGATGCTCTCCTTGACGGACGGCCACCAGCTCGTCCGCTCGAGCGACCTCTCGGTGCTCAGCAGAATCCGGTCGGCCATGTCGCTCAGCGAGAGCCTCGCCCGAGCCTCCGGGTCGGGCGCATAGGGCTCGATGCGATCGAGCAGCGAGCGCGTCCGGCTCCGCGGCCTCAACAGCAGGACGAGCGCGAGCGCGAGCAGGCCGCCGACCATCATGCTCACAGCCACGACGGCGCCCGTGGAGCGCCAGAACGTTTCCTCGAGCGGGCGCTCGAACGGAGGCGCGGCGCCGGCCGCCAGGGCCGGGCTGATGTAGTCGGCGGTCGCGATGCCCGGGACTCCGGCCACCTTGACCGCAACGTCGACCCGCCGTTCGGGGCCTGCGGAGGAGCGGTAGCGGATCAGGTACTGGCTCGCCAGCTCCGAGCCCAGCGTGTCGTAGATCTGCCGCAACTCGGCGGGCGAGCTCGCCTCGGAGTACGACCCGCCGCCGCCGGCGGCGAGGTCCTCCAGCGGGCCGGGCTCGAAGGCCGGCGAGCGAAGGCCGACCGTGTAGAGACGTACACCCGCCTGGCGCACGGCTGCGCCCACCTCGTCCGCGCTCTTCCGGCTGCCCGTGTCCGAGCCGTCCGAGAGCACGACAACCGATCCCCCGGCGATTCCCTCGTCCTCGAGCATCCCGATCGCGGCGTCGACCGCGTCATAGATGTGCGTTCCCCTGGCAAGTGCCGGCGGATCCGTGAGCGCGACGCCGATCTCGGTGTCCTTGGTCGTCGGCTCCAGAAGCGCGGTGGCGCGGTCGTTGAACGTCACGATGCCGAGGGGCTGCCTGGGATTGCGGTGGTCCGCCAGCGTCCTCGCGGCGTCGGTTGCGCCGGCGATCGGCTCTCCGCGCATGCTGTTGCTCGCGTCGATCACCAGCACCACACCGAGCTGGTCGGTCGCCGCTCCAGTCAGGACGGACACATCCGGAACCTCGCGACCGTTCTCCAAGACGGTCACCTGTCCGGGCCCGAGCGACTTCTCGGACGGCAGCGTCAGCGCAAAGGCGCGCTTCGGGAAGCGGGGCTTGCCCGCGGGCGCGAGCTCCAGCGTCGCGGCTGCAGCCGGTCCGGTGAACAGCGCGACGGCGAGCACGGCCGCCCCCGCTGACCCGAGTCGCGCTCTCATGGCCGCGGGACCCCCTCGAAGGCGTGCGAGCGTCCGTCGTCCAGGGCCAGCCCCGAAGGGCTGACGCCCCCGAAGAGCTCGGTCGGCAGCGTCTCCCCGTGCTTCTCGAACTTGGCCGTGAAGGTGGGTCGCAGGCCCGTCGGGCGCAGCTTGCCGATCACCGCTCGGTTCGACGTGACGCCCTCGATCTCGAACTTGAAGAGGTCCTGAAGCGTGATCACGTCGGACTCCATGCCCTGTATCTCGGTGACCGCGACGACCTTGCGCGAGCCGTCGTTGAGCCGCTCGAGGTGGACGATCAGGTCCAGCGCAGATGCCACCTGCTGGCGGATGGCCTTGATCGGCAGGTCGTAGCCGGCCATCAGCACCATCGTCTCGATGCGCGCGAGCGCGTCACGAGGGGAGTTCGAGTGGACCGTGCAGAGCGAGCCGTCGTGGCCGGTGTTCATCGCCTGGAGCATGTCGAGGGCCTCGGCCCCGCGGACCTCGCCGACGATGATCCGGTCCGGGCGCATGCGCAGCGAATTGCGGACGAGCGAGCGGATCGGCACCTCACCCTTGCCCTCGATGTTCTTCGGACGCGACTCGAGCCGGAGCACGTGGCGCTGATTGAGGCGCAGCTCGGCCGAGTCCTCGATGGTGACGATCCGGTCCTTGTCCGGGATCGCCGTGGACATCGCGTTCAGGAGCGTCGTCTTGCCGGAGCCGGTGCCACCGGAGATCAGGACGTTGAGCTCCGCCCGCACGCAGCGCTCCAGGAAGTCCACGGTGTGGTCGGACACCGTTCCGAGCCGGATCAGGTCGTTCAGGTCCCAGCGCGCCTTGCTGAACTTGCGGATCGTCATGAGCGGCCCGGTCAGCGAGATCGGAGGGAGCACGGCGTTCACACGGCTGCCGTCCGGCAGGCGTGCGTCCACCATCGGCGACGACTCGTCCACGCGGCGCCCGATCTGGGCCACGATCTTGTTGATCATGCGGCGCAGGTGCCACTCGTCGTTGAAGCGCACGGTCGTGTGGTGCAGCTTTCCGTTGCGCTCCATCCAGACGTCGAAGGGCCCGTTGATCATGATCTCCGTCACGGACTCGTCCGCGAGGAGCCGCTCGATGGGGCCATGACCGAGGGTGTCGTCGGCGATCTCGTCGGCGAGCCTCAGCCGGTCCTCGCGCGCGATACCCGCCTCGCGGGCGAGGTGCTCGTTGATCTTGCCCATCACCCGCTCGCGGAGCGCAGCGGGATCCAGCTCGGCGTCGAAGAGCTGCGGGCCCAGCTCGCTGATAACGGCCATGTGGACGCGGTTCTTGACGTCCGCGAACGAGTCCGGCGACGAGGCCGCACCATTCCCGTTCCCATTGCCGTTGGTGGTGGCCGCCGCCGCGGCCAGGCGCTCTCGCAGCTCCACGGCCTACCGCCCCTTTCTGCGGAGGCGCCGCCTGCCGTTGGCGGCTCCGTTGCCATTCGACTGAGCCACCGGCTCGTACAGGCGGGCGAGCTTCTTGAACGCCCTCGCCGCCTCCGACCGAGGCGACGACGTCACGATCGGCTTCGCCTCGTTGAGGGTCCGGGTGATGTCGCGGTGGCTCGGCACCAGCACGTCCGGCCCGCCCCCGACGATCGCCGTCACGTCGTTTGCGTCGAGCCCGACGCGGCTGTCCGCGCGGTTGAGGACCAGGCGGACCCGGTCGAGGTCGTAGCCCATCAGCCGAAGCGTCTCGAGCCCCACCCGCGCGCTCTTGAGCGAGAGCACATCCAGCGCCGCGACCATGCAGACGTCCGAGGCACCGTCGATAGAGGCGATGACCTCGGGCGTGAACCCGGGCGGTGTGTCGACGATCACGTAGTCGTGCATTGCCCGCAACAGGGAGTACGTGCGGTCGAGGAAGTCGGTCGTCACGCTGCTCGACTGGTCGGGGCGCGTCGGGGCCATCAGCACCCGTACCCCCGACTCGTGCCGACCGAGGAACGCCTCGAGCTTCTCCGCGTCGAGTGCGCCTCCGGAGGTCGCGAGGTCGTAGATCGTCCTGTTGGGCTGAAGCCCGAGCGCGAGCGCCAGGTCCCCGCACTGGAGGTTGAGGTCGACCAGCGCGACGCTCGCGCCCTCGGACGCGAGAGCCACCGCGAGGTTCGACGCCACCACCGTCTTCCCGATACCGCCCTTCGCGCCCAGGACGCAGATCATCTGTGAGTGGCGTTGCGCCGAGGCGGAGGGGGCCCCGTTCCGTCGCGCGAGCGCCTTCTGGAACGTGAACAGCACATCGCTGTCGAGCGAAACGCTCTGCTCTCCGGCTTCAGCGGGCAGCATCAGGACCTCATCCGCGCCGGCCTCGAATGCCGCGTTCACGAACCCGTTGGGGGTGCCCTGGTAGGCCACCACGATCGGCACCTGCGGCCGCTCCTTGACCGCCGCGGCGATGAACGACAGCGCACGCTCACCGTCACCGCCACACCCGATCACGACGAGATCGCAGATCGTCTCGTCCAGGGCATCCCAGGCGTCCGAGAGGTCGCCCACCGGACAGGCGAGCGACACGCCCGGCTGCGCCTCGAGCAGAGACTGGAACGCCGCGAGGTCAACCCCTCCGTCGAGGCCGACGATCGCCTTGAGGTCGCCGCTCATTGGCCGGCCTCCGGCGGGACCGTGTTGCTCTCGGACAGCAGCGTCTCGAGCGTCACCAGCGGGATCTCGCTGTCTGTCGCGCCGGTCTGAGGCCGCAGCAGGAGCCATAGCTGGCCGTTGTCGACGGCGTACGCGAGCATGGCCGCCTTGTTGTCCCGCGCCTTCAGGACGACGTTGCCTCCGGCGCTGCCGGCGGCCCCGGTGCCGCCCACGGGCGCGCGAAGAATCAGGACGTTGCGCATCAGGACCTTGATGACCGGCTTGCCCCCAGTCCCGGGCTGCCCCTCCGTGGAGTTGAAGGCGCCGAGGATGTCCACGCGGTCGCCCGCCCGGAGCTCGGAGGTGTTGGTGCGCACGGCGTCGGTCGGGATCGCGAGTGCCCGGTTGTATCCGTTCAGCTTGTAGATCGCGCGCGGGACCGTCGTGGTGAAGTCGGGGGCGGTGATCTGCTCACCGGGGTAGACGTCGCCCGCGGCGATCGTCCCCTCGAGGGACTTCGGATCGACGATCGCGCCCTGCTTGAGCTCGTCCTTCCGCACACGCGCGACCTGGAACACTCCCTGGTCGGCGAGTACGTCAGCCGCGCTGCCGCGCTCGATCAGGCGCTTCGCCACGACGACGTTCACGGTCGCGTCGTCGTCGCGGGTGCTGTCGCGGTATGCGTTCAGGAACACGAGCAGCAGGGCGCCCGCCAGCAGCGCGGCGATTCCCGACACGGCGAGCGTGCCGTTGCGGGTCGCCAGCGTCTTGCCGAGGTCGACCTTTCGCTTTGGCTTCTCTGTGGTTTGCATGGCTGACTCCTCCTATCGAGTGAGAGCGAACACGCAGGGCGTGGGGCTGTCGGTGATGCATGGCTGCGTGCCCGTGCTGTCGCCCAGCGGGCCGCGGTACTTCATCCAGTGGCCGACGACGGTTCCAGCCTCTGTGACCGGGTCGTCCGCCGGTGTGTCCGGGTCGTCCGGGTCGGCGCAGGGGCTCGTATGGCCGCCCTGCCCTTTCCAGCCGGTCACGTAGAAGGTTGCGAAGTTGGTTACCGGCACGGTGTTCTGACCCGAGGCGCTGAACGCGCCGAACTGGGTCAGGAAGAGATGGACGATGCGGGGGTCGGTGACCTCGGCGGGGTCCGGCGCCTGGGTCACCTCGTCCCAGTTGTTCGGATGCGTGCACTCCGTCGGGTTCTTGTCGCCGAGGATGCGAAGGTTGAGCCCGGTTGCGATCTGGCTGACGCGGTCACCGGTCTCGACCGCTACGCACTGCCAGGCCGCGCCCTGGTCGTCGTGCGAAGTGCTCGCGCCCCAGAGGGTGTTTGGGCTGGCGGGGCAGGCAAGGCCCTTGTTTGGCGTGTATCCCGGCCTGCAGCCAAGCGCGATCTCGCCGACGAAGCTGCGTGTGCCGTTGGGCAGCTTGAGGTCCGGATCGGCGTTGGTCTCGTTCCACGGGTCGCAGTCGAGCGCCTGGTTCTGGCTGCCGCTGGTGCCGCCCGCGAAGCGGAGCGTCACCGGCGTGGTAACGCTCCGAAGGTCCTTGTAGATGTCCTCGAAGCTGCCCTGGATACCGAGCTGTACCGCCAGGCTGTACGTGCAGTCCAGGTGGGTTGCGCTGCACTGCTCGAGTGAGCTCGCGGGGAAGCCCCCGTCCGACCAGAGCGTGGCGCTCTTGATCGGGCCGCTGCGCGCGCTGGCGCTGAAGGTCCGCGCCACCACCCCGAGGTTGCCGCCGTTCCTTCCGTTCTTCCACTCGAGCGCGATGGGCACGGGGCCCACGGCCGGGTCGATGGGGATGAGCTGATCCGAGACCCACACGTCGTCCGCCGGGTCGGCGGGGTTCTTCACGTCGTACTTCATCGCGTACTTCTTGTTGCCGATCACGGCGTCGACCCCGTAGTCGGCGGGGATGCCGCCGCCGAAATCGAGCTGAGCGACCATGCCGACCTTGCATCCGGCCGCGGGCACCTCGGTGAAGTAGGGGGCCGAACAACCATCCGCCACGCTGCTGATCAGCCCGACGTGGCGCGCCTGGGGAGCGGTTGGCGTGGCGGTCAGCCGCGACCAGGCGCGCGCGTAGAGGATGCCGTTGGCGCTGCCAAGGTCGTAGCACTGGACGAGCGGATCCGTGCAGTTCGTCGACGTGCTGCCGCTGAGGGCTACTCGTACCCCGATCTTCGACGGCCCGCCACCGGGGAACGTGACGTCGACCGGCTCATCCACGTTGTCCCAGGTGGCTATGCCGCTCGCATAGTTCCTGAATGTCAACAGGTGCGTGGCCGGGTTCCCGTCGCTGGCGGTCAGGGTCTGGCCGGTCTGCTCGTCGATGAACCAGACCCGCGCCGTCACGGGCTTCACGTCGGGCACGCCGAAGGGCATCATGCCGGTCATCGTCTCGACCCCAAAGAACTCGACCCGCGCGTGGGCATTGATGTAGTCCACGTCCTCGGTGATGTCGAACCACCAGGGGAGGTCGGTCTCCGTGAGCTTCACGTCGACCATCCCCGTCGCGCACGGCGTGCCTTCCTTGACGGAGTCGTCCTGCCAGTCAGGCTGGTCGTGGAAGGTCTTCGAGTTGACCTCCATGTGAACGCTGTCCTGGGCGTCGCCCACCTGCGCGTTCCAGGTCTCGCCGCTGTACTCCTCGGTCTTCTCGAGGATCGAATCGTTGTTCGGGCACGCGAGGAAGCTCCCGGCGCCGGCGAGCGCGGCGGCGTCGGCCTGCGTCTGGAGGTGCCGATCGTGCTCGAACCAGTTAGCCACGTCGATCACGAACCCGCAGAAGAGGAGGCCCACAGGGAGGAAGAAGGCCGTCATGACGATCACGGCGCCCGTGTCCCTCTTGGCTCGTTTCCCGAGCGCGCGCCACACCTAGCATTCCTCGCTGTTGCTCGCCGTTGAGAACTCGGTCGGCTTTGCCTCGAGGCGCATGGTCGCCGAGCCGGTGATCGTGACCTCGGACACGTCGATGTTCGCGTCGAGGAACGGCATCCAGTCGTACGTCGTGATCACGCGCACCGTGACCGGGTCCCCCGCCGCCGGCGTTCCGCCGTTCGGAAAGTCGATGCACACGATGAGCGGATCCTCCACCGTGTCCGTTCCTCCGCTCTCCAGCTCGTCGGTCTGTGCGTGCTCGCGGATGTACTGCTGCAGCGTGTCCCCGGCCGCCTCGCCCGGGTTCCGGTTCACCACCGCGAACCGCGCACCCTGGTTCGCGATATGCGTCTGGTCGATCCAGTAGTTGAAGCCCTTGCCGAAGTCCACCATTCCGATGAGCATCACCAGGAAAAGTGGGAGCACAAGGGCGAACTCGACGAGCGCGGTGCCCGCTTCGTTCGGTGCGGTGCGAGGCGTGGTGATGACAGTCTGCTCCTGGCTCAGGGACGACGAGGGCCGCCGCTCCCCCCGCCGGTGGCAGGAGGAGCGGACGGCTCCCGGTGAGTCGCCTAGCCGGCGGCGGGCTCGTTCGTGTCGATCTCAGCGTCGTCGTCGCCCGTCGGGTTCTCGGCGTCCGGGTTACCGGTTCCGAGCGCGTCCTCGACGGTGTCGAAGACTTCCTGAAGGTCCAGACCGATCGCGGTCAGGAGAATGAGCGACCCGATCGAGATGAGGAACACGATCAGGGCGTACTCGACCATTCCCTGGCCACGCTCGCTGTTCAGGTACGTCCGAATGTCAGACGCCCGCGTGATCAGCAGCTTCGTCAGAAGAAGCACAGCTAACCTCCTACTGTTGGGTGTGCACCCTTCGGGGTGCGCCAATACACGTGGTGGCGAGCGGGCCTCGTGACCTCTGACGAAGTGCGAGTCACGGGTTCGTTCGCCCCACGCGCCGACGCTATGACGGCACCGCGCGATCCGGACCCGGCAATCGTCCAGTCCGAGACCTAGACCTTCGGAGGGGGCGGTGTAACGCGTCCGGCGCGATAGTGAATCCGCGTGCCAGGCGAGGTGACAGTTGCGCGTGAGGACGGGACGGAGCTCTGCGAGCGCTGCAGGCTCGCGGACACCTTTCCGACTCGGCTCAAGGGCCTACTCGGCCGCGCTCGGCTCGAGCGTGGCGAGGGGATGCTGCTCAGGCCGGCCCCGGCCGTCCACACGTGCTTCATGCGTTTCCCGATCGACGCCGTGTTCCTCGACCGGGACCTTCATGTGCTCAGCATCACGCCAAGCCTCAGCCCGTGGCGCTGGGCACATCTCCGCGGAGCCCGCGCGGTTCTCGAGCTCGGCGCGGGCGAGGCGGATCGGCTCGGGGTCCGGCAGGGTGAGAGGCTGACCTACGAGGCGGGCACGTGAGCGACGCGCACGCAGAGCCCTGGGTCCGTCCTCGCGAGGCCGGCCGCCCGGCCCACGCCGACCGCGCTGCCGAGGCCGACCGCCCGACCGACGCGGAGATCCGCATGGCGTGGCAGCGCCCGGAGGTCCTCTTCCCGGCGGCCGTGCTCGCGCTGGTCGCGCTGGTACATCTCGGGCTGACGCCGCACGGAGTGATCGGCGCCGGCTTCACGGCCACGCTCGTGGTGCTCGCCGCGATCGACCTGCGTTACGGAGTGCTTCCGAACCGAATCGTGCTTCCTGCCGCGGCGGCCGTGCTGCTCCTCCAGATCAGCTTCTACCCCGAGGACGCGGCCGAATGGGTCGCTGCGTCGCTGGGTGCGGCGGGCTTCCTACTCGTGCCCAGCCTGATCAACGCCTCGGGGATCGGGATGGGGGACGTCAAGCTGGCGCTGCTGCTTGGGGCGATGCTCGGAGGCGGCGTGATCGCGGCGCTCCTGATCGCCTTCCTGAGCCTCTGGCCGATCGCCATCTATCTGATCGCCACGCAGGGTTGGGCGGCGCGCAAGCAGTCCGTCCCCCTGGGTCCGTCGCTGGCCTTCGGCTCGATCCTCGTCCTCCTGCTGAGCGGCTGAGCGATGTCCGCGTTCGACGGCTCGAGCCGGGCACTCGACCTCACCTCCGGTCCGCTGCTCGGATCGGTTGTGGAGAGCGACGGAAGCCTTGCCGTGGTGCAGGTCCGCGACCCGTCCGTCCTCGGGCGGGTCGCGCCGGCCGATCTCGTCGCGTTGCCGGGACGCCACGCCGGCGAGCGGCTCATCGGCATGGTCGAGAGCGTCGCACGGAGCAGGTGCCCCGACCCGGGCTCGAACGGGACGCACGCAGCGGGCGAGGCGGGCGTCGTGCGAGCGATGCTGATCGGCACGTTGGACGCCGCTCCAAAGGGCGATGTCTTCAAGCGCGGTGCCAGCTCGTTCCCTGCCGTCGGGAGCGAGTGCCACCTGATCGAGGGGGAGGTCCTGCGCCGCTTCATGTCGATCCTCGGCGAGAACGTGGCGGCGGACGAGCGGCTCGCGCTGGGCAGCTTCGTGGCCGAGCGCGGAGCGACCGCGATCGCGGACGGCAACCGCCTGTTCCAGCGACACGCGGCTGTGCTGGGCAGCACCGGTAGCGGCAAGAGCTGGACGGTCGCGCTGATGCTCGAGCGCGCGTCCTATCTGGCCCACCCGAACATCATCGTCTTCGACATGCACGGCGAGTACGCGCCGCTCACGCGCGGCACCCCGGAGCGGCCCCCGGTAGCGCGCGGCCTGCGCGTCGCCGGTCCGGGCGACCGCAGCGACTCGGACGATGTCCTGTTCGTCCCGTACTGGCTGCTCGACCGCGACGAGGCACTCAGCCTGATTCTCGACGAGACCGACCCCGACGCCCCGAATCAGGCGATCCGCTTCAGCGACCATGTCCACAAGCTCAAGGTCTCGTCGCTCCACGAGGGGGGCTACGAGGAAACGGCCGCGACCGTCACGGTCGACTCCCCGGTGCCGTATCGCCTCGAGAACCTCCTCGCCTGGCTCACCGCGGACGACGAGGAGAAGATCGTCAAGCAGCCGAGCGGCGACGTGATCCCCGGCCCGTACCACGGCCGCCTTACGCGGTTCATCTCGAGGCTTCAGGCGCGCCTGGCCGATGGCCGCTACGCGTTCATGTTCAACCCGCCGGACGAGTGTCGCGAGTACGACTGGCTGGTCGAGACCGCCGGCGTGCTGCTCGACAACTCTCAGGGGCCGGGCATCAAGATCATCGACTTCTCCGAGGTGCCCACCGAGGCGGTTCCCGTCGTCGCCGGCGTCCTGGCGCGGCTGCTCTACGACATCCAGTTCTGGACGGACGCCGAGCACCGGACGCCGCTGTGCTTCGTCTGCGACGAGGCGCACCTCTACATGCCGACGGCCGATGGGAAGGGACCGACGCACCGGGAGGCCCTGCGCGCCTTCGAGCAGATCGCCAAGGAGGGGCGCAAGTACGGCGTCGGCCTCATGATCGTGAGCCAGCGCCCGGCCGACGTGAGCCGAACCGTGCTCGCGCAGTGCAACAACTTCGTCGTGCTTCGCCTGACGAACGACCAGGACCAGGACGTGATCGCGCAGCTCGTTCCGCAGACGCTCGCCCGCCTGACCGACGTGCTGCCGCTGCTCGACGTGGGAGAGGCCCTTCTCCTCGGCGACGCCCTGCTGCTCCCCACGCGCGTGAAGCTCGACCCGCCCTCGATCGCGCCCGCGAGCGCGACCCGCGCGTTCTGGAACGACTGGGCCGACCAGCCGTCGAGCGCCGCCGCGATCGTCGACGGCGTCGAGGCGCTCCGCCGCCAGGTGCGGCCGAGCGGCTGGCGGGATGCCGTAGAGCCCCTGACGCGCTAGTCTGTCCCGAGGCCTATAGCCGCAGCCGTCCCTGTAGAGCCGCGCCGGCACATATTCCCGGCGCCTCGGGACGGGGTCCGTGATGGCCGCGCTGCCCGCAAGAAGCGGGCCGGCAAACGCCCCTTGAGGGGGCGTGCCTCAGTCTGCTATTCTGGTCGGTCGCGCTTTGCGCCCCCGATCGCCCTCGCCCCGCTTGTCGTACCACCTAGCTCGAAGGAGTTGCCGTCTTGGCACGCGTTGACGCTGCTCGCACACGTCGTTCGTTCTCACGCCTGGAGAACGTCACCGAAGTACCGAACCTCATAGATATCCAGCGCCGCTCGTTCGACTGGCTGGTCGACACCGAGAAGGGCGGCCTCCGCGAGACGATCGACGATGTCTCGCCCATCGAGGACTACACCGGCAACCTCGCCGTCGTCTTCGAGGAGATCAACTTCGACGAGCCCGTCGCTCCGATCTCGGAGTGCCGGGAGAAGGACCTCACCTACGCGCGCCCGCTGACCGTCAAGGTCGCGTTCCAGAACCGCGAGACCGGTGAGATCCGCGAGCAGTCCGTCTTCATGGGCGACTTCCCGTGGATGACCGACTGGGGCACGTTCATCATCAACGGCACCGAGCGCGTCGTGGTCACGCAGCTCGTCCGCTCGCCGGGCGCCTACGTGATGGAGCCGAAGGACCGCGACAAGCAGGTCTTCATCGCGAACCTGATGCCGGCCCGCGGCTCCTGGCTCGAGCTCGAGATCGACAAGAAGGGCCGCGTCTACGTCCGCATCGACCGCAAGCGCAAGCTGCCGGTCACGGTCCTCCTGCGCGCGATGGGCGAGACGCTCCGCGAGGGCGGCTACGTGCCCGACGGCTGGACCGGCTCCGACGAGGAGATCCTCGGCCTGTTCGACAGCTCGCTCTACATGCGCCTGACCCTCGAGGCCGACACCGAGGTCACGAAGTCCGAGGAGGGCGCGCTGATCGAGCTGTTCAAGAAGCAGCGCCCGGGCGAGCCGCCGTCGATCGACGCCGCGAAGAACCTGCTGAACCAGCTCTTCTTCGACCCGAAGCGCTACGACCTCACGCGCGTCGGGCGCTACAAGCTGAACAGCCGCCTGCACCTCGACGAGGCGCTCGACACCCGCACGCTCACCCCGCGCGACATCATCGAGCTCATCAAGGAGCTCGTGTCGCTGCCGCGCGACCTCGGCGTGCCCGAGTCCGGCGTCTACGAGGGCCCTGACGGCGAGGAGCCGATCAAGGACTTCGCGATCGAGGCCATCTCGATGCCGCGCGAGCCGATCGCCGAGCGCCTCGACGAGTACGAGCACTTCGGCAACCGCCGTCTCCGCACGGTCGGCGAGCTGATCCAGGAGGCCTTCCGCATCGGCCTCTACCGCATGGAGCGCGTGGTCCGCGAGCGCCTCACCACCGAGGACTCGGACACGATCACGCCGCAGACGATCATCAACATCCGGCCGGTCGTGGCCGCGCTGAAGGAGTTCTTCGGCTCCTCCCAGCTCAGCCAGTTCATGGACCAGACGAACTCGCTGTCGGGGCTCAGGCACCGGCGCCGCCTGTCGGCGCTCGGCGCCGGCGGCCTCACGCGCGAGCGCGCGCCCATCGAGGTGCGCGACGTGCACCCGACCCACTACGGGCGCATGTGCCCGATCGAGACGCCGGAGGGCCCGAACATCGGCCTGATCGGCTCGCTGTCGAGCTTCGCCGAGGTCTCCGAGCACGGCTTCGTGACCACGCCGTACCGCGTGGTCGAGGAGGGCGTCGTGACCGACAAGGTCGTCCACCTGGATGCGAACCAGGAGGAGGACATGGTCATCGCCCAGGCCAACTCACAGGTCGACGAGAAGTCGGGCAAGCTGCGCGGCCCCGCGGTCGAGTGCCGCACGCCGGACGGCGAGCTGGTGCTCGCCGCGCCGAAGGACGTGAACCTGATGGACGTGTCGCCCAACCAGATCTGGTCGGTGACGACGACGCTGATCCCGTTCCTCGAGCACGACGACGCCAACCGCGCCCTGATGGGCTCGAACATGCAGGCCCAGGCGGTGCCGCTCCTGAAGACTGAGGCGCCGCTGATCGGAACCGGCATGGAGACGCGCGCCGCGATCGACACGGGCGACGTGGTGCTGGCCGAGACGGCGGGCACCGTGAACTACGTCGACGCCGAGCGGATCGTCGTCGAGACGAGCGACGGCAAGAACGAGTACCCGCTCGAGAAGTACATGCGCTCGAACCAGGGCACGCTGATCCACCAGAAGCCGCTGGTCGACCCGGGCGAGAGGGTGAAGAGGGGCCAGGTGCTGGCCGACGGCTCCTCGACCGACAACGGCGAGCTGGCGCTCGGCAAGAACTGCCTCGTGGCCTTCATGTCCTGGGAGGGCTACAACTTCGAGGACGCCATCATCATCTCCGAGCGCCTCGTGAAGGACGACGAGCTCACCTCGATCCACATCGAGGAGTACGAGATCGACGCCCGCACCACGAAGCTCGGTGACGAGGAGATCACCCGCGACATCCCGAACCGCTCGGAGGAGTCGCTCCGCAACCTCGACGACCGCGGCATCGTCCGCATCGGCGCCGAGGTCGGCTC
>DASSVP010000040.1:0-16656 GCA_035705985.1 Thermoleophilaceae bacterium
GAGCCCGGTGCTGCGCTCTTTCAACTCGCTGGCGCTGCGTCAGCTGCGGACGCGCCCGCTGCGGTCGGTGCTGACCGCCTTCGGCGTGGTGCTCGGCGTGGGGATGGTGTTCGGCGTGCTCCTCCTGGTGGGGACGATCCGGGCGACATTCGACGAGGTCATCGACAGCGCCTGGGGCGAGACCGACCTGATCGTCATGGGCGAGGGCAGCGGCACGATGGCCGAGAGCACGCTCGACCGGGTCAAGGAGGTCGAAGGCGTCCGCCAGGCAGCCGGGATGGTGGGCGGCATGTTCACGCGCCTCGCCGCCGACGGCGCTCCGATCGAGGGCACGCAGGGCCAGATGCTCATCGCCGGATACGAGACGAAGGGCTACCAGCCCTATGACTTCCGGCTCGTCGAGGGGCGCAAGATGGCCGCCGGGCGCGAGATCATGGTCGAGCAGAACTGGGCGCGCGATCACGGCTACGCGGTCGGCGAGCTGGTGCGCGTCGCGGGGCCGACGGGGCAGACACAGCTTCCGATCATCGGCATCTTCAAGCTCACGAGCAGCCTGAACGTCGGCGGGCTCGGCTACGCGGCCATGCCTCTCCCAGCGGCGCGTCGCGTGTTCGATCAGCCGCACGGCTGGATGCAGATCTCGATTGCGGCGATGGACCGCGGCGACGTGGGGCCGCTCAAGCAGCGCGTCGAGCACGCCGTCGGCACCGGCGCAAACGTCCAGACCCCGGGCGAGTTCTCGGATCAGGTGAGCGAGCAACTCGCCGGCCTGAACATGGTTCTCTACTTCTTTTCCGGGGTCGCGCTCTTCGTCGGGGGCTTCCTGATCCTGAACAGCTTCAACATGACCGTGCTCCAGCGCATGCGGGAGCTCGGCATGCTCCGCACGCTGGGTGCGTCCCGGCTCATGGCGACCGGCTCTGTGCTGACGGAAGCGCTGGCGATCGGTGTCGTGGGCACGGTGCTCGGCCTCGGTTTGGGGTTCGGACTGGCGTCCGGGCTGATCTCGCTGATGCGCGGGATGGACGTGCCGGTCGGGACGCTCGAGGTGAGCGCCGGTGCGGCCATCACCGCCGCGGTCATCGGGATCGTCGTAACGCTGCTGGGCGCGTTCTGGCCCGCTCACAGAGCCGGCCGGGTCTCGCCGATTCGCGCCGTCGTCGGCAGCGGTCAGACGCGCGGAAAGGCCTCCACACGCCGGCTCGCGCTCGCCCTGGCGCTGTTCGTGCCGGGACTCTGGTTCGGCGGCTCGTTCTGGTTCGGCGGCGCGAGCGAGACCGGCGGCCTCGCGGCATACGGCGGGATCGTGATGACGATGGCGATGTTCGCCGGCATGGCGCTCGCCGCTCCGTTCATCATCCTGCCGGTCATCCGCTGGCTTGCGGTCCCGATCCGGCGGGTCCTCCCCACCGGCGGCCGGCTCGCGGCCGACTCGCTTCTCTCGAATCCGCTCAGGACGGCCGCGACGGCCGTGGCGTTGACGATCGGCCTGTCGGTCGTCGTCGTGAACAGCTCCATGTCGGCGAGCTTCGTAGGCACCATCGAGGATCAGGTCGATCGAGCCTTCGCGCGCGACTTCACGGTCCAGGCTCAGGGCTTCACGATCGAGCAGGGCGGCGGCCCGGGCGTCCCGCGATCCGCGCAGACGGCGATCGAAGCGATGCCTGAAGCCGGGACCGTCGCCCCGGTTCGCGCGATGCCGCTGGAGCTCCCGGGCGTGAAGAGCGGCTCGGAGCAGGGCGTCGCGGTCGGGGTCGACCCGGCGCGGCAGCCGGACGTGGACGGCACGGAGTTCCAGGGCGTCAGCCGGTCAGCGGCCTATGCGGGCATCGAGCAGGGTGGGGTCCTCGTGGGGCGCGGTTACGCGAGGAAGGCGGACCTCGAACGCGGCGACACGCTCGAGCTGGTCGGCCCCGGCGGACGCCATGGGGCGAAGGTCGTCGGCGTCATCGACGCCATCGGCGCGATGGGCGGGATGGAGATGCGGCTCTCGCTCGAGACCATGCGGCGCGTCTACGGCGACTACCAGCCCGCCGAGCTCGCCGTGGAGGCCCGGAGCGCGGACGTGCGGCCGGCGCTCGAGTCGAGGATCGCCGCCCTCCTCGACCGCACGTACCCGAACCTGGAGATGCAGTCCGCCGCTGACGCGAAGGATGAGGTCACCGGCGAGATCGATCGTACCTTCAACATGTTCAACGCGATCGTCATCATCGCGATCATCGTCAGCCTCCTGGGCGTCATCAACACGCTCGCCATGTCCGTGATCGAGCGCACCCGTGAGATCGGCGTCCTGCGCGCGCTCGGCGCGTCGCGCCTGCAGGTCGGGTCGACGATGCTCGACGAGAGCCTGATGATCACGATCGCCGGCGCGGCGATCGGAGTGGCCGTCGGCACGCTGATCGGCTTCACGTGGCTGCGTGGCGTCGATGACGTCATGCCGGGGATGAGCTTCCACTTCCCGGGCGCAATCGCGGTCGCGGTCGCGCTGGCCGCCGTCGTCCTCGGCGTCCTTGCCGCGATCCTCCCGGCGCGGCGTGCCGCCCGGCTCAAGGTCATCGACGCATTGACGTACGAATAGTTGAGGTCTGGGCGATGAGAACCCGCCTCTCGACGCTCGCGCTTGCTCTCGCGGTGCTCGCCCTGCTCGCCGTTACGGCGACCGCGGCGGCGCAGGACCCATCGTGGGAGGTGATCAGGCCCAACGTCACCTGGGACAACCACTGGCGGGTGGAGCCGGCCCCCCGGCCGCTGTGGTCCGTGCTCGACGACCCGATCTATCGCGACGACCGGCCGGCCCTGACCGGAGACAGGGCAATCGCCACCCATCCGAGGGAGCGCTTCGCGGTCGGCTTCTCGGACGTCGCCCCGACGGTCGGGTGCTTCGGCGGGGGTCAGGCCTGGCTCTTCATCGGGATCAGGAAGAGGACCCGAGTCGACATCGCCATCCGAACACGACGCGAGGGGCGCGTGACGATCGTGTCGTCTCGGAGGAGTGTGACGCCGCCCGTCACCATCGCACCCGAGGATCCGCCGGTAGGGCGCGACGGCTTCCGCGGCTGGCTGCCCGTCGCCCTCCCGCCGCTGACGTCCGCGGAGGCGAACCGCCTCTCGCTCGCGGTTCGCATCTCGCCCAAGTCACCGGACGCTTCCCTCAGCCGCGTCTACGCAGCGTTTGTTGAGCTGGAGCCAGGCACGAGCCCATGCACGGCGTGACGAAGGAGGCGACCGACCGGCGAACGGTGGGGGCGATCGAGCTGGCCGGGGTCGCGCGTCGCTACGAGGTCGGCAACGCAACCGTCACGGCGCTTGAGGCCGTCGACCTGGAGATCAAGCCCGGAGAGTTCATCGTTGTTCTCGGCCCCTCCGGGAGCGGCAAGACCACGCTGCTGAACATGATCGGGGCGCTCGACTCGCCGACCGAGGGGCGCATCCGTATAGCGGGGCGAGACATCACGAACGCGTCACGGAAGGAGCTGTTTGAGTTTCGGCGGCACACCGTCAGCTTCATCTTCCAGACGTTCAATCTGTTTCCGGCGCTGAGCGCGCTCGAGAACGTGGAGTTCGGCGCCGACGTGGCGGGGAGGGACCGGCCGCGGCGCGCGGCGGCCGAGATGCTGGAGCGCGTAGGTCTGGGGCACCGGCTGGAGCACTTCCCTCATGAGCTGTCCGGCGGCGAGCAACAGCGGGTGGCAATCGCCCGCGGGCTCGCGACCGGCAACCCGATTCTGCTCGCCGACGAACCGACCGGAGAGCTCGATTTCCACACAGGCGTGCAGATCCTCGAGTTGCTGCACGAGCAGACACATGTGGCCGGGACCACCGTGCTCGTGGTGACTCATAACCGTGAGATCGCCCGGGTGGCGCATCGCGTGATCGAGCTGTCGAGCGGCCGCCTGGTCGCCGACCACGAGCCGCCAGGCGGGCCCGCCGAGATAGCCGAGCTGCAGTGGTGACGGTGTGAGCGGGGCGCGCCTGTGGCTCCGCTGGTCGCTGCGAGACCTTCGCGGCCGCTGGCTGCTCGTCGTCGCGATCGCGCTGGTGGTCGCGATCGGGACGGGGATGTTCGCCGGGCTCGGCAGCCTCGAGAACTGGCGCAAGCGCTCGAACGACGCGAGCTTCGCGCTGCTCAACGCGCATGACCTGAAGGTGAGCCTGGCGGAGGGGAGCTACGCAGACGCTGGTGAGCTGCGAGCCGCGCTGGATGCCCTCCCTCCCGGCATGGAAGTCACGGGCTCTGAGGAGCGGCTGACAGTGCCGACCCAGGTCGATGCATCGCAGCCCGGTAAGCCGGTGCTCGTGCCGGGTGCGCTCGTCGGGGTCGATCTGGAGTCGCCGGGCGCATCGATCGACAGCGTCACGGTCGAGCGCGGCCGTACGCTCGGCGCCGGTGACGCCGCGTCAGCGGTCGCCGTGCTCGAGTCGGGATTCGCGGAGCAGGCAGGTCTCCCCGTCTCAGGCAGTATCCGCATCGCCAGCGGGCGCAGGCTGCGCACGATCGGGCATGGCACGTCGCCCGAGTATTTCCTGGTGACCCGACCGGCGGGAGGCGACTTCGGCGGCGCCGAGACCCGCTACGCCGTCGTGTTCGTTCCGCTGCAGGTCGCCCAGGCCGCTTCGGGGCGAGCGAACGCCGTGAACGAGCTGCTCCTGACGTTGCCGGACGGAACCGACGCAGAGGGCGCCGTCGATCCGGTGCAGCGCGCTGTCGATGCGCGCGTCCCCGAGCTCGGCGCGACGGTCGAAACGCTCGCGGACGAGCCGGCGCACCGCGTGCTGTACAAGGATGCGGAGGGCGACCAGCGTGTCTACGGGATCTTCTCCTGGCTGATCCTCGGGGGCGCCGCGCTGGCATGCTTCAACCTCGCGAGCCGCGTCGTCGAAGCGCAGCGACGCGAGATCGGGATTGGGATGGCCCTCGGCGTGGCCCCGCGCGAGCTGGCCGTGCGCCCGCTGCTGCTCGGGGCGCAGATCGCGCTGCTGGGTGCCTTGCTCGGCCTCGCGCTCGCAGCTCTGGTTCGCGCGCCGCTTCGAGCCGCGCTGGAGGATCTGCTTCCGCTGCCGGTGGTTGTCACACCCTTGGAGCCCGCGGTGTTCCTGCGGGGCGCTCTCGTCGGCCTTCTCCTGCCACTGGCTGCCACAGCGATCCCGGTGTGGCGTGCGGTTCGGGTCGAGCCGATCGACGCCATCCGGATCGGGTTCCGGTCCGCCAAGGGAGGTGGGCTCGCGCCTCTCCTGAGACGACTACGGCTGCCCGGCGGCAGCCTCGCGCAGATGCCCGCGCGAAACGTGCTGCGTGCCGCCAGACGTACGTCGATGACCGTACTCGGCATCGCGGCCGTCATTGCCGTGCTCGTGTCGATGCTGGGGCTGATCGATTCCTTCCTCGGCACCGTCGACCGCAGCAGGGCAGAGCTCGCCGGAGCCACCCCCTCGCGGATCGAGGTCGCGCTGGACACCTTCCGCGCGCGGGACTCGGAAGAGGTGCGGCGGCTGGGCGCCAATCCGGCGGTTGCGGCCGCGGAGCCCCGCATCGCGGTACCGGCACAGGTCCGGACCACTGGATCGCCCTTCGCCATCTCCCTGCAGGTCGTGGACCTTGGAAGCGCCATGTGGACGCCCACGGTCAGCGAGGGCCGGCGTGAGGGAGGCGGCATCCTGCTCGCGGACAAGGCCGCGCGCGACCTCGGGGTCGAGCCAGGCGACTTCGTCAGGGTCCGCCACCCGCGGCGCGTCGACGCGACCAGCTTCGAAACGCTCGAGAGCCGCGTTCGCGTGGCAGGCGTCCACCCGGATCCCTTCCGTACGACCGCGTACATGAATGCCGGCGCGGCTCGGTTGCTGGGGCTCGAGGGCCTCGCGAACCGGGTCCACGTGATGCCCGCGCCGGGGAGGTCGCTGGAGGACGTTCAGCGCGCGTTGTTCGGAGCTCCGGGCGTCTCGTCGGTCGAGGCGGTCACCGCCAACGCGCAGCTCTTGGACGAGCGGATGGACGACTTCCTCGGAGTGCTGCGTGTAATCGAGCTGTTCGTCCTCCTGCTCGCGCTGCTGATCGCGTTCAACTCGTCGAGCATCACCTTCGATGAGCGGGCGCGCGAGCACGCGACGATGTTCGCCTTCGGAGTGCCCGTCCGCGCGGCCATCGGGCTTGCCGTCGCCGAGGGCCTGTTGATGGGGATCGCCGCCACCGCGCTCGGCATAACAGCGGGACTCGTGCTGACCGGGTGGGTGGTCGGCGGGGTGGTGCCGGACACCTTCCCTGAGATCGGAGTGATCGTGTCGATCGGCTCGGGCTCGCTGGTGGCAGCGATCCTGGTTGGCACGGCGGCGGTGGCGCTCGCCCCGCTGTTCAACACACGGCGGGTACGACGGATGGACGTGCCCTCGACTCTGCGCGTCGTCGAATAGTCCAGTAGTTCGCCGCATGCGTACTTCGGTCTATCTCCGATGACCCGGCCGTCGCGCGGCGCAACGCTGTGGCAATGAGAGTGCTCGTCGCCCATGCCTCGAAGCGTGGATCCACTGCGGAGATCGCCGAGGCCATCGCCGACACGCTGCGTGAGTCGGATCTGAGCGTCGACTGCACTGACGCCGGCGACGTGGGAAGTCTCGATGCCTACGACGCTGTCGTGCTGGGCAGCGCCGTGTACATGAAGCGCTGGCGCGGCGACGCGAAGCACTTCCTGCGAAAGCACGGCGAGGAGCTCGCACAGCGGCCGTTCTGGGTCTTCAGCTCCGGGCCCGTCGGCGCGCCGGGCGACGATCAGACGCCGGCGGACTGGATCGAGCCGCCGAAGCTCGTCGACCAGGTGGAGCGGCTTGGTGCCCGCGACCACGTGGTCTTCGGCGGACGTATGCCAACCGCATCCCGGCTGCCCGGGATGAGGACGTGGATCGAGAACACGCCGCCCGAATTCCGGGACCTGCGCGACTGGGACGAGATCCGCGCCTGGGCCAGGCGCATCGCGGCCGAGCTCGGGGCTGCGGTGCCCGGATGACGGCCGCCCGTCCGCGGGTCACTCGGCTTCAGGAGGTCGAGGTCGAGGCCCTCGATGCAGCACGCCTCGAGCCACTCATCGGGCCCGAGCGCATGGCGCAGTTCGAGCAGATCGCCGACGCGACGCAGCGGGCACTGGCCGGCCGCACCGTGCTGAACATCAACTCCACCGCGACGGGTGGCGGCGTCGCCGAGATGCTTCAGACGCTCCTCGCCTACGTCCGGGGCGCCGGCATCGACGCCCGCTGGCTGGTCATCGAGGGGGACCCGGCGTTCTTCGCGATCACGAAACGCATCCACAATGGGCTCTACGGCTCGCCCGGCGACGGCGGCGAGCTCGGCGTGACGGAGCGGCGCCATTACGAGGAGGTCATCCGGCGGAACGCCGAGGAGATCCGCGCGCTCGCGCGGCCCGGCGACGTCGCGCTGATCCACGACCCGCAGCCGGCCGGCCTCTGTGCCGCGCTGGCCACCGCCGGGGTGCGAGTGGTGTGGCGGTCCCACGTCGGCGCCGACCAGCCGAACGAGTGGACAGCGCGTGCATGGGACTTCCTCCGGCCGTACCTCGAGGATGCGGAGGCGTACGTCATCTCGCGCGCCTCATTCGCGCCGCCGTGGGCGGGTGCGGGGCAGACGCACATCATCCAGCCGTCGATCGACCCCTTCTCCGCCAAGAACGAGCCGATGTCGCACCGGAACATCCGGCTCGCCCTCGGCTACAGCGGTCTCCTGGAGGGTGACGGCGTGCCGCCGGCAGTGCCCTTCCGCAGGCGGGACGGTTCACCCGGGAGAATCAATCGACACGCCGACGTCGTGCAGAACGGACCGCCCGCCCCAGCCGAGGCGCCGATGGTGATCCAGGCGTCCCGCTGGGACTCGATGAAGGACATGGCCGGAGTGATGGAGGGGTTCGCACACCACATCGATCACTCACTCGGCGCCCACCTGGTGCTCGCCGGCCCCGCCGTGACAGGCGTCGCGGACGACCCTGAGGCTGCAGCCGTCTACGAGGATTGCGTAGTCCGCTGGCGGCAACTCCCCCATGCGGCTCGCGGACGCGTCCATCTGGCCTGCATGCCGATGGCCGATCCCGACGAGGCCGCCGCCATGGTGAATGCCCTCCAGCGGCATGCGACCGTGGTCGTACAGAAGAGCATCGCCGAAGGGTTCGGTCTCACGGTCGCGGAGGCGATGTGGAAGTCACGCCCCGTGGTCGGGAGCGCCGTCGGCGGCATCGCCGATCAGATCGTCCACGGCGAGCATGGGCTGCTCGTGGAGGACCCGACGGATCTCGCTGGGTTCGGCGCCGCGGTCGAAAGCCTTCTTCGCGACCCCGACGAGGCTCAGCGGCTCGGCCGGAACGCGCGCGAGCGGGCGCTGCGCGAGTACCTCGGCGACCGCCACCTCGAGCAGTACGGGCAACTGATCGCTCAGCTCGGCTGACCGGCGGCCACCGTCGCCGCGAACCTCTTCGCCGGTCGCCCCGATCGCAGCAGCGGCGGCCGGACGAGCAGCGCATGGGCGCGCTCACCGCGACGCCAGCGGCGGCGGCTTGGCGGGCGGACGTACCTACGTTGCGATGGGAGCAGCCACCCCGAAATAGATTGCGATCGTAAAGACGTCCTGCAGCACCGTCGCGAGCGGCCCGGAGCCGAACGCCGGATCCGCGCCGTAGCGCTGAAACGCCCACGGAAGAGCCAGCGCGATCGCCGTCGCCGCGAGGCTGCTCGCGAGCAGGGCGAGCGCCACGCCGGAAGCGACCTTGAAATCGCCCCACCCGACGAGCGCCACAGGCAGGAAGGCAGCGGCTATGGCAAGGCTCAGCAGCAAGCCGCTCGCGAGCTCGCGCCGCAGCGTCTCCCGCATAGTCACCCCGACGGAGAACCCGCGAATCACGACCGTCTGCGTCTGGGTGCCGATCGCGGACGACATGTAGACGACGCCGGGAAGGAAGAAGGCCAGGAGCACCTCGTCCTCCAGCTGGCGCTCGAATCTCCCCACGATCACCGCCGCCACGAACGCGCCTGCGAGGCCCACGAGCAGCCACGGCAGGCGGTGCCACAGCCGGCGCGAGACCGGTTCCCGCGCAGCCTGTCGCGCGGTCCGGCTGCTCGACAGGTAGCCGCCCAATCGCGCCAGGTCCTCGTCGTGCTCCGCGAGCAGCACGGCGAGCATGCGGTGCGGCGGTATCAGGCCCTGGAAGTGCCCGTCCCGGTCGACCACGGCCACGCTCGACTCCCCGCGCCTGACCATCTCCCACGCGACGGCCTCCTGATAGGCACCGGGGGACACCACCGGCGGATCGGCGTCCATGACCGTCGCGATCGGCTCGTCCTCCGCCGCGGCGAGGAGCCGCTCGATCGGGACGATTCCGACGAGCACGCCCTCCGCTACGACCGCCACGTCGTCGGCGCACTCGAAAGCCGTGCCGAGAAGCCGTTCACGCACGTCCCCGACCGTCTGCTCGGGACGCGCGAGAGGCACTCTGGGCGTCAGATGCGCGGAAGCCTCGCGCAGCGCGGAGCCGTCCATGCCGCTATCGAATCAGCGCCGTCGGCGGGACTTCCATCCACGCGGTCCGCTACGAGAGCATCATCACGGCCGTACGGCCGCGTGCTGGGAACCGCGGTCGGGTTGCTGTTCGCCCTCCTCGTCACGGAGTCGCTCGGCGACCTCGGCCTCGGCTTCGAGCCGCCGCCGGCTCAGCCGGTGGTACTCCTGGTGCTCGCGGTCGTGGTCGGTGTGCTCGCAGCAGCGCGCCCAGCCGCCGCGGAGCGCGCCTACAGGTGCTCGAGGCGCTGCGCGCCGAGTAGGGCCCGTACCTGACGGGCGATTTCGAGGTCCTCGCGGGCGCGGACGACGAGCACGTCGACCCGGTGCTCGGGCGGTCCGATGCCGAGGTGGGACAGGCCTGTGCACGCGAGCTCGCGGACCCGCGAGGAGTTCTCCCCCACTCCGCCCGTGAAGACCAGCGCGTCGAGACCATCGAGCGCGGCGGCCATCGCGCCGATTCCCGCGCGGAGCCGATGGACGTAGACGTCGACCGCCAGTCGGGCGGCGTCATCGTCGCGCGACAGCAGCTCGCGCATGTCCGCCGTGCCGGCCAGGCCCAGGAGGCCCGCCTCATGCTCGAGGGCGTCCGCCATGTCGTCGACCGACAGGCCTTCGTGCTGCTGCAGCCACAGGATCAGGCCGGGATCGACCGACCCCGACCGCGTGGCCATCACCAGTCCCTCGAGCGGGGTGAAGCCCATCGTCGTGTCCACCGATCGACCGCCGAGCACGGCGCACAGCGAGGCGCCCGCGCCAAGGTGGCAGGTGACGACGCGCCGGGCGTCGCCCGCCGCGCGTGCGGCATACGCGTGCGACAGGCCATGGAATCCGTAGCGTCGGAGGCCGTAGCGCTCGCGCCATTCGCGTGGGAGCGCATACGTCGCGGCTGCCGGCGGGAGCGTGGCGTGGAACGCCGTGTCGAAGCACCCCACGGCGGGGACATCCGGGAGGGCGTGTCCCACCGCGTCGACGGCGGCCAGCGACTTCGGCTGATGGAGCGGTGCGAGCACGGCGAGCTCCTCGAGCGCGGCCTCCACCTGCGAGTCGATGATCACCGGCTCGCGAAAGCGGTCGCCGCCGTGGACGATTCGATGGCCGACCGCGTCGGGCGCGGCGGGGACCTCCGCGAGTGCGGCCTCCACCGCGTCGGCATGCACGAGCGCACGCGGTGCCTCCAGCTCGCTCCCCCAGAGCTCGCTGTCGTCCGAGTCGAGGAGCGAGAGCTTGAGGCTGCTGGACCCGGCGTTGACGACTAGGACGCGCACTGCGCGCTCAGCCCGGGACGCCGCGCCTCGGCTCCTCACGCGCGGGGGCGCTGCCGGGCCAGGTCCAGTCGCGGACGTCAGGTGAGTCGTCGCCGTGCTCGCGGGTGTAGACGCGATGGCGGAGCCGCTCGTCCGCCATCCGCTGGCGCAGCCCGGCTGCGCGCTCCCCGAGCCCGGGAACCCGGTCGATCACATCGATCACGAGGTGGAAGCGATCGAGGTCGTTGAGCATCACCATGTCGAACGGCGTCGTGGTGGTGCCCTCCTCCTTGTACCCGCGCACGTGGAAGTTGTCGTGATTGTGGCGGCGGTAGGCAAGCCGGTGGATCAGCCACGGGTAGCCGTGGTAGGCGAAGATCACCGGCTGCGAGTCCGTGAAGAGCGCGTCGAACTCGGCGTCGGAGAGGCCATGCGGGTGCTCTGAATCCGGTTGGAGGCGCATCAGGTCGACGACGTTCACGACCCGCACTCCCAGGTCTGGAAGGTGCTCTCGCAGGAGCGCAGCGGCAGCGACGGTTTCAAGCGTCGGGATGTCTCCGGCGCACGCCATCACGACGTCGGGCTCGCCCTCGCCGCTCGACGCCCAATCCCAGATCCCGATGCCGCGGGCGCAGTGGGTGATGGCGTCATCGACCGACAGATAGTCGAGCGACGGCTGCTTGCCGGCCACGATCACGTTGACGTAGTTGCGCGAGCGGAGGCAGTGGTCGGCCACCGAGAGCAGGCAGTTCGCGTCCGGGGGGAGGTAGACGCGGACGATCTCGGCCTTCTTGTTCACGACGTGGTCGATGAACCCCGGATCCTGGTGCGAGAACCCGTTGTGATCCTGGCGCCAGACGTGCGACGAGAGCAAATAGTTCAGCGACGCGATCGGGCGGCGCCACGGGATCTCGCGCGTTACCTTCAGCCACTTCGCGTGCTGGTTGAACATCGAGTCGACGATGTGGATGAACGCCTCGTAGCAGTTGAAGAGGCCGTGCCGCCCCGTCAGCAGGTAGCCCTCGAGCCAGCCCTGGCACAGGTGTTCGCTGAGGACCTCCATCACACGCCCGTCGGGGGCGAGATGGTCATCGCCTTCGAGGCGCGCGCCCATCCAGGCGCGATCGGTGACCTCGAACAGCGAGCTCAGCCGGTTCGAGGCGGTCTCGTCGGGTCCCATGACCCGGAAGTTCCGCGCGAATTCGTTTGCGCGCACGACGTCGCGCAGCCAGGCCCCCAGCGTGCGGGTGGCCTCGCTCGCGACGGTGCCTGGCGTCTCGACCGGCACGGCGTACGAGCGGAAATCAGGCAGCTCGAGGTCCCGCAGCAGCAGCCCGCCGTTCGCGTGGGGATTCGCCCCCATGCGGCGCGCACCCTCGGGGCGAAGCGCGCGCAACTCGTCGCGGAGCGCGCCCGAGTCGTCGAAGAGCTCCTCCGGCCTGTACGAGCGCAGCCACCCTTCGAGCAGGCGAAGATGCTCGGGATCCTTCGCGAGGTTCGCGAGCGGCACCTGGTGCGAGCGGTGCGTGCCCTCGGCCGGAAGGCCATCGACCTGCTTCGGCCCCGTCCAGCCCTTCGGCGTTCGCAGGACGATCATCGGCCAGCGCGGCCGCTCGAGGTCGCCGTCCCGGCCACGCTGCTGGATCTCCGCGATCCGGTCGAGGCACGTGTCCAGCGCCTCTGCGAGAGCACGGTGCACCTGCTCCGGCTCCTCGCCCTCCACGAAGACCGGCGCGTGGCCGTACCCCTCGAGCAGTGAGCGCAGCTCGTCGTGCGAGATCCGGGCCAACACGGTCGGGTTGGCGATCTTGTAGCCATTCAGGTGGAGCACCGGCAGGACGGCGCCGTCGCGCGCGGGAGTGACGAACTTGTTCGAGTGCCAGCTCGCGGCCAGCGGGCCGGTTTCCGCCTCGCCGTCGCCCACCACGCAGAGTGCCACGAGGTCCGGGTTGTCGAACACCGCGCCATAGGCGTGCACGAGCGCGTAGCCCAGCTCGCCGCCCTCGTGAATGGAGCCCGGCGTCTCGGGCGCCACATGCGACGGGACGCCGCCCGGGAAGGAGAACTGCCTGAACAGCCGCCGCAGTCCCTCCTCGTCCTCGCCTATGCCGGGATAGACCTCGGTGTACGTGCCCTCGAGATAGGTGTTCGCCACGAGGCCGGGGCCGCCATGACCCGGCCCCGTGATGTAGATCGCGTTCAGATCGCGGGCGCGAATGGCACGGTTCATGTGCGCGTACAGCAGGTTGAGCCCGGGCGTGGTGCCCCAGTGGCCCAGCAGCCGCGGCTTGACGTGCTCGACCTTCAGCGGCTCACGCAGCAGCGGGTTGTCGAGCAGGTAGATCTGGCCGACCGACAGGTAGTTGGCCGCGCGCCAATACGCGTCTACCAGCTGTAGCTCGTCATTCATCTCGGGCAGTCTTCCATGCACGTCTCCGGGCCCGGGCATCGTCAACCCGAGTGGCGTAGCGTTGCCGTATGACGACCAGCCGGCTTCCGAGCGCCGACGCGGCCTGGCTGCACATGGACAGCCCCGTGAACCCGATGGTTGTCAACGCGGTGATCTGGTTCGACCGGCCGATCGACCTCGCGCGAGCACGCGGGCTCTTGGAGTCACGGCTCGTGAACGAGTTCCCCCGGTTCCGTCAGCGCGTGTCCGAACCGCTCGGGCGGGCGCCGCGCTTCGAGGACGACCCGAACTTCGACGTCGGCCAGCACCTGCACCGGCTCGCGCTACCCGCGCCCGGCGATCGCGCCGCGCTGGAGGAGCTCGTCAGCGACCTGATCACCCCGCCCCTGGATCCCACCCGCCCGCTCTGGCACGTCTACGTGATCGAGGGCTTCGGCGAGGGCTGTGCCCTGCTCTTCCGGATTCACCACTGCATCGCGGATGGGATAGCGCTGGCGCGCGTGATGCTCTCGCTGACGGACGAGGAGCCAGATGCCGACATCGCTCCGCCGGAGCGCGGTGCATCCTCCGGGTGGGCGGCGGCTCGGCTTCTGCGGACGGGCGCGCGGTTGGCCGGGGCGGCGGCCCACGAGGGCGTTGAGACGCTCCTTCACCCGCGGCACGCGGCAGCTCTCGCCGCGACCGCGGGCCGCGACGCCGCCACGCTCGTGAAGCTCCTCACCGCTTCGGGCGACACCCGGACGGTCCTGCGGGAACCGCTGCAGGGCACGCGGCGAGTCGCATGGTCGAAGTCGTTCCGCCTCGATCGCGTGAAGCGCG
The DNA here is from genome assembly GCA_035705985.1 of Thermoleophilaceae bacterium. Classification (GTDB taxonomy): domain Bacteria; phylum Actinomycetota; class Thermoleophilia; order Solirubrobacterales; family Thermoleophilaceae; genus JACVRW01. The sequence goes on from DASSVP010000040.1 coordinate 14,021, forward strand.
CCGGACGGCGTTCGAGCTCAACCGTGAACGACGTGCTCGTGGCCGCGCTGACGGGCGCCCTTCACCGCTACCTCGCCGAACGTGACAGCTCGGTGGACGAGCTCCATGTGATGGTCCCGTTCAACCTCCGCCCACCCGATCAACCACTCCCGCGCGAGCTCGGCAACGACTTCGGGTTGATCCTCCTTGCGCTGCCGGTGGGACTGGCGGAGACCGGCGAGCGCCTGCGCGAGGTCAAGATGCGGATGGACTCGATCAAGAACTCTCACGAGGGCCCGATCGCGTACGGGATGCTCAGCGCGATCGGGACGACGCCGCCCGTGGTGGAGGACCGGCTCATCGGATTCTTCAGCGGCAAGGCCAGCGCCGTCGTAACGAACGTCCCGGGACCCCGCTCAAGGGTCTACTTCGCCGGGGAGCCGGTTCGCGGCGTGCTCGTCTGGGCGCCCTGCTCCGGCAGCATCGGCATGACCGTGAGCATCTTCAGCTACGCGGGCGAGGTGACCGTCGGGTTCATGGCCGACACGGGCCTCGTTCCGGACCCCCAGCCGCTCGTCGAGGCGTTCGACGCCGAGCTGAGGGCGTTGTGCCGGTGACGGTCGGTCGTCACTCGCATGATCATTCGCGGTAAAGCGAGTCGAACAGCTCGGCGTACTCGCGATATACGATCGCCCGCTTCACCTTCAGCGTCGGGGTGAGCTCCCCCTCGCCCTGGCTGAAGTCCCGCTCGGCGACCGCGAAGCGCTTGATCTGCTCGATCCGCGCAAAGCGCGCGTTGACGGCCTCCAGCTCACGCGCGAGCTCGGCCCGCACCCTGTGATCGTGTGCCATCGCAGCCATGTCGAGATCGACACCGGCGCGCTCCGCGAGCGCGGGCGCCTCGTCGGGATCCAGAGTCAGGAGCGCCACCAGGAATGGGCGGTTGTCACCGAACACCACGGCTTCCGAGACCCATCTGATCTCGCGCAGGGCCGCCTCGATGTTGGCGGCGCTGACGTTCTTCCCGCTCGAGGTGATGATCAGATCCTTCTTGCGGCCCGTGATCCGCACGAAGCCGTCCTCGTCGACCGAACCGAGGTCCCCGGAACGGAGCCATCCGTCCTCGGTCATCGTTTCGCGTGTCGCCTCGTCATCGCGGAAATAGCCGGCGAAGATGTTCGGCCCGCGCATGAGAATCTCGCCGTCGCCGGCGATCGCCACCTCCGTCCCCGGCAGCGCGCGCCCGACGCTCCCGAAGCGGAAGCTGTGCGGCGTGTTGAGCGTCCCGGCGGCGGTCGTCTCGGTCATTCCGTAGCCCTCGAGAACCAGGACCCCGCAGGCGTCGAAGAATTCGAGCACGTCCTGCGCGATCGGCGCGGCACCGGTCAGGGCGAGCCGTATGTCGGGTCCGAAGAGGCCGCGCACCCTGGAGAGCACGAGCCGGTCGGCCAGCGCATGGCGGGCACGCAGCAACGGGCTCGGTGATCCGCCCCGGCGCTCGAGTCCCCGAACGCGGCGGCCGGTTTCGAGCGCCCTGTGGAAGATCGCCCGCTTCAACCGGCTGCCCTCCTCCACGCCGGCGAGGGCCTTGGTGTGCACCTTCTCGAACACCCGCGGCACCGACGGCACGTGCGTGGGGCGCGTGGCCGCGAGGTCCTCGAGCACGAGCTTCGGATCGCCGCGCCAGAACGCGATCGTCGCGCCGACGTCCAGTGCGACCATCTGCGTGACCCGCGCGAGCGAGTGCGCCAGCGGCAGGAACATGAACACGACGATCGGCTCGTCGCTCGACACGAACTCGAGCTCGTCCTCGTACATGCGCACCGTCGCCATCAGGTTGTCGTGTGTGGTGACGCATCCCTTCGGAGGTCCCGTCGTGCCGGAGGTGTAGACGATCGTGGCCGTATCGCCGGGCGCGACGGCCCGCGCGGCGGCGTCGACCGCGTCCGGCTCGATCTCCAGCCCGCGTGCGCGGAGCTCATCGAGAGTCAGGGCGCCGTCGGCGCTCCCCTCGAGGACGACGACGTGCTCGAGCGCCGGACAATCCGCGCGCACCGCGGCGACCTTCGCAGCCTGCTCGGCGTTCTCGCAGAACACGACCCGGCTGCCGGCATGATCGAGGACGTAGCGACACTCCTCGGGCGAATTCGTGTGGTAGATCGGCGCCACGACGGCGCCGGCGCACAGGCCGGCGAAATCGGCGATCGTCCACTCGAAGCGCGTGCCGGAGAGGATCGAGACCCGGTCGCCCGGCTCGACTCCGAGCGCGATCAGGCCGCACGCGATCGCGCGGACCGCATCGCCCAGCTCCGCATAGGTCATCGCCGTCCAGTCCCCATCGCGGGCGTACCGGAATGCGGCGCGGTCGGAGTGGAGCGCCGCCGTGTCGAGCGCCATCCGGCAGACGGTCGCCGCATGCGTGGCGTGCACCCCGGCGCCGGGTGTGGTCACGATGGCCATGACCTCGATGCTCCCAGCGCTCGTGGCCACCGCCATCCGGGAGAAACCCTGATTCAAGGCGGGTGGAGTCCCCGGATGCGCAGCGGTGGTCGTGCGGCGAGGCTGGCCAGGTGCTCGCGCCTCCAAAGGCCTCCCCATGATTCGCCTCGCCGACCTCTCGATTCGCCATCCGAAGGCGGCGCTCGCATGCTGGGCGG
>DASSVP010000041.1:0-18127 GCA_035705985.1 Thermoleophilaceae bacterium
GCTCCGCGACGGTGTCGATCACGACGGTCTCGCCCTTCACCTCGCGCACGGTGCCCGTGACCTTGATCTCCTGCTCCGGCACGCCCATGCCGCGGAACTGCACCGACAGTCGCTTCAGCGCCCGCGGGTCGCCGCCGCCGGCCTGCGTCGCTGCACGCGCGACCTGCGCCATCGAGTAGAGGCCGTGCAGGATGTTCTGCGGCAGCCCGACCTGCTTGGCGAACTCGGGGTCGATGTGGATCGGGTTGAAGTCGCCCGACGCCCCCGCGTAGCGGTGCGGCAGGTACTTGTCGGGCGTGACCTTCAGCTCGACGTTCACGAGACCCCCCTGACGATATTGGTCCATGTGCCGCGCGCGACCTCGGCGCCGTCCTGGTTCGTGGAGACGGTCTCGAACACGTAGAAGCCCATTCCGCCCTTTTCGGAGATGTCCTTGACGGCCGCGGTCGTGCTGATCAGGTCGCCGGAGCAGACCGGCTCGCCCCAGGCGAACTCCTGCCCGCCGTGCACGAGCATGGCGAAGTTGAGGTCGACGTCCGGGTCCACCGCGGGCAACGCCACCGCGCCCCACGAGTAGATGACGGCGAACATCGGCGGCGCCACGACGTCGCGGAAGCCCGCGGCCCTGGCCGCGTCGCGGTCGAAGTAGACCGCGTTCTCCTCCCCCACGGCGCGCGCGTACTCGCCGATCTTCTCCTTGCCCACCTCGTACTCGAACGGCGGGTAGCTCTTCCCGATCGCTTCCGTCTTCACCGGCACGGCGCGGCAGTCTACGTAGCGACGGCGGGCGTCGACGTCGCCGGGTCGTACCGCGGGGCGGGCTAAGCCGCTTCGCGCAGCGCCTGCGCCTCGGCGAGGGTGGCGAGCTTGCGCAGCGCGCCCTCCTCGATCTGGCGTGTGCGCTCACGGGTGAGCTGGAAGAGCTTCGCGACCTTGTCGAGCGTCTGCGGCGCCTCGCCGCCCAGCCCGAAGCGCAGCTCGATGATGCGCTTGTCGCGGTAGGGCAGGTTGTCGAGGCACGCCTGGAGGCGCTCGTCGCGCATCGACTCGACAGCCTGGTCGAACGGCGACGCCGCGTTCTCGTCCGGGATCAGGTCGCCGAACTGGGCCGCGTCGGCGTCGTCGCCCACCGGCTTGTCCAGCGAGACGAGCTGCTGGGCCGCGCGCATGATCACGTCGGCCTCGCCCGGGTCGACGCCGGCCATGTCGGCGATCTCCTCGATGGTGATCTCGCGGTCGCCCTGGGCCTCGAGCTTGCGCTGGGCGCCGTCGAGCTTCTTGAGGATGTTGTCGATGTGGATCGGGATTCGGATGGTCCGGCCCTTGTCCGCGATCGCGCGCGAGATCGCCTGGCGGATCCACCAGGTCGCGTAGGTGGAGAACTTGTAGCCCTTGCGGTAGTCGAACTTCTCGACCGCGCGGACCAGTCCGATGGTGCCCTCCTGGATCAGGTCCAGGAACGGCAGGCCCTGGTTGCGGTAGCGCTTGGCGATCGAGACCACGAGGCGCAGGTTTGCGCGCGTCATGTGGTCCTTCGCGACGAGATCGCCGCGCTCGATGCGCTTGGCGAGGTCGATCTCCTGGTCTGCGGTGAGTAGCGGCGTCTTCGCGATCCCGTCGAGAAACTGCTGAAGGGAGTCGAGCGTCGGGTCGGGCGCCGGCTGCGTAAGGGTGTCGGTGCTCATCGGGCGCCGAAGCTACGACGGACCCTTAAGGGCGAGATAAATTCGCTGGGGACCGCTAGAAACCCGGATATCGGAGCGAAACCGCTCACATCCGTCCTCATGCCGGCGTTCCGCTCGGAGTCGACGATCCGTGCCTCCGTGGAGAGCGTCCTGGCCCAGACGGAGAACCGCCTGGAGCTGATCGTGGTGGATGACGCCTCCCCGCTCCCGGTATCCGAGCTACTCGCCGACGTGCGCGACCCGCGGCTGCGGGTGATTCGCCACGCTCGCAACAAGAACACCGCGGCCGCGCGCAACACCGCACTCGCCCACGCTCGCGCTCCGCTCGTCTCGCAACTCGACGCGGACGACGCGTGGGAGCCGGATTACCTCGAGACCATCGCACCGCTCTTCGCCGACCCCGCCGTCGGCCTCGCATATTCCAACACGCACATCCTCGGTCACCCGGATGGCCTCGACGACTACATCGGCGATCCCGCGCCGCACCCGCTCGATTGGTTCCCGAAGTTCGCGGAAGCCTGCCCCGTTCCGGCGCTGACGGCGACCATGCGTACGTCCGCCGTGCGGGCGGTGGGCGGGTACTCGCGCCTGCTCTGGACTTCCACGGACTACCACCTCTACGCGAAGTTGATCGCGGCCGGCTGGCGCTTCGCCTACGTCCATCGGCAACTTGCGCGCTACCGGTGGCCGGCCGCCGCGAGCAAGAGCTCGGCACGCCGCCGGGTGGAGCTCGCGGAGCTCCAGCTGTGGCTCTTCTTCGCGCTGCGCCACCCGCGCACGCCAGGGCCCAAGCGACAGGTACGGGTGCGGGTTCGGCGCGAGCTCGGCCGCCTGGCGGCGCGCCGGTAGCTTTGGCCGCCATGCGGGCAACCACCGGCGAGCTGCTGCAGGTCTTCGGCGCCTCGTTCGACGAGCGCGAGCTCGCGGAGCTTCGGAGGTCACTTGCCGCCGGCTGGATCGGAATGGGGCCGCAGGTGGAGCGCTTCGAGCACGCTCTCGGCGAGCGCCTCGACGCCGAGGTCGTGATGGTGAACAGCGGCACGAGCGCGCTCGGGCTGGCGGTCGAGCTCCTGGAGCTGCCGCCGGCGTCGGAGGTCGTGCTGCCGTCGTTCACCTGGGTCGGGTGCGCGAACGCCGTGGCGCTCGCCGGTCACGTCCCGGTGTTCGCGGACGTGGAACCCGATACCGCGAACGTCAGCCGCGCGACGGTCGAGCCCAAGCTCAGCGCGCGCACGGGAGCGATCATGGTGGTGCACTACGCCGGCAAGCCGGTGCGGCTCGACGAGCTCTCGGAGCTCGGGCTGCCGATCGTCGAGGATGCCGCCCACGCGGTCGATTCCATGCTGGTCGGCGCCCGCTGCGCCACGATCGGCGAGCTCGGCGTGCTGAGCTTCGACAGCGTCAAGAACATCGCGACTCCGGATGGCGGCGCGGTGAGGGCCGCTGGTGGGAGCACGACATCGAGCGCCCGTTCCCCAAGCTCCTGCCGAACGACGTGAGCGCCGGCATCGGTCTGGTGCAGTTGGAGAAGCTCGACGCGGCACAGGGGCGCCGCCGCCGGCTGTGGGAGGCATACGAGTCCGCCCTCGCCGGACTCGACTGGCTCTCGCTTCCGCCCGGACCGGCGGACGACGAGCGCCACTCGTGGTTCACGTACCTGGTGCGCGTGCTGGACGGGCGCCGCGACGACCTTGCGGAGGCGCTGCTCGAGCAGGGCATCTACACCACGCTCCGCTACAGCCCGCTGCACCTCATCCCGCCGTACGCCTCGGACGACTCGCTCCCCGTCACCGAGCGCCTTGCCCAGGACGGCCTCAACCTGCCGCTCCACCCGCGGATGGACGATGCGGATGTGGAGCGCGTCATCGCCGCCGTGACCGCATTCTGAGGTGCCCGACCGGCTCCTGATCTGCGGCACGCGGAGCTTCGCGGCGGAGGTGGCCGACCTCGTGAGCGATATCCCCGCGTTCGAGCTGGCGGGGTTCGTCGAGAACCTGGATCGCGCCCGCTGCGACGAGCCGTTCGAGGGACTGCCGGTGCACTGGGTGGACGACATCGCGCCGCTCGCCGACACCCACCTTGCGGTATGCGCCCTCGCCACCACCCACCGCAGCCGTTTCACAAGCCGGGTGGAGGCGCTCGGAATTCGGGCGGCGACCGTCCTCCACCCCACGGCGCGCATCGCCGCAACCGCGACGCTCGCCCCGGGGACGATCGCGAGTGCCGGTGTAATCGTGGGCGCGCACACCCGAGTGGGCGCGCATGTGCTGCTCAACCGCGGCGTGCTCGTGGGGCACCACACGGAGATCGGCGCCCACGCGAGCGTGATGCCGGGCGCCAACGTGGCCGGGAACTGCCGGGTCGCGGACGCGGCGTTCATCGGGATGGGGGCGATCGTGCTCGACAACCTGTCGGTCGGCGCGCACTCCGTGGTGGCCGCCGGGTCGGTCGTCACGCGCGATGTGCCGCCGAATGTGCAGGTGCTCGGGGCGCCGGCGCGCGTCGTGAAGGAGGGGATCGAGGGGCGCTAGGCGAGGAAGCGTGCCACGGCCTCAAGGGTGGCGTCCGGACGCTCGACCGAGGGCAGGTGTCCCGCCCCGGGAATCACCACGAGCTCGGCGTTCGGCAGCTCCCGGGCCAGGCGCTCCCCCATCTCGCGGAAGTCCGGGTTGTCGTGCTCGCCCACGACCACGAGGACCGGCGCCCGCACAGCCGAGAGGTCCACCTCGTCCACCCCCCGGATGTCGAACTCGAGCGAGCGGCGCACCATCGGCCGGAGCCGCCCGGGAATCTTCCAGTACGAGACGTTCAGGTCCGTCGCCTCCTCGAGCCGGCCCTCCTCGAGGAGCCGCTCCTCCTCCTCCGCGTAGGCCAGGAGGTCGTCGGACTCCTCGTGGTCCGGATGCGGGGCATCCAGCAGCACGATGGCGGTCACGAGCTCCGGGTGCCGGGCCGCGAAGTCGAGGCAGACGAGGCCGCCGTATGACGCGCCGACCAGCGCGACGCGGTCGCCCGCCACCGTGTCCGCCAGGTCGTCCTCGAGGTGGTGGCGGCGGAGCTCTCCCGGAAGCTCGAACCCGTCCCACATCCCGGGATCCGCGACCCCGGCATGGACGAGCACCGTTCTACGACTCATTCAACTCCAGCACGGCGAGGAACGCCTCCTGCGGCACCTCGACACGCCCGACCTGCTTCATGCGCTTCTTGCCTTCCTTCTGCTTCTCGAGGAGCTTCCGCTTGCGGGTCACATCGCCGCCATAGCACTTGGCGATCACGTCCTTGCGAATCGGCTTGACCGACTCGCGGGCGATGATCTTCGCGCCGATCGCGGCCTGGATCGCCACCTCGAACTGCTGGCGCGGGATCTGCTTGCGGAGGCGCTCGGTGAGGGCGCGGCCGGCCGGATAGGCCTTGTCGCGGTGCACGATCATCGAGAGGGCGTCGACCTTGTCGCCCGCGAGCAGGATGTCCAGCTTCACGAGGTCGCCCTCGCGCATGCCGATCAGCTCGTAGTCGAGCGAGGCGTAGCCGCGCGTTCGCGACTTCAGCTGGTCGAAGAAGTCGAGCACGATCTCCGCGAGCGGGAGGTCGTAGTGGAGCTGCACGCGCTCCTGCGACAGGAATGTCATGTCCACGTGCGTGCCGCGCCGCTCCTGGCACAGCTCCATCACCGCCCCGACGTGCTCCTTCGGCATGAGGATCGTCGCCCGGATGTAGGGCTCCTCGATCGAGGCGATCTCGACGCGGTCCGGCATGTCGGACGGCGAGTGCACGACCACCTCGCTGCCGTCGGTGAGCCGGACGTCGTACTCCACGTTGGGGGCCGTGGCCAGCAGCTCGAGGTCGTACTCGCGCTCGAGGCGCTCGCGCACGATGTCCATGTGGAGCAGCCCGAGGAAGCCACAGCGGAAGCCGAAGCCGAGCGCCTCGCTGGTCTCGGGCTCCCACGTGAGCGCGGCGTCGTTCAACGACAGCTTCTCGAGTGCGTCGCGCAGCTCGGGGAACTGGTTCGTCTCCACCGGGAACAGCCCGCAGAAGACCATCGGCTTGATCTCGCGGTAGCCGGGCAGCGGCTCGCTCGCCGCGCCCTTCTCCGTGGTGAGCGTGTCCCCGACGCGAAGCTGCGAGACGTCCTTGATCCCCGTGATCACGTAGCCCACCTCGCCGGCGCTCAGCCATTCGACCGGCGTCATCTTGGGGCCGAAGAAGCCGATCTCATCGATCTCGGCACACGTGCCCGCCTGCATCGCCACGATGGCGTCGTCCTTGCGGAGCGTGCCGTCGACCACGCGGACGTACGCGATCACGCCGCGGTACTGGTCGAACTCCGAGTCGAAGATGAGCGCCCGGGCCGGCGCGTCGAGGTCGCCCTGGGGCGAGGGCACGCGCGCGACGATCGCCTCGAGCAGCTCGGTCACGCCGTGGCCGGTCTTGGCGGAGATCCGGATCACGCCGCCGGCGTCCTCGCCGATCAGCTCGGCGATCTCGCCCGCCACCCGGTCGGGCTCGGCGCCCGGCAGGTCGATCTTGTTCAACGCGGGGATCAGCTCGAGGCCGGAGTCCACGGCGAGGTAAGTGTTCGCGACGGTCTGCGCCTCGACGCCCTGCGAGGCGTCGACGAGCAGCAGCGCTCCGTCGCACGCCGCCAGCGAGCGCGACACCTCGTAGGTGAAGTCCACGTGGCCCGGCGTGTCGATCAGGTGCAGCCGGTAGAGCTTGCCGTCCTTCGCCGTGTACTCCACCCGCACGGCCTGGGCCTTGATCGTGATGCCGCGCTCGCGCTCCAGGTCCATCGAGTCGAGCAGCTGCGGGCGATGGTCGCGCGCGTCGACCGCGCCGGTGATCTCGAGAATGCGATCGGCCAGCGTCGACTTCCCATGATCGATGTGGGCGATGATCGAGAAGTTGCGGATATTCGGTGAGGGAGCTGCCACTGCCGCTTCGAGTATGGCGATGAGGCATAGTGGTGAGTGGACTCGTGATCGCAACCGATATCGAAGTAGTGAAGGCGAGCTTCGCCGCCTTCGCGGCTCGAGACGTCCAGGCGGTGCTGGCCCTCTCCGACCCGGACATCGAGCTCACCGCGGTGACCGGCGCGCACGCCGGCCGCACGGATCCCTACCGGGGGCACGACGGCATGCGCCAGTACTTCCGCGACGTCGCCGAGGTCTGGGAGGAGCTCCGCCTGACGCCGCGCGAGTTCCGCGAGGAGGGCGACCTCGTCCTCGTCACGGGCAAGGTGTCCGCGCGCTCGCGGAGCCGCACGGTGACCGGCTCTACCGGCTGGATCTGGCGGGTCCGGAACGGCAAGGTCACGTTCGTGCGCGTGTACGCGTCGGCCGCGGACGCGACAGCGGCGCTCGAGTCCGGCGACCTCTAGGGCCGGCGGCGCGCCCGGAGCAGGTAGTCGACCTGCTCCTGCTTGCGCATGATCATGTGCTCGAGCCGGTGCTCGACCGCCTCCGAGGCGGCCTCGCGGCCGGTCGGCTCGATCGCCGCCTGGAGCGCCTCGAGCGTCTCGCCCTCGTATTCGATGAGGGCGTCGATCGCCTCGTCAGGGTTGGCCGTGAAGCTCAGCGGCGCGACCTCCGTGGTGGGCTCGCCCCCCAGCGCGGTGACCTTCTCCACCAGGCGCGTGGCGTCCTCGAGCTCCGAGAGCGAGTGCTCGCGCATCTTCTCGGCGTGCGCCTGGTACTCCAGGCCGATGACGCTTCCCGCGACCAGCGAGTAGTGGAGCACCGACCGGTGCTGTAGGCGGAGCGCCTTGTTGAGGCACTCGATCTGCTTCTCGACGTCCATTGTCTCTTCGGCCATGAGCCGCTTCTACCCCCGGTCGGGGGCGCGGCTAACGAGGAGGCGGCGAATCTGCCGCGCCTCGGGCACGCGGAGCACCCACACGGCGGCCGCGTATGCGGCGGCGCCGACGGCGATGGCTGCGATCACCGCAACGGCCTGGCCGGCGAGCGAGCGGCCGAGCAGGTCGTCGAGCCCCGCCCACGTGAGATACGCGAGCGCGCCGAGGACGCCGGCGCCCGCGAGCATCCGCAGCGTCGCCGAGAGCAGCCTCGCGCCCTCGATGCCGCCCAGCTCGCGGCGTAGGATCCAGCCCTGCGCGACGCACATGACGACCGTGCCGGCGACCGTCCCGAGCACGATGCCGGCGATCTCGAACGGCCCGTAGAGCGCGGCCGCGAGCGCGGCGTTCACCATGAGGTTCACGCCGGCGAGGGCGGTCGTGGCCCAGGGCCGCTGGAGGCTGAAGAAGGTGCGCGAGAAGAGCAGGCTCACCCCCTGGAAGGGCAGCGAGATCGACCACCACAGAAGCGCGGTCGAGGTCAGGTCGGTGGCCTCGGGACCGAAGGCCTCGCGCTCGTACACGAGTCGCGTGATCGGCTCGGCCAGCACCGCCATCAGCACGGCGCTCGGGATCAGGAGCAGGCAGATCTGGCGGACGCCCGTGCCCATGGTGCGGCGCAGGTCGTCGCGCGCGCCGCGAGCGGCGAAGCGCGACATGGTCGGGAACAGGATCGTGGCGATGGCGATGCTGAACAGCCCCTGCGGCAGCTGATAGATGCGGAACGCCTTGTCGATCGCGGCGGGCGCCTCCTCCGACACGAGCGTGCCGAAGAGCGAGTTGATCAGCAGGCTCAGGTTGATGAGGCCGAGCGCGATCGTCACCGGCAGCATCAGCTTGAGCACGCGCCGCACGCGCTCGTCGCGCCAGTCGATCCGGAAGCTGAGGCTGCCGCCGCGGCCGCGAAGCCACGGCAACGGCAGGAGGAACTGAACGGTGGTCCCGGCGAGGATGCCGATCGCGTAGGCGTAGATCTCGTCCTCCTCCGGAAGCACCGGCACGAGGCCGACAAGCGCCGCGATGATCACGAGGTTCCAGGCGACGGGCGCGAGCGCGGGCACGGCGAAGTGCTCGAACGAGTTCAACATCCCGACCACGAGCCCCGACAGAGCGAGCAACACGACGATCGGGAACATCAGCCGCGCGAGGTTGACCGTGAGGTCCTTCAGCGCCGGGTCGTCGTCGAAGCCTGGAGCGAACACGCTCATCAGCGGCTCGGCGAGCAGGATGAACAGCGCGGTGACGGCCGCGAGGATGAGGCAGATCAGGAAGAAGAGGCTCGACGCGACGCGGAAGGCCTCTTTCCGCTCGCCCTTCTCGAGCAGCTCGCTGAAGACCGGCACGAAGGCGCCCTGGAGCGCGGAGTCGGCGAACAGCGCGCGCACCAGGTTCGGCACCTGGAACGCGATCGTGAAGGCCGACATCGCGCCGGTCACGCCGAAGTAGCTTGCCGCGACGACCTCGCGCGCGAGCCCGAGCAGGCGCGAGAGCCCGGTCGCGAAGCTGAAGAACGCGGTGTTGCGCGCCAGACGGCGCGCGTCGCCGGCGCGCCCGGAGGCGTCGGTCGTCATGAGATCGCCCGCTACACTCTCGGGCCGTCAATGGCCAACATCGCCTCACAAGAAAAGCGGATCCATCGGGCGGAGCGCGAGCGTCTCGAGAATCGGCGCCGCACCTCGCAGGTCAAGACCTGGTTCCGCAGGCTGGAGAACGCCGTCTCCAGCGGCGACCCGTCGCGCGCCGATGACGAGTTCCGCGTGCTCGTCTCGCGGATCGACAAGGCCGTGAAGTCGGGCGCTCTGCACCGCAACAGCGGCGCCCGCAAGAAGGCGCGCGCGGCGCGCATCCGCAGCTCGCTCTCCTAGCTTCGTTGGAGACCCGGCTTCTCATCCGCGGCGAGCAGGTCGCGGGCGATGGCGAGGCGCTGCCCGTGGAGAACCCGGCGACCGAGGAGACGCTCGCGGAGGTTCGCTCTCCGTCGCCCGAGCAACTCGACGCCGCGGTTGCCGCTGCGAACGAGGCATTCAAGGGGTGGGCTTCGACCCCGGCGGTTGAGCGTGCGGATCTGCTCCACGAGATCGCCGCACGGCTCCGCGCGCACGCCGATGAGCTCGCGCATGCGATGACGCTCGAGGGCGGGAAGCCGCTGATCGAGAACTCGGACGAGGTCGGCTGGACCGCCGCGGCCTTCGACTACTACGCCGAGATGGGGCGCAACTTCGCGGGGCGCGTGATTCCCTCGATCGAGTCCACGCAGCTCGCTCTGGTCGTCAAGGAGCCGATCGGGCCGTGGGCCTGCATCGTTCCGTGGAACTACCCGCTGCTGCTGCTCTCGTGGAAGGTGGCGCCGGCGATCGCCGCCGGCAACACGGTCGTGGCGAAGCCGTCGGAGCTGACGCCGCTGTCGACGCTGATGCTGGCCGAGTGCTTCGAGCACCTGCCGCCGGGCGTGGTGAACATCGTGGCCGGCGCCGGCGACGTGGGCTCGGCGCTCGTCGGCGATCCGCGCATCGAGGGAGTCGCCTTCACCGGATCGGTCGAGACCGGCAAGAAGGTCGCGGCGGCATGCGCCTCGCGCGTGGCTCGCATGAACCTCGAGATGGGCGGCAAGGACCCGTTCATCGTCTGCGCGGACGTGGCCGGCGATGTTTCCGTGGCCGCTCGCGGCGGGGCGTGGGCCGCCTATCTCAACGCCGGGCAGGTCTGCACGTCGGCGGAGCGGTTCTACGTCGCGCGCGAGGTGTACGACGACTTCGTCTCCGAGTTCGTCGACTACACGAGCTCGCTTCGCGTCGGCGATCCCCTCGATGCCTCGACCGACGTGGGCCCGATGGTCTCCGGCCCGCAGCGCGCGAAGGTGGAAGCCCAGGTGGACGCCGCCGTCTCCGCGGGCGCCACGCTGCTCGTGGGCGGTGACAGGGCCGGGCACGAGCGCGGCCACTATCTCGCGCCCGCGGTGGTCACCGGCGCGCCCGACTCCACAGCGCTGCTGCGCGAGGAGACCTTCGGGCCGGTGGCGCCGATCGTGCCGGTCGACTCGCTCGACGAGGCGATCCGCCTCGCGAATGCCACGCGCTTCGGGTTGGGAGCGAACGTCTACACGCGCGACCTCGAGACCGCGGTGCGCTGCATGCGCGAGATCCAGGCCGGAACCGTGTGGATCAACGATCCACTGACGGACAACGACGCCGGCCCGTTCGGCGGGATGAAGCAGTCGGGCTTCGGGCGCGAGCTCGGCCAGGAGGGTCTGGAGGCGTTCCAGGACACGAAGCACGTCCACATCGAGACGAAGATCGCGCCGAAGGAGTGGTGGTACCCATACGGGTCGTCGGGCTCGACACCGCCCGACGGCGCGGGCGCCTAACGCCGAAGCGTCCTGGTTAGGGCTCAGATATGAAGCCCTAACCAGGACGGTCGACGCCTCAGTGCTGCCGTTCGCCTAGTTCGCCGCCCGAGCGAGTGCGACAGAAAACGCCGCCTCCTCGTCCACGCGGACCTCGCCGCCTCCTCGTAGCTCCACCTCGAGGTCGGCGAACACGATGAGGGCACGTTCCAGCGTGGCCACATCGGCCTTCTTCGCCCGAGCGATCACCTTCTTCGCCGCCCACGGCGGCCCCTTCAGCGCCTCGCCGACCTTCGAGTCGGGCATGCCCGCCTGGAGCAGCGACGCCGCCTGATGCACCTCGCGCAGCCGCCGAACCACCGGCCAGATCAGCTTGTTCGGCCGCTCGCCGTGGGCCTCGAGCCGCTCGGCGAGCTCGATCGTGGCGCGGAGATCGCCCGCGACGAGCGCATCGGCGAGGTCGTAGGCGCCGGGCGCGGTGTCGGAGGCGACGAGCCGCTCCACGTCGGCGGCCGCCACGTTCGGCGACGGATGGAGCGCGATCCCGATCTTCTCCAGCTCGCGCGACAGCCGCTGCTGGCTCGTGCCCACCCGCGCGACGAGCTCCTTGGCCGCCTCACCCTCGAGCTGGAGCCCCAGCTCGCGGGCGTGGCCGATGCACCACCTCGGGAGCTCCCATGGCTTCGGCGCAGCGTATTCGCGTGTTTCCCCGCCGGCCTTCTCGACGGCCTTCGAGAGCTGCTTCGTGGCTTTTCCTCTTGCGATGAGGACCAGCACGGTCTCGGGCGGCAGGTCCTTCAGGGCCTCCTCGAGCGGACCGAGCTGAGCCGCCTTCCAGGCGGCCACGTCATCCACGAGCAGGTAGCGCGTGGCCGTGTCGAAGCTGAGCATCGCGAGCGACCCCGCGACCTCCGCCGGATCGGTCTGACGGGCATCGAAGGTCTCGAGCCCGCCGGGGCCCCGTTCCTTCTCGGCACGCTTGCGAACCCGAGCGCGCCAAGCGTCGATCTTGGCGTCATCGTCGCCGCAGACGAGGTAGGCGGGCTTCAGGTCGGCCACGAGAGGCAGTCTACGAGCGCCGCCGGAGCATCCGACCGCCCCGCGCCCGAGCCGCCCGCCGCCCACGCCGGCATCCCCCCGATCTCCGGGCTCGTCAGTGCTCGGCTCGGACCTGCATCCGGCCCCGCTCGACCGTGAGCGTGACGGTTCCGTCGCGGTCCGTTCGGTAGGTCGTCACACGGGCGCGTTCGAGGGCGGCGAGGGTTGCCCCGGTCGGGTGGCCGTACGTGTTCGGCCCTACTTCGATGGCCGCCACCTGTGGCCGCAGCCGCTCGAGCACCGAGGGGAGGCCGGGGTCGGCGCTGCCGTGGTGGGGCACCTTCATCGCCTCCACGTCCGGGAGGTCGAGCGGGAGGAGGGACCCGCTCTCGGCGTCGGCGGAGAGCAGCAGGTCGAACGACCCCGCGCTGACCACCGCGACCACCGCGCGCGGGTTGGGATCCTCCGGAGCCGGGCCTGGGGGGCGCGGTGGCGGCGACAGGATCTCGATGAGCAGGCCGCCCGCGCGAAGAGTAAGCGGCGCTGTGGCCGCGACGCGCCGGATGCCGCGCTGCGCAGCCTCGTCGAGGACGGCCTGGAAGCCGGGATCGGCGCTCCCGTCGCCGCCGTCGAGCAGCAGGCCGACGGGATGGTGCGCGAGCACGTCCACGAGGCCGCCGTGATGGTCGCGCGAGGCGTGGGTCGCCACCACGATGGCGAGTCGCCGGACACCCGCCCGGCGAAGCAGCCGGGTGACCCCGCCCTCGGGCGGGCCGCCGTCGAACAGGACCGCGGTGCCGTCGGGATGCTGCACGAGCGTGGCGTCGCCCTGGCCGACATCGAGGAAGCGCACGGTTAGCTCGCCGGGTGGCGAGGGCGCGCCCAGACCCGCCGCAGTCGCGAGCCCGAGCGCGGCGACGACGGCGAGGACTACGCCGATCCGAACCGGCAGCGGCGCCCGCCGCCAGGCCGCCGCGCGCTCGGCGAAGCGGCGTGCCGGGATGCCGGCGCACATCCGTTTCCTCGTTCGCGCTCGCAGGCAGATGAGCGCGGCCGCGACCGCTGCGTAGGCGCCGCACACGGCGGCCGGCGATCGCAGCGGCAGCTCCAGCTGGCCGCCCGGCAGGTCGGCGCATCGCTCGGCCACGCGCTCGAGGTAGGCAAGAGGGAGCCGGGTGGGTGGGCCGAGCAGCCCTGCGACCTCATCCGCAAGCGGTACCGCGCCGCCTGCGAGGCCGAGCGCTCCCTTCGTCATCCCGAGCCACATCGCCGGGGCCACAGCCGGGAGCGCCACCAGATTCGCGAGCAGCCCGGCCACCGGCACGGTGCCGAAGTGGTGAGCCACGAGCGGGGCGGTGGCCACCGTCGCGGCCGCCGTGATCGCGATCCCGTCGGCCAGCCCGCGCACCAGGGCGCGCGTAAGCGTCCGATCCGGGTCACGGAAGAGCTCGAGCGCGCCGCGGGCGAGCGCCGCGGCGAGTGGCCGGCCGAGCACCAGGATGCCCGCGACCGCGACGAACGACAGCTGCCAGCCTGGATCCCCGGCGGCGCGCGGGCTCAGCGCCAGTGTCGCCGCCGCCGCGAGCAGAAGGGCGTACCAGCGCGAGGCGGGTCGCGACAGCATCGTCGCCGCGATTCCGGCCGCGCCCATGATGCCCGCACGCTGGAGCGACGGGCCCGCCCCCGCGAGCGGGACGTACAGGGCGACGAGCACGAGCAGCGCCCCGCCGCGAGCGACCGGACCAAGGCGCGCGACCGCCAGGAGCGGCAGCGCGAGCGCGACCAGCAGCATCACGTTCTGGCCGCTCACCGCGAGCAGGTGGGCGAGCCCGGAGTCACGCCAGTCCTGCCGGGTCGCCTCGTCGATCTCCTCGTCCTGGCCGAGGACCATCCCCCGCGCGAGCGCGGCCTCGCTCGCCGGAAGACCAGCGGCGACGGCACGCTCCGCGCGTTCGCGCATGCGGTCGAGCGCCCCGGCCAGCCCGCCGCGCCGCCGGCCCGCGGCCGCGGCGCGATCGAGCAGGAGCTCACCGACGACCCCGCGCCGACGGAGATGGGCGCTGAAGTCGAACGAGTCCGCGTCGCCCTTCGTGGTCCCGACCGGCCTCAGCCTGCCCGTGACGACGAGCTCGGTCCCGATCGACGCGCTCGGCGGGAGGTGTGTCCAGCGCGGGACACGCATCAGGAGCCGGACACCGGAGAGCCTGCCGCCGGCCACCTCGACCTCGGCCGACGAGCCGAACGCCGACACGCGAGGACGTGTCACGAGATGCCCATGAAGGTCGCGGACCGAGCCGTCCCGCACACGCTCGGCCGGTGCATCGAGGGCAGCGAGCCGCGCGTCGCCGATCGCGGCACCCGTGACAAGCAGGCCTGCGGACAGAGCGGCCACGAAGGGCATCCGGCCCAGGAGCAGCACGGCCGGCACAGCGGCCGCCGCGCCGAGGGCGATGGCCGGTGCCCCGTTTGAGAGGACGAGACCGGCGGCAAGCGACCCGACCCCCAGATGGAACGGGCGTGCCGCGAGTGTCTCGAGGATCACGGCTGGAGTGCTTCGCGCAGCGTGGCGAGTCGCTTCTCGCCAATTCCCTCGACCTGGGACAGCCGGTCGAGCGACCGGAAGCCGCCGCCTTCGTCACGGAACTCGATGATTCGCTGCGCGAGGGTCGGCCCAATGCCGTCGATCGCGTCGAGCTGCTCGACGGTCGCGGTCGAGAGGTGGACTGGCGCACCCGAGCCCAGGGCTGCTGCGCTGCCGGGCGCGGCGGCGGTCGCGCCGCGCTTGGGCACCAGGATCTGCTGCCCGTCCTCGAGACGCGCGGCCAGGTTCACCAGAGTCAGGTCCGCGCGCCGGGTCGGGCCGCCGGCCCGCTCCAGCGCCATCGCGACTCGCGCGCCTTCCGGCACTTGCATCAGGCCGGGCCGCCGGACGGCGCCCGCCACGTGCACGTAGACCTCCGCGGCCGGCCGGGCCCGAGAGCCAGGCGCTCCGTCGAGCCGGACGGCGCCCGGGCGATCGATTGCGACCGGAGGCGGCCCCGCATCGCCGCCTCCGAGCAGCCGCATTCCCGCCAGCACCGCCAGGACTCCGGCCACCGCCCAGATCAAGAGCGTCGAGCGGGAGCCGGCCGGCATGGGCCGAACGTACGGGCGGGACGGTTACAGGTGGGCGGCGAGGGTGACGGCGGCGTTGCTTTTCAGCGCACGTCGAAGCCCGACAGGCCCTCCGGTTCCTCGCTCGTCTCGTCAACCGACTCCACCTGGGCGCCGCGCGTTCCCTCGCCGCACCAGGCGAGAAGAGCACGCACCGCGTCCGGCTTGCCCTCAAAAACGGCCTCGACGGCTCCGTCGCCGCGGTTGGTCACCCACCCGGCGACCCCGCGTTCGGTGGCCTTCCGCCGGCACGTGTCCCGGAAGAACACGCCCTGCACGTTGCCGCGCACGACCACCCGGCGCCGGACCGGCTCACCCATAGAATCGTGCGCGCGTTGGAGGGACGAGAGGCAACAGCAACCGCCTGGGGCGTCGACTCGGAGTATGGCCGTCTGCTCGACGTCCTGCTCTGCCCGCCCGACAACTTCCGCTGGCTGCCGGCCAGCGCCATCTCGCGCGCGACGCTGGAGAGCGGGCTGAGCTTCAGCAAGGAGGACGCCCAGCGCCAGCACGCCGAGATGGTGAGCGTCTACGAGGACGCCGGCGTGCGCGTGCACTTCCTCGAGCCCGACCCGGCGCTCCCTTACCAGGTGTTCGCGCGCGACTCGAGCATCAACGTCCCGCAGGGGCCGGTCGTCACCCAGTGCAATCAGTGGTGGCGCCGCGGCGAGTACTCGCCCGTCATCCGCTTCTACCAGCAGAACGACATCCCGATCCACCGGATGATCACAGCGGCTGCGCTGGAGGGTGGGGACTTCATGATCGTCGAGCCCGGCGTGGCGGTGATCGGCAACGGCGAGGAGCGGACCCAGGAGCCCGCGGCGAAGCAGCTCGCCGGCTGGCTCGAGGCCGACGGTTGGGAGGTCCGCATCGAGCGCATCCCGCCGCACTTCCTCCACATCGACGTGCTCGCCGCGATGCTCGGCGAGAAGCTCGCCGCCGTGTGCGTCGAGCAGGTGGGCACGGGGTTCGTGCGCTGGCTCGAGCAGAAGAACGTCGAGGTCGTGCCCGTGCCGCTGAGCGACGCCTTGAAGCTCGGAGTGAACGGAGTGTGCCTCGGTGGCGACCAGGTGCTCACCAGCGCGGAGTCCAAGGACCTGAATGAGCGCCTCCGCGCGCTCGGCCTGACCGTGTTCGACCCCGAGCTCGCGGCGTTCACGCTGGGTGGCGGCGGAGCCCACTGCCTGATGCAGGCGATCCGCCGCGAGCGCGTGGGCTAGTGGCGATCGCCGGCCAGGCGCCCTAGCTCTCGAGCACCACGCGCAGCGTCCGCAGCGCGCGGTCGCTCGCCCCGCGCAGGCTGCCGCCGTGCGCGATCGTGTGCTCGATGTAGTCCAGCGTCTCCGCCGTGAGGCGCTCGCCGGGGAGCACGTTCGGGATCCCGGGCGGGTAGGCCGCCAGCGACTCGGCGGCCACGCGGCCCACGGCCTCCCGCGTCGGCACGATCTCCTGCGGCCCCAGGAACGCCTCGCGCGGCGTCAGCACGAGCTCGCCCCACGGCGGCGGCGCCGTGAACTGCACCGCGTCGGCCGCCTGGATCGAGTCGCTCAGCGACTCCACCACCTCCCGCAGCGCCGCCACCAGCCGCTCGCTCGCGGCGCCCGCGTCCTCGCCCATCCCGTACACCGCCACCATCACGTTCTCGCCGGCGAGCTCCATGATCACGTCGTGCCGCTCGCGCAGCAGCCGCGACAGCTCGTAGCCGCTCGCGCGCGTCCCGCGCACGTCGATCGCGAGCCGCAGCGGGTCGTAATCGAACACGCCCGGCGCACCCGCCAGCCGCTCGTCGAGCACATCGAGCCCGGGGATCTCGCGGATCGCGTCGCGCGTCCGCGACAGCGCCCGAAGCGTCTCGTCGAGCAGCTCGCGGCCGCGGGTCGCCGCGCTCCGCCGCGCCGCGTCGAGCGACGCGAACAGGAGGCCGTTGGGGCTGGTCGACTCGATGACGGTCACGCAGCGGTCGACCACGCCCTCCTCGATCAGGTGGCCGTGCCCGAGGTGCACCATCGCCGACTGCGTGAGGCTGCCGACGATCTTGTGCGTGCTCGAGATCACCAGATCGGCGCCGAGGCTCAAGGCGTGCGCCGGCAGCTCCTCGTGGAACGGCAGGTGCGCGCCCCAGGCCTCGTCCGCCACGAGGGGCACGCCGTGGCGGTGGGCCACCTCCGCCAGCGCCGCGACATCCGCGACCGCGCCGAAGTAGGTGGGCGACACGACCGTCGCGCCCACCGCGTCGGGCGTCTCGCTCAAGGCGCGGTCGAGCGCGTCCGGCGTCATGCAGTGTGCGATGTGGAGCTCGGGATCGAGCTCCGGCGCCACGAACGTCGGCCGCAGGCCGGACATGATCAGCGCGTCGATGGTGCTCGAGTGCGCGTTCCGCTGGGTCACGACACAGTGGCCGGAATGGCCGAGCGCGAGCAGCGCCACGTGGTTGCCCTGCGACGCGCCGTTCACGAGCCACCAGGTCCGTGAGGCGCCCCACGCTTCCGCCGCCAGCGCCTGCGCCTCCTCGAACGGCGTGGGCTCCTCGCCCACGTCGATCCCGTGCGTCAGCGCCGGGATGTCGAGCTCGAGCGCGCCCGTCCCGATGGCGTCGACGAGGCCGGGGTCGGCGCCCGCGCCGCCCTTGTGCCCCGGCACGTGGAAGCGTCCCGGATTGCGGGCGGCGTACGCCTTGAGCGCGTCGAGGTAGGGCGTGTCGGACTGGCCGGCCAAGTTGGGCGCCGAGTCTAGGTGAGGGGCTCCGCCAGGACGGCCGCGACGGCCGCCTCGGGAGTGTCCACCCGCTCGACGCCCTCGATGTCCCAGCTGCCGAGCCCCACGACGCGCTTTCCCGCCTTCAGGGCGAGCGCGATCTCGGACAGGGTCCCGTATCCGCCCCCGACCGCGATCAGCGCGTCGGCCGCCCGCACCACCAGTGCGTTGCGCGCCTCGCCCAGCCCGGTCGGTAGTGCGACGCCGACGAACTCGTTCGCCTGGCCGCGGTCCGTCCCGGGCAGGATCCCGACGGTCGTTCCACCGCCGTCCTTCGCGCCCCGGCAGGCCGCCTCCATC
>DASSVP010000042.1:0-2048 GCA_035705985.1 Thermoleophilaceae bacterium
CGACGGCCGACCGCGCCGCCTCCCAGGCTGAGCCCGGCGCCGCCGATCGACGCGGACGGACCACCGCGACGGCGGGCTCTCGCCACATCTCGTCGAGCAGCGCAACCTCGCGACGGGCCCGTTGCCGCTCGATCAGCTCACGCGTCACGAACCACGCCACGACCGTGAGGTCCACGAGGACCACCACGCCGATGGTCCAGACCATCGTTCTCATCGGGTCGCCAACCCTACGCCTTCCCTCGCCCTTTGGTCCACCCGGCACCCGCGATGGGTCCGCGGAGCTATGGAAGACGTCCCGGGGGCTCCGGCGCGAGACGCCATCGACCTACGGCGTCTGCAGGAGCGCGCGAGTACGCCCCTGGAGGTCCCGCATCCCCATCGCGGCGTACCCGACCTCGGCCTCGGTCAGCAGGCGCGACGCCTCGTCGCGGTCGTCCGCGCGGGCCCGCTCGAGCAGCAGCTCCGCCAGGAGCCGCCTCACGTCGGCGCGCTCGATCCGCATGCCCAGCTCCTCCGCCGCCGCGAGCGCGGATCGGTACCGCTCCTCCGCCTCGTCGAGCCGCCCGGCGGCGTGCGCGGCGATCGCGGCGCGCGTCCGCGTCAAGCGGCAGTCGAACGTGATCCACTCCCCGCGGTGCTCGAGCGCGTCGAGGACGAGCGGCTCGAGGGCGGCGGCCTCCTCGCGACGCTCAGCGACGAACAAAGCCTCGAGGCATCCGAACGCCAGGTTCCAGGAGCCCAACGTGTTCACGCGGCCCTCGATCGGGAACATCGGCCGCATCTCCTCGACGACGGCCGCCGCGTCCTCGTGCCGCCCGGCGTAGGCGAGGTGCATCGCCAGCAGCGACGCGCTCTGCCCGGCGAACGCCGCCGGCGGCTCGAGCTGGGCGGCGAGCCGCAGTCGCCGCTCGGCCTCCTCGCGGTCGCCGCGCCAGTGCGCCGCCAGGCCCACGTGCATGTGGCCGACGTACAGCCACGGCAGGCCGCCGCGCTCGCAGACCTCGATCATCCGCAGCCCCAGCTCCTCGACGGTGCCGAGGTCGCCCGGCATCACCCCTTCGAGGCGCATCCGCGCCGCCAGCGTCATGAACTCGGCACCCAGGTGCCCCAGGCGCTCGGCCAGCGGTGCCGCTCGCGACACGTGCTCGTTCGCCACGTCGACCCGCGGGATCGTGCCGGCCTCGTAGCCGACGAACGAGAGGACGCTGGCCAGGTCCCAGAGCTGTCCCTCGGCCTCGAAGACCTTCGCGGCGCGCAGCCCGGCCTCGATCCCCTGCGGGAACTCGGCGAAGGACATGTGGTGGATCGTCTCCATGTGCAGGACGTCCGCCAGCGCGCGCTCGTCCCCGAGCACCTCCACCAACTCGCGGGCCTGCGCGAACGTGCCGGTCGAGGTGGCATGGTCGCCGGAGAGGCTGATCGCCCAGGCGGCCGCGGCGACCAGGCGACCCCGGTCCGGGTTCGGCGCCTCGCCCAGGGCGCGCAGGGCCCGCTGCGCCAACGCCACGGCCTCCTCGAACTTCGCCGACCACGCCAGGTGGTAGACCATCGTCCATCCCAGCCGGCCGATCGCGTCGGTCCGGCCGAGCGCCTCGAAGAGGTCCATCGCCTGGTCCATCACGCGGACCGCGTCCTCCCAGCGGCCCGCGCTCCGGAGCGCGAGCGCGAGCCGCTCCAGCAGCTCGGCTCGCTCGGCGCGCTCCTCGTCCCCCAGCAGGACCAGCGCCTGCTCGAAGTGCCCCACGGCGTCGTCGAAGGCCGACGCGCGGGCCGCCTGCTCGCCGGCGATCCGCAGGTACCGCACCAGGCGCGAGCGGCTGGCGCCCGGACCCGATCGCGAGAGGTGGTACACGAGATCGGCGGCGCGCTCTTCGAGGTCGTCCGCGTGCGCGATCTCGATCGCCTCGGCCGTTCGGGCATGGAGCATCTGCCGCTTCACCGAGGACGCGCCCGCGAGGAACGTCTGGCGGATCAGCTCGTGGGTGAACGAGTGCCGCGCGCCGCCGGCCTCGATCGGGGTGATCACGAACGCGCCCTCGGCCTCGTCG
>DASSVP010000043.1:0-2121 GCA_035705985.1 Thermoleophilaceae bacterium
CCGTGATCAGCGCGCGCCGCGCGGCCATCAGCGGGCCACGCCTTCCTGTTCGCGCAGCCAGGAGACCGTGTCCGCGATTCCGGTCTCGAGATCGATCTGCGCCTCCCACCCGATGAGCGCGCGCGCCTTCTCGACCGATGGCCAGCGCCGCTGCACGTCGACCGCGAAGGTCGGAAGGTGGCGAAGCTCGAAGTCGGCCGGGTCGCGCCCGCACGCCGTCCAGATGAGCTCCGCGATCTCGGCCACAGTCCGCTCGTCGGATGCGGAGATATTGAAGTCCTCGCCCTCCGCGGCCGGGTGGCTGAGAGCGGTCACTATGCCGTCCGCGATGTCGTTCACGTGCGTGAGGGTACGCGTCTGCCGGCCCGACCCGAAGATCTCGAGCGGCCGCTGCCCCGACAGCACCTTGCGGATCAGGTCCGGGACCGCGTGCGCGATGCCCGGCTCGGGGTCGGGCAGCTCGCCCGGCCCGTACGCGTTGAAGGGGCGGCAGATCGTGTAGGGCAGGCCGTGCTCGTCGTGCAGGGCGCGGCAGTAGACCTCGCCCGCCAGCTTCGAGAACCCGTAGGCGGACCACGGCGCCGGGCAGGAGCGCACGTGCTCCTCGGCGGTCGGGAACTCGGTGGCGTTCTCGAACACCATCGACGACGACACGTACAGGAGCCGCTCCACGCGCGCGTTCAGGGCAGCGCGGAACACGCCGTTGTAGAGCCCGTTGTTCACCTCGAGCAGCGTGTGCGGCAGCTTGTGGAAGTTCGCGATGCCGCCCACGATCGCGGCGAGGTGGATCACGTGCGTGGAGTCGCCGACGGCGGCCGCCGCCTCGCCCGCGTCGCGCAGGTCGCCGCGGTGGACGGAGCAGGCGTCGGCCATCCACGCCGGCAGCTCGCGCTGGTCAGAGACGCGCACCTCCCAGTCGCCGTCGCGCAGTAGGCGCCTGACGACCGCGGAGCCGATCGTGCCGGCGCCGCCGGTTACGAGGACGCGCGTCACTCCGCGACGACGCGCTCGTGCACGACGTCGAAGACGGACCCCGCGCCCGTCACGTTCCACGGATCCACGAGCAGCGTGCCCTCGGGCAGGCGCTCCAGGAGCCCCTCGAAGGCGGAGTGGTTCGTCGCGATCACGACCGCGTCCGCCCCGTCGAGCACCGAGTCGAGCGACTCCGAGTCGCCCGGCACGTGCGGGTCGTGCCGCGCCACATGCGCCAGCTCGCGCTCGAGCATGCGCACGAGCTTGTAGGAGAGCGAGTCGCGCACGTCGTCCGAGTCGCGCTTGAACGTGAGCCCGAGCACCGCGACCTTGAGATCGCGCAGCGAGCCGCCGAGCCGAGACTTGAGGCCCTTGACGATGAAGAGCGGAACGGTCTCGTGGACTCGCGAGACCGCGAGCAGCATTCCCGGCGCGCTCGAGCGCTCCTCGGAGAAGGTGAAGTCCTTGCGGAGGCACGCGCCCGCCGTCAGCCCCGGCGGCGCGATGCCGCCGCGCGGATAGTCGTGGTTGATCAGCTCGATCACGTCGAAGACGTTCGCGCCGTACTGCTCGCACTCCATCATCAGCAGGTTCGGCAGCGCGAACTGCGTGTAGCGGAGGATGTTGGTCCAGATCTTCGCCAGCTCCGCCTGCACCGGCGACGTCTGCACGATCTCAGTGCCGAACACGTCGAACAGCTCGGCCGCCTTCGGCCCCGACAGCTCGCCGACGCCGCCGACGATGCACGGCAGCGTCGCGATCTCCTCGAGGAAGTGGTTCTCGGCAATCCGCTCCGGCACGTGCGAGACGAACAGGTCCTCGCCAACGCGGAAGCCGCGGCGCTGCTCGATGTAGCCGGCCACCCACTCGGTCGTCCCGGGCGCGACGGTCGAGCGCAGGATCAGCGAGTGGCCCTCGCGCAGGACGGGGAGGAGGTCGTCGATCACGCCGCGCACGTGGGAGATGTCGATCTCGATGTGGACGTGCGACGGCGTGTGGAGCGTCAGGACGATGTGGTCCGCGCGCGCCGCGTCCTGGACCGCACGGGTGAGCTCGAGGCCCTCGGCGGCCATGACGCGGTTGAGCAGCTCCTTGGTGCCGGTCTCGGAGAACGGCATCTGGCTCGCCTCGAGCTGGTCGAGCACGGCC
>DASSVP010000044.1:0-10269 GCA_035705985.1 Thermoleophilaceae bacterium
TCACGAACGCGCCGTACAGGCCCTTCGCGATGTGCTCGGCGAGCGGCATCGTGTGGCAGTGGTAGAGGTGCAGGCCGAACGGGGTGGCGTCGAACTCGTAGATCGTGGACTTCCCTGGCCCGACATCGCCGGCGCCCTCGCCCGGGATCCCGTCCATCGGCGCGGTGTGGATCCCGTGGAAGTGGATTGTGTGCGGGTGCGTGGAGCCGTTCGTGAAGTGGATGCGGAGGCGCTCGCCCTCGCGGGCGCGGAGCGTGGGGCCGGGCACCCGGCCGTTGTACGCCCAGGCCGCGTACTTGACGCCCGGGGCCACCTCGATCTCCTTCTCCTCTGCCACGATCTCCCACTGCCGCACGCCGTTCACCATGCGGCCCTCGTCGAAGTCGCGCAGCAGCTCCTGCGGGTCGAAGCCGTTGACGCGCGGGTCCACGGTGCCGACCACACCCGCATGAGCGGGATGCGCCGCCGCGCCACCCCTCGTGGCGCCGGCGTGCCCGTGGCCCTGCGCGGACGCCGCGTCCACACCGCCGTGAAGCCGCTGGTGCGGCACCACCTCGTGCAGCACCGGGAGCGCCGCTCCGGCGGCGGCAGCGCCGCCCAGCAGCCGCCTCCGTGAAAGTTTGTCTTGCCCAATCTTCATGTTTAGCCGTGCCTAAAAGTACACTACAAGCGTGATCGCCACAAGCGACTACGAGCTCGTCACCGAGGGGGTCGGCCTGGTGGACCGGTCCGACCGCGCGAAGTTCCTCGTGCGAGGTGGCGAGGCGGCGGACTTCCTCCAGGGCCAGGTCTCGAACGACGTGGAGGCGCTCGAGCCGGGCAGCGGGTGCTACGCCACCGTCCTGTCGCACAAGGGCAAGCTCCGCACCGACCTCCGGATCCTTCGCGGCGACGACTGGTTCTGGCTCGATACCGAGGCGATCGGGCACGCCGTGCTCGAGCACATGCTGCGCACGAAGTCGCTCGGGCGTGACGTTCAGTACGAGGATGTGACCGAGTCGCGCTCCCTGCTTTCGCTGCTGGGTCCGGCCTCGCGGGAGCGGCTCGACGCAGCGCCGCCGGACGAGGAGAACGCTTTCGTCACCGGCAAGCACGGCATCTACATCACCACGCTGCTCGGCGCGGACGTTGTCGGCGAGCGCGGTATGCAGCTCGGGGTCGAGCCGGTCTCCGACGAGGCCGCCGAGTGCGTCCGCATCGAGGCGGGCCGCCCGCGGCTCGGCTACGACATGGATGCCGAGACGATGCCCCAGGAGGCCGGCATCAACGAGCGCGCAGTGAGCTTCACCAAGGGGTGCTATGTCGGACAGGAGACCGTCGCGCGCCTTCACTACAAGGGCAAGCCGAACCGCCACCTCCGCGGCCTGCGACTGTCCGAGCCCGCGGAGCGCGGCGCCGAGATCCTCCTCGGCGGCAAGGTCGTCGGGCGAGTCGGCTCCACGTGCGTCTCCCCCAGGCTCGGCCCGATCGCGCTCGCGCTCGTGCGGCGCGAGGCGGAGCCCGGCGCCACGGTTACGGTCGGCGAGGCGACGGCCGAGGTCGTCGCTCTACCCTTCTCGGCATAGCCGAACGCCGCCGACCCACCAGCCGCAGCGGCCTTTCTCGCGACAGTCCGCTGCTGGGATACGACCCCCAGGCCAACGTGCTGGATCTTCCGGCACCCGCGGAGCCACCGTCGCCGGTCGACCTGCGGGAGCTGCGGGAGCTCGTGCCGTCCGCCGAGCCCGGCCGCGAGGTCGACGACTGGGGCCGCTCGCAGCGCATCTTCGACCTCGTCGCGCCGCTGCTCGACTTCTACTACCGGCACTGGTTCCGGGTCGAGGTGGAGGGCGTCGAGAACGTGCCGTCGAGCGGCGGCGGGCTGATCGTCTCGAACCACTCCGGCGCGCTCCCGCCGGACGCGCCGATGATCATGCAGGCGATCCACCACGAGCACCCGAGCCCGCGGCCGCTGTACATGCTCGGCGAGAACTGGTTCAAGGGCTATCCGGGCGTCGGGATGCTCGCCAACAAGATCGGGCTCGTCGGCGCGCATCCCGACAACGCGCAGCGGCTGCTCGGCGATGAGGGCAAGCTCGTGCTCGTCTTCCCGGAGGGGCAGAAGGCCAGCCGCAAGCTCTACTGGCAGCGCTACCGGCTGCGCCGCTTCGGCCGGGGCGGCTTCGTGCGCACCGCGATACGCGCCGGCGTGCCGATCGTGCCGACCGCGGTGATGGGTGCCGAGGAGGCGATGCCGATCTTCGCGCACGTGCCGCTGCTCGAGCGGCTCACCGGGCTGATCTACTTCCCGATCAACCACGCCTTCCCGCACTTCGGCCTCGCGGCGGCGGCGATGTACCTCCCGGCGAAGTTCCGCATCCGCTTCCTCGAGCCGATCGACATGTCCGATTACGGCCCGGAGGACGCCGACGACATCGCGCTCGTGGGGCGCCTCTCGGAGCGCATCCGGCTGCGGATCCAGGAGGAGCTGGAGGACCTGGTACTGGCGCGTAAATCGGTCTGGTTCGGTTAAGTTCCAGGTGTGGGGATGAGGGCCACCGCATGCGCCGGTCTGGCGATCGCTGCCGCGTTCTTCGGCGGCTGCGGCGATGAGGACTTCGAGAACCAGGCACGGGCACCGGTGCGCGTCGCGCTCACCGGCGTGATCCAGGACGACGAGGTCACCGTGTCGCCGTCGAAGCTGGGCGCCGGGCCGGTGGAGATCACGATCTCGAACCAGACCGACAGCCCCCGCAGCGTCACGCTCGAGGGCGAGTCCATCGTCGAGCGCAGCGGCGCGGTCCAGCCGGGCGCGACGGCCACGATCCAGAAGACGCTCAGCCCCGGCAGCTACGAGGTCAAGGCCGGCTCCGAGAAGGCCGTGCCCCGCGAGATCCGCCCGGCCGTACTCGAGATCGGCCGCAAGCGCAGGAACTCGAACAACGAGCTGCTGCTGCCCTAGAGCTCCAACTGGTCGTCGGGCGCCGCTTGGTCCTCGTCGGCCGGACGGACGAGGGCGTCGATCTCCTGGAGCAGGCCGCGCACGCGCGCGGTCATCGAGTCCACGTGCTCGTACGCCTTGTCGATGCTCGTCTTCGCGCCCGTCAGCTGCTGCTTGACCTTCCGCTCCTCCGACAGCGCGGCGAGTGCGCGCTCCGCGATGGCGGTCACCGCGGCGGTGTCGATGCCCTCGGCGTCCGAGCGCTTCATCAGCACTCGTGCGCGAGCGAGCCGGTAGGCCACCTCCAGCGGCAGCGGACCGGCGTCGGGATCGAAGGCCACAAGGAGCTTGTCGCCGTTGTACTCGCGGAGCGGCTCCATCTTCGCCGGCATGCGATCGTCGCCGGGCACCACCATCACCGCGAAGTCCGCGCTGCGCTCGGCGATCGCCTCGTCGAGCTCCTTCAGCGCCTTCGCGCCGGACAGGCTCTTCCGGTCCTTCGCCTCGAAGACGACCCGCCCGCGCGCGGGGCCGTTGCAGGCGTCGATCGCAACGACCACGTCACCGACCTTGCCGGTGGCCTCCTTGAAGTCGCCGACGGCGTCGGCCACGTCGCCCTGAGCGAGCGCGATGGCGTCGATGGCGTCCGCGACCGACTCCTCGAACGTGCGGCCCTTGGCGCTGCCGCGCTCGCGCTCCGCCTCGACCTCCTCGAGCTTCTCCTTCTCGAGCCGAAGCGCCTGGAGCTGCTTCTCCAGCTCGGCCATCTGCCGCAGCATCTGCTGCTGCGTCTCGTGCT
This sequence comes from Thermoleophilaceae bacterium, assembly GCA_035705985.1. GTDB lineage: Bacteria > Actinomycetota > Thermoleophilia > Solirubrobacterales > Thermoleophilaceae > JACVRW01. Next base: position 3,720 of record DASSVP010000044.1, read on the forward strand.
GGCGCTCCTCGGCGGCCTTGAGCACGCGAATGGTGCCGGCCTTGAAGTCGGCGAGCGGGTTCGCGCCGTCCGCCGTGGAGAACTGCTTGATGAGGTCCTCGCGCGAGCGTGCCATGGTCTCCTGCACCAGCTCGCGCACGCGGTTCTGCACGGAGGTCGCGCTGCCGTCGGAGAAGAGCTTCTCCAGCTCGCGCTGAAGGTGCCCGTTCTCCGGGCCGAACACCTGGTCCACCCGCGTGTTGAAGAACTCGGCGACCTCGCGGGCGCGATCGGTGAACTGGGAGTTGAGCTCGGTGGCCGCCTTCTCGAACTCCGCCTTCACGAACTCGGCGTTCGCGCCGGCCTGCTCGCGGTCCAGCACGCGGGCGCCGATCTCGACCGCGTCGAGCACGGTCTTGACCGGGTCGTCGCCGTTCTGCTCGCGCTCACGGACGAGCCGGACGGCGCACTCGTCCTCGATTACGAGCCCGTCGACCGCGACGCGGTCGCCGAGGACTCGTACGTGGGGCTGCCTGAGTGGAGTGGCTGCTTCCATGGGGACTGACGAGCGTACGCCGAGCCCCCGACGGAACGGGCGTCAGGTTGCGTGGACGCTGGGCGTGTGGCCCGGCTGGTGCGGCACGACCTCGCGCGCGAGGCGCTCCGCGGGGCGGCCCTCGATCATCGGCCGCACGTCGTCCATCGTGAGCAGGAGGCTGATGCTGGTCGCGATCTGGAAGTCGGCGGCGTTCCGCTCCGCGCCGCCGATCACGCCCGCCTCGATCAGCTCGTCGACCCGGTCGATCATGCCCGGCAGCGCCGCGAGGTCACGGCGTACGTTCTCGTCGGTCGCGTGGTTGAGGCGGCGGGCGAGCGCGGCGACCGGCGGCGCCGTGCGCGCGGCGATCCCGGTCGGCACGCCGGTCTTCGCGCCCTCGAGGTAGGTGGCGAGCTCAGAGCGGTCGTGCTTCAGCGCGTTCCAGACGACCCGGCGCGGGACCGGCTGCAGCACCTCGTCGCCCCACGCCTCGGCCTCCTCGACCGCGCGGCGTCGCTCCGGGTCCGCCGGGAACAGCGGCGGCTCGGGGACGAGCGCGTCGAGCGCCAGCGCGATCCGCCCCGTGCCCTGCAGCTTCGCGCCGTCGATCCTCACCGCCGGCACCGTGATGCCGGAGAAGCCGAGCGCCCTGAGCACCCCGCGGTGCACAGCCGGGAAGAAGTCGATCCGGCGGTAGTCGATCCCCTTGTGACGGAGCATCAGCTCCGCCGCGAGCGTGGGGTGCGAGGCCGGCAGCCCGAACAGGGTGGCGCGCATGCGCGCGGATCCTACGCGTCGGGCGACGGTAGGAACGGCACGCGCTGCCCGGGTGCGAATCGCGTTGAGCGTGCGGCCGTCCGCCAGGTCGATCACGTGCGCGGTCCGTGTGCCCCGGACCCAGACGTATCCGAGCCCGCCCCGGCTGCCGAGCACCACCTGCCGGCCGCCGAAGCCACCGCCCGCCCGTCTGCTTTACTTGCTTGCGTGCAAGCAATTGAACAGAGCGTGGGCCAGTCGTTGGGACTCGTCATGAAGCACCTCCTCCGCTCGACCAGCCGCGAGTTCTTCGCCGGGCTGGAGGACGCCGGCATCTCGTTCACCCAGGTCAGGTGCATCGGGCTCTTGTCGGACGCCGGCGAGCCGCTGCCGCTCACCGCGCTCAGCGAGCAGATCGGCCTCTCCCTCCCCGCCGTGAGCCGCGCGGTCGACGGACTCGTGAAGCGCGGCGAGCTGAAGCGCGCCGAGGACCAGGCCGATCGCCGCTCGAAGCTCGTGAGCGTCACGGCCCGCGGGCGGGCGACCTACGAGCGGTTGATCGCCGTGCGGCTCGCGGGCGTGGAGCGCTTCGTGGACACGCTCGAGCCGGACGAGCGCGAGGCGCTCGCCGCGGCCGTCAACCCGATCGCCGAGAGGCTCGGCCGATGACCGACCGCATCCGCCTCAACGAGGGCAACCGGCGCTGGTGGACGCTCGCGGCCATGTGCTTCGCGCTCTTCATGATCATGCTCGACAACACGGTCGTGAACGTCGCCCTGCCCTCCATCCAGGAGGACCTCGGCGCCTCGCTCTCCGGCCTCGAGTGGACGGTCAACATCTACACGCTGACCTTCGCCGTCCTGCTCGTGACGGGCGGCCGCCTCGGCGACATCCTCGGCCGCCGCAGGATCTTCCTCTTCGGCGTGGTCGTCTTCGCCCTCTCCAGCGCCGCGATCGGCCTCGCGCCCGACCAGGGCTGGCTCGTCGCCGGCCGCGCTCTCCAGGGCATCGGCGCGGCGTTCATGATGCCGGCCACCCTCTCGATCATCACGGTGACCTTCCCGCCCGAGGAGCGCGGCAAGGCGATCGGCACCTGGGCCGGCGTCTCGGCGCTCGCCCTCGCGATCGGCCCTGTGGTGGGCGGCGCGCTCACCGAGTACGTCTCCTGGCGCGCGATCTTCTTCCTGAACCTGCCTGTGGCCGTCGGCGCGGTGGCCGTGACTCTGTTCGCGGCGCACGAGTCGCGCGACGAGAGCACCCGCCACACGATCGACTGGCCGGGCATCTTCACGATCTCCGCCGGCCTCACGGCGCTGGTGCTGGCCCTGATCGAGGGCAACGCCTGGGGCTGGGGCTCGCCGCAGGTGATCGGCCTGCTGGCCACTGCGACCGTGGGCCTCCTCGCGTTCTTCGTGATCGAGCACAAGGTGCGCGAGCCGATGGTCGACTTCTCGCTGTTCCGCTCGAAGACGTTTCTCGGCTCGAACGCGGTCGGCTTCATCGTCTCGTTCGCGATGCTCGCGATGTTCTTCTTCACAGCGCTCTACATGCAGAACATCCTCGGCTACTCGGCGATCGAGGCGGGCGTGCGCTTCCTCCCCTCCACCCTGATGATCGTGCTGATCGCGCCGTTCGCGGGGCGGCTGGCCGACCGCATCGGGCCACGGCCGCCGATGGTCGCCGGGCTCACGCTCACGACGATCGCGCTGTTCCTCCAGACACGCATCGACGTGGACACCGGCTACGGCCTGCTGCTCCCCGCCTTCGTGATCATGGGCATAGGCATGGCGCTCGTCATGTCGCCGATGTCCACCGCGGCGATGAACGCCGTCGCGCCGCAGAAGGCCGGGGTGGCCTCCGGGATCCTCTCGATGAGCCGGATGGTCGGCGGCACCTTCGGCGTGGCCGCGCTCGGCGCCCTGTTCCAGCACATCGCGCGCAACGACATCGCGGACGCGCTCGCAGGGACCGGGATCGGCGCGGCGCAGCAGGAGCGGCTCGTGGAGAGCCTCGGCACCGCGTCCGACGGCGCCGGGATGCCGCCCGCCGCCGCGGAGGCCGCGCACAACGCCTTCATTCACGCGCTGGCGAGCGGCATGTGGCTGTCCGCCGGCGTGGCGGCGGCCGGCGTCGTGATCGCGTTCCGGCTGATCGGCGACAGGCCTGCGGAGCGGCCCGCCGTGCCGGAGACCGCGGGCGTGCCCGCGGCGGACGGATTGCATCCGGCCAAGCACCCCGAGGCGACCGCGACTGCCGAGACGGTTCCGGCCGCACGGTAATCTGCCGCCCCCTATGGCGGTGGATGTCGAGAAGATCTCGGAGATCGACGTCGAGCCGGGCGAGCTCCCGGCCACGATGGCGGCCTGGGTCATCCGTGAGGAGCGCGAGGGCGAGCCGAAGGACGCCTTCCAGCTCGAGGAGATCGAGGTGCCCGAGCCGGGCGCGTTCGAGGTGATCGTGCGCGTGATGGCCGCCGGCGTGAACTACAACAACGTCTGGGCGGCGCTCGGCAAGCCGGTCGGAGTTTGGCGCTACGGCGACCACCCCGAGTACGGCCACCACATCGGCGGCTCGGACGCGTCCGGCGTCGTCTGGAAGGTAGGCGAGGGCGTCACGCGCTGGAAGCCGGGCGACGAGGTGGTCATCCACTGCAACATGGCCTCCTACGAGGACCCCGAGGTCCACGGTCTCGACCCGCTCGCGGCCCCCAGCCAGATGATCTGGGGCTATGAGACCACCTGGGGCTCGTTCGCGCAGTTCACCAAGGTCCAGGCGCAGCAGCTGCTGCCGAAGCCCGCGGCGCTCACATGGGACGAGGCCTCCTCCTATGGGCTCGTCTACTTCACGGCGTACCGCATGCTGCTGACGCAGTGCGACCTCCAGGCGGGCGACCGCGTGCTGATCTGGGGCGCAGCGGGCGGCCTCGGCGTGTTCGCGACGCAGCTCTGCGCGATGGCGGGGGCGCACGCCGTCGGCGTGGTGTCGAGCCCCGAAAAGGGCGAGCTGGTGAAGCAGCTCGGCGCCGTCGACTTCATCGACCGCGCGGAGTTCGCCGGGATGATGCGCAAGGGCGGCGAGACTCCCGAGGAGGAGAAGGCGCGCGAGAAGGTCTCGCGCGAGTTCTCCAAGCGCGTGAAGGGGATCCTCGGCGACGCGCCCGACATCGTCTTCGAGCACGTCGGGAAGGCCACCTTCCCGACCTCGGTGTTCACGGTCAAGCCGTTCGGCAAGGTCGTGATCTGCGCCGGCACGACCGGCTACAACCTGGACTTCGACGTGCGCTACCTCTGGATGCGCCAGAAGCAGATCATCGGCTCTCACTTCGCCAACGCATACGAGTGCAACAAGGCCAACCAGCTGATCGACGCCGGCCAGATCCGGCCGGTGCTGTGGCGTACGCTCGGCTTCGAGGGCGTCCCGGAGGCGCACCAGCTGATGCTCGAGAACAAGCACCTCGGCAAGATCTCGATCCTCGTGGGCGCGGGCGACGAGGGTCAGGGCAAGACGGCCGACGGGCCCGGCGCGATCCGCGCGGAGGTGGGCGCATGATCCAGGTGGAGATCCGCTTTCCGATCAACCCGTTCCGGGGCGACAAGTTCGCCGAGGGCTGGCTGCCGGCGGCCGAGGCGGCGCTCGACTACGGCGCCACCCAGTGGTCGTTCTGCCGCGCGCTCGACGGCAGGCTCGACTTCATCCAGACCGCCCTGTTCCCCTCGAAGGAGCATTGGGAGCGCTACTGGTACTCGGAGCGGATGGCCGAATACCGCATCGAGCTGGCCGGGACCTACCAGGTGCCGATCCTCCCGACCTACTGGGAAGTGGTCGGCGCGGGCGAGGCGGTCAATTCGGCGGCGCAGTAGCCGGCTAGCGCCGGCTACCGGCGGAAAACCGACGCGAATCTGGCGGGCATCCGGCGCGCGGCTCCCCGGTCGGATCGAGAGCATTGCCCCTCGTCCACCCAAGCCGGAGGTATGCACCGTGAAGAACGCTGAGAAGCACATCGACCAGCCGATCGTCGGCTACTGCCTGGTAATGCCGAAGGGCGCCGCGACGGGGATCGTGAGAAGCGCCGTGGCCGGCGAGGTCGGCGGCTCGGCCTGGCGCGCGGCCTCCGACATGGCGGCAGAACGGCACCACGCCCCCGCGCCGCTCGAGCCCGGCAACACGTCCGTCGGCATGCTCGCGCTCACCGCCGACGAGATCGTGCTCCTGAACGGCCGCCGCGGAATGGTGAAGCCGGTGGCCACCGGCCTCGCCGGACGGGCGCCGCGATCGGCGGTCGCCGGCGTGGAGCTGGGCAACGGCAAGCTGACCGCCCCGCTGCGCGTCGCCTGGCAGGACGGCTCGGCCTGGGAGGTCGACGTGCCGCGCGGCGAGGCGAAGCGTGCGCGGAAGCTGGTCGAGCGGCTGCTGGAGCAGGGCTGACGTCAGCCCTGCTCCACGTCAGCCCTGCTCCAGCGGGGCCATCGTGAGACCCGCGCCGCTCAGCTGCTCCCAGTAGAGCTCCGCCGGCTCGCGCGCGCCCGCCCAGACGATCGCCCGGCCCTTGTTGTGGATCGTGTTCGCCATCGCCATGCCGTCGTCGTAGGTCACGCCCGGCAGCGTGGAGGACAGCGCGAACGCCACGCCCTCGAACGTGTTGTGGTCGTCGTTCAGGACGATCACGCGCCAGTTGTCGCCGAGGCCGCTCCCCGGCCCGCCCGTCCGCGGGAGCTCGACGGTCTCGCCGACGGTCATTCCGCCTTCTTGCGCCAGTAGCGCTCGAGCCCCATGTAGAGCTGGTTCGGCGGCGCCGCCTGCTCGAAGGCCTCCACCGTGGCGGGGTCGCTGGCGTCGAGGAGCTCCTCCTCCATGCGGGCGATGAAGGTCTCCTCGTCCTTCATGCGCGCTCGCTCGGCCTGGTTCACCAGCGCGGTGCGGAGGCGGTGCAGGTGGTCCATCACGCTGGTGACCTGGCCGAAGTGCGTCAGGCCGAGGCTCTGGGGATTCCACTCGGTGATCGCGTGGATCGAGTCCATCCAGGTCTCCACGTCGATCTCCGGCGGCGGCGTGGGCGCCACGACCCAGTCGTAGGGCGGGACGCGAACCCCGGCCACGTCGCCCACGTACGCGTCGCCGGAGTCCTCGTGCAGATAGGAGACGTGGTGGCTCGCGTGGCCGGGCGTGTACGCCACACGGAAGCCCTCCACGGTCTCGCCGCCGCTCAGCGCCGTGATCCGCTCCTCGGGCACCGGAGCCACCTCGCCCCACAGCTCCCACATGTCGTCGCCGTAGAGC
>DASSVP010000045.1:0-6068 GCA_035705985.1 Thermoleophilaceae bacterium
CTCGTCGGGCTGGTCGGCCAGCAGCTCGCTCAGCTGCGCATCGCTCATCACCTGCGCATCGTCTTCCAGAACCTCCGCGACGCGCTGCTTGTCCGTTACCGGCAGGACGTTGCTCGAGTCCGACTTCTCGGTGAAGGCGATCGACAGCGTGGCAAGCATGATCGCTCCCGCGAAGGCGAGGCCAAACGACAGGCCGAAGGAGCCGGTCGCAGAGTTCACGCCGGCGGCCTCGCCCACCCGGTCCTCCGAAACGGGCGCCAGCGTGTAGTTGTTCAGCTGGGACACCAGCAGCCCGAGGCCCGCCCCGGCGATCACCAGCGGGAGGGCGAGCGACCAGCCGCTGTCCGCCCTCGGCACCAGCGGGATCAGGATCAGCGTCGCCGCGGAGAGCAGCAGGAACCCGGCCCGGATGAGGGCCGCCGGGCGCCGCCGCCCGGCCCTCCGCCCCGCGAGCAGCGCCACACCGAACATCGTGAGCGAGAGCGGGGCGAGCGACAGGCCCGCTTCGAGCGCGTTGTAGCCCAGCACGAGCTGTAGGTAGATCGGGAGCGCGATCAGCATTCCACCCAGTGCGATCTGCTGGAGGATGCCCTGGGCGATGCCGAAGCTGAACAGCTTCGAGGAGAACAGCGACGGATCGAGCAGAGCGGGCTTCGCCTCGCGCTTGCGCTTCCTGAGCCAGTAGAACAAGCCGCCCAGAGCCGCCAGGCCGAGGGCGATCAAGGCAGCCACCGACTCGCCGCCCTCCTGCCAGACGAGCACGCCGAGCACCACGCCGCCCATCCCGACGACGGACAGGACCGCGCCCACGCCGTCCACGGAGCGGTCACCCGTGTAGGGCACGTCGCGCACGAGCCGCCGGCTCCCAACCAGCACGACGGCGATGATCGCGGCCTCGAGCATGAAGCCCACGCGCCACGACAAGAGCGTCGTGAGGAAGCCTCCGAGCAGCGGCCCGATCGCGGCGGCGATCGCGGCCGATGCGCCTACCAGCGCGTAGGCCTTCGCCTGCGCCTTCCCCTCGAAGTTCCCGTGGATCAGCGACTGCATCGCCGGCAGGTAGAGCGATGCGCCCAGCCCTCCGATCACGGCCCAGAACACGATGATCGCGGCGAGCCCCTGGCCGACGACCATGGCGAGCGCGCCGAGCGCATAGAGAGCCAGGCCGGCCATGTAGGCACGCTTGCGGCCGAATAGGTCGCCCACCTTGCTGCCGATCAGGATGAAGGCGGCGGACACGAGCGCCTCGATCGCCACCGCGGCCTGCACTCCGCTGACGGTGGTGTCGAGGTCGCGCACGACCGCCGAGATCGAGACGTTCATCAGCGAGGTGTCGATGACGAACACGAACATCGCCATCGCGAGCAGGATGGCCAGCCGCGGGTTGGCTGGCTGCGAGTCCGTCGTCACCACGATCGAGTCTTCTAGATTTGCCGCCTCCATGCTGGTGGGGGCTCACGTTTCGACGGCGGGCGGCCTCGTGCAGGCGCACGGGCGCGCCGTGGAGCGCGGCTGCGAGGCGATGCAGGTGTTCAACCAGTCGCCGAGGCAGTGGCGCCCGACGCGCTGGAAGCCCGACGACGTGGCCGAGTTCCTCTCGCACCGGGAGTCGTCGCCGGTCAGGTCGGTGACGATCCACGCGGTCTACCTGATCAACCCGGCCACGAAGGACAAGGAGATGCGGAAGAAGTCCGCCGACTCGCTGATCCACGCGCTGCGGATGGGCGACGAGATCAAGGCGGACGGAGTGGTCCTCCACCCCGGCTCGACCGTCGGCGAGCCGCTCGACGAGGCGCTGCCGCGCGTGGGCGAGATGGTGAAGCACGCGCTGGGCGAGTCCGAGCGGGTGCCGCTGCTGCTCGAGAACACCGCCGGCGCCGGCAACACCATCGGCCGCTCGTTCGAGGAGCTGCGCGAGCTGATCGACCTGGCCGGCGGCCACAAGCGGATCGGCGTATGCCTGGACTCCTGCCACATGTACGCGTCCGGCTTCGACATCTCGACGGCGGAGAAGCTCACCGGCGTGGTCGACGAGTTCAAGAAGATCGTGGGCATCCGGCGGCTGAAGTGCCTGCACGTGAACGACTCGCAGGTGCCACTCGGCTCGAACCGCGACCGCCACGCGATCCCGGGCCAGGGCGAGCTCGGAAAGACCGGCTGCGCCGCGTTCCTGTCAGAGCCGCGCTTCGAGCGGCTGCCCGCCCTCTTCGAAGGCCCCGGTACCAGCGGTCACGCCCCCGACAAGGTCGATGTGGACACGATGAAGAAGCTGCGGCGGAACGGGCTTCGCGCCCGGCGCCGCTAGCGCGTCAGCCGGCCAGTTTCGCCGGCACCTCGATGACATCCTCGACGACGGCGCCGTCGAAGGTCTCGAAGACCTGCTCGCCCGGCGGAGTTCTCCCCGTCACCCGGAAGATCGGGAGTTGAACCGGTGTGATGTCACCGCGGTTGAAGCGGAAGTCTCCGAGGAGGCCGTCCTCGACACGGCTGGCCCGAAGCTCCCGAAGCACGGACGAGCGTGTGCCATCGGAGCGCGAGATCGCATCCATCACCGTGTCGGCGGCCTGCGCCGCGGGCAGCACGAAGGGATCCGGTGCCGCGAGGGCCCCGAAGTCGCGCGCGAAGCGCTCGGCGGCGGGGGTCATGTCGCGCGCGGCGGGCGGGACGTCGACGGCGGACACGTACAGCCCGCGCGCCGCCGGCCCGACCTTTTCGAGCATGTCGGCGATCGGGATGAATGCGTCCGTGGCCATGATCGGCAGGCGCGAGCCCAACCGGTTTCGCAGAGCCCTCAGCACTCGGTCAGCGCCGTCCCACACTATCCCGGCCAGGTACACGCCATCGGGATCCGCGTTCGCCACCCTCGACGCCAGCCGGTCAAAGTCAGCCGCCTCCGGATCGAAGCCCGCGTAGCCGACGACCTGCAGCCCGAGCTGGGACGCCGCGCGCCGGAACGAATCGGCGTGGATCTGCTTCCAGATCGATGCGCGCTCGGCGACGATGAAGACCCGTCGCAGGCTCCGCTGCTCCGCGAAGATTGCACTGGCGACTCCCTGCATGGCCTCGCGCGGGACCACGCGGAAGAAGTTGCGGACGCCTGTCGGGTAGTACACCTCCGGCTCTCCCCTGAGACCGTCCGGCGGGCCTGTGCCCGGACCGCCGCGGGTCAGTCCGTCGTGCGTCGCGCTCGAGCTGACGACGGGCACCGGGCCGCCGGGCGCCCGGTTCAGGATCGGAATCTCCACCTGGCCGCAGTACGACGACCACGGCCCGAGCACGGCGACGAGCTTGTCCGCGTGCGCGTACGCGGAGGCGTTCGCCGCGCACTTCCGGAACTCGAAGCCGCCGCTCTGCGGGGTGGATACGTCGCAGGCCTGGTAGCCGACGCTGAACTCGCCCGCGGTGAAGTTGCGCCGCTCGAGCGTGAAGCGAATGGCGCTCTCGAGCGCTCGCGGGGCGGCGCTGTCAGGCCCTTGGAGCGGAAGGTCCGATGCGATCAACACGTCGGGTGTCTCGGTCCCAGAGATCACCCGGCTGCACGACGAGATCGCGAGCGAGTCCTCGGTCGCGCCGCCGGCGACGCTGACCCACGCGGCTCCGGCGCCTGCCGCGATGGCCTGCGGGGAGCCGACGGAAGTTCTGGCAGTGACCGCGTTGGAGCGCGGGTCGATGCGCGACACGACGCCGTCGACGTAGTTCGCGGCCCAGACGGCCCCCTCGCCGAAGGACACGAAGCCCACGCCCGCCCCGACGTCGATGGTCCTCGTGACCGGCTCGGGACCCGGCTCGATCCGCCACACGACGCCCTGGTCGCGTGCCGCGGCCCACACGGAGCCGGCCCCGACGGCCACGCCGTAAAGCGAGTTGGTCCCCAGGCGGATCCGTTCCGCCACGCGGTTGCGCCGGGGATCGATCCTGCCGACGGCGGCCGAATCCGCGTTCCCCACGAACCAGACTCCCTCCTTGCCCGCCGCAATCGTGAAGGCCCCGAGGTCCGTCTCGATCGTGGCCTCGAGCCGGCCGGTGTCCGGGTCGATGCGCGAGATGCTCCCGTCGGGGTTGGCCGCCCAGACGGCACCCGCGCCAACCGCGATGCGGGGCGCACCCGCCACAGGGAGCCCCCCGGTGCCGCCACGCAGCCGTGCGGTTCCGGTTACGCGGCCCGAGTCGGGGTCGAGGCGCGCGACGCTCACCGTGGCGTTCGTGACGTCCTCGCCGCCGGCCTCCCCGACCCACACCGCCCCTTCGCCGACGGCAAGCTCGCTTGGCACGCCATCGGTCTCGAACCGCCTTGTGACCCGCTTCGTCTCAGGGTCAACGCGCGCGACGCTAGCGCGCTCGTTCTCCAGCATCCAGACAGCGCCCTCGCCGACGGCGACGTTGCCCGGGACCTCCCGGGAGTCGACGAAGGCGTCCACCTTCCCGTTCGCGGGGTCGAGTGCGGCCACTCCGGTGCCGAGCGGCTCGTCGCGTCCATCATCGGCGCCCGTCAGCGCGAGGATCGCGAAGACCACGGCCGCGACCAGGATGATCCCGCTGGCGGCCAGGATCGCGGGCGCGCGCCGGCGTGCCGCGGGAATGAGCGTGCCGACGGCCCTGGTCTTCTGGAGGCCGAGCGCGGCGGCGGCTTCGTCGATCAGCTCGGCGCAGCTCGCGTAGCGGTTCTCCCTGTCCTTGGCGAGCGCCTTGTCGAGCACGGGCCCGAGCCGCGGGTGGCCGCGGAGCGGCGCCGGCTGCTCCTGCATGTGCGCCCACATCGTCTCCGCCTCGGTATCGCGCCGGAACGGGGGCCTGCCGGCGAGGCACTCGTAGAGCACGCAGGCAAGCGCGTAGCAATCCGTTCGGGCGTCGACCGGGTCGCCGCGGATCTGCTCCGGCGCCAGATAGTCGAGCGTCCCGACCATCCGCCCGGTGTCGGTCGACGCGCCCCCGAGCTGCTTGGTGATGCCGAAGTCGGTCAGATAGACGTGGCCGTCCTCGTCGAGCAGCACGTTGGCGGGCTTGACGTCGCGGTGGACGAGCGCCCGCCTGTGAGCCGCGTCCAGGGCGCCGGCCACCTGACCGAGAATCGCGAGCGTGCGCTCCGGCGACAGCTTCCCCTCCCGCTCGAGGACAGTGCGCAGGTCGCTGCCCTCGACGAAACGCATGACGAGATACAGCTGATCGTCGTGCTCGCCCGCCTCGTAGATCGGGATCACGTTCGGATGATCGAGCGACGCCGCCAGCCTCGGCTCCCGCAAGAAGCGCTCCCGGAAGTGCTGGTTCTCGGCCAGCTCAGGCGCGATCAGCTTGAGCGCGACCGGGCGCTCGAGCGACAGGTCGGTGGCGCGGTAGACCACGCCCATGCCGCCGCGGCCGACGAGTGAATCGACTCGATAGCTGCCGAACTGCGTGCCAGGGGTGAACGCTGCCTTCATCGGGCGCTCCGGAGGGTCCGAGATGAACGTACCATCGAAAAGCCGCCGAGGGACGACGCCGGGCGGCGCCGTCCCTCGCGGTTGCGAGCCACGTTGGCTTGGCTCAGCGGGTCCTCACGCCAGCCGCTGGCGGCGCTTGCGGCCCGTCAGCAACAGCGCCGACGCGCCGGCGATCCCGAACAGACCGACCATGCCCGCGGCGCCGATGCTCGCGTCGCCCCAGTCGAAGCCGGTCACGTCACGCGGCTCGACGACCGGGATCTGAACCGGCGGCAGGTCGCGTGCGGCGTCGGCCGCGTCCGGCGAGCCGTAGTCGCGGTTGAGCGCGTAGCCGTCCGACCTCGGCTCGTAGATGCCGCGGTGCTGCGCGGCGTCGACGGCGTCAGGCGAGCGCAGGTCCTGGCCGCCCGCGGGCGAGGTCTCGGCCTCCGGGGCATAGAGACCGCGATGCTGCGCGGCATCGACCGCGTCAGGCGAACGCAAATCCTGGCCGCCCTGCGAAGACGGCGAAACCGGCTGGTAGGTGGTGCGGTAACCGCTGTCAGCGGTTGCGGACACGGCTTCGCCCCGGTCCGTCGAATGCAGCTCCTCGAAAGTCGCTGCGGACGCCGGCCCGGCGGCCACGGCCATGATGGCCGCGGTGGTGAGGAT
>DASSVP010000046.1:0-39961 GCA_035705985.1 Thermoleophilaceae bacterium
GAGGACGGCATCGCGGTCGTGGAGCTCGAGATCGAGCCCGAGTACGACGACCTGATCCGCGAGGACGCGACCGCGCTCCTGCGCCCGAAGACGGCCCTGAAGGACATGTTCATCGAGGTGGACCCGGGCCGCGGCAAGCCGCTCGCCGAGGGCTCGCGCATCCCGGTCGCGAACTCGCTTCCCGACATCGACCCCGACGAGATCTACTCCGCGCTCGACGAGGACACGCGGCCCTACCTGAAGCTGCTGGTGGCCGGCGCGGGGAAGGGGCTCGACGGCCGCGGCGATGACCTGCGGGAGGTCTTCAGGCGCTTCGAGCCGATCCACAAGGACCTCGCCAAGGTCACGCGCGCCAGCGCGCGGCGGCGTGACGCGCTCAAGCGGTTGATCCACGACTACGGCGTGCTGATGGACGAGGTGGGCAGCCACCCGCAGGAGATCAGGCGGCTCGTGAACGCCTCGGGCGCCGTGTTCGACGCGCTCGCGAGCGAGAGCGACGCGGTCGCCACGTCGGTGGAGCGTCTGCCCGGCGCCCTGCGCGCGTCCGAGCGCGCGCTCGGCGAGGTGCTCGAGTTCGCGCCGGTGCTGCGCTCGTCGCTCCAGTCGCTGCGCGAGCCGATCCGGAAGCTCGACGAGACCAACGAGGCCGTCATTCCGTTCCTGCGCCAGACCGAGCCGGTGATCCGCGAGGAGATCCGCCCGTTCGTCCGCGCCGCCCGGCCCTGGACGGACGACCTGCGCGTGGCCGCTACCGGCACGGCGAAGGCGATGCCCAACCTGACGAAGTCGTTCCGCGGGCTCAACCGGTTCTTCAACATGGGCGCCTACAACCCGGGCGGCGCCGAGGGTCTCGACGGCAAGTCGATCCCCGAGCAGCGCGCGCGCCAGGAGGGCTTCCTCTACTGGCTCGCGTGGACGGCGCAGAACGGCGTCTCGCTGTTCTCGACGGCCGATGGCCAGGGGCCGTGGCGCCGCGTCACGATCTGCGGTCTGCCAGCCTCGGCCGTCACGGGCATCGTCCAGGGCGTCCTGGCCGAGATCGGCGCGAGCAGTCCCGCGCTCGCCGAGCAGCTTCTGGACGCCACCGGGCCGACGGGCACCAGCGCCGTCGACCAGCTGCTCGCCACGCAGTTCGGCTCCTGCAACTTCAACGCGCTCCCGAGCACCCCGCCGCCCGGCAGCGGCGGCGGCCTGCCGATCCTCCCGATTCCCGAGCTCGGGGACGTGCTCCCGTGAACAAGAACCCGCCAAGCATCGGGCGCATCGCCGCCATGGTGGGCTTCACGCTCTCGGTCGCGGCTCTGCTCCTGTTCCTGTGGACCGCGTTCGGCGGCACGCTGCCGCTCAAGCCGGAGAGCTACCGCTTCAAGGCGGCGTTCCCCGAGGCGTCACTGCTCGTCAAGGAGGCCGACGTCCGGATGGCGGGCGTGAACGTGGGGAAGGTCAAGGCCAAGGAGCTCGGCGACGGGGGCCGGACCACGATCGCGGAAATCGAGCTCGACGACCGCTTCGCGCCGATCGGCCGCGACAGCCGCGCAGTCCTCCGCCAGAAGAGCCTCCTCGGCGAGACCTACGTGGAGATCACGCCCGGCTCGCCGGACGCGAAGCCGCTCGACGACGGCGGGACGCTGGCGCGCGCGAACGTCGACGGCACGGTCGAGCTCGACGAGATCTTCCAGACCTTCGACCCGGAGACGCGCGACGCCTTCCAGGAGTGGCTGCACGAGGCCGGAATCGTCACCTCGGGCAGGTTCGCGCGCGACTTCAACGACTCGCTCGGCAACGCGGCGCCCTTCTTCGAGGGCGGAGCCGACCTGCTGCGTCCGCTGGCCGAGCACGAGGTGGCCCTCCGCCGCCTCGTTCGCGACAGCGGTCGCGTGTTCGACGCGATCTCGCGTGAGGACGGCCAGCTCCGCGGCCTGATCACGGGCGGCGAGGCCACCTTCAGCGCGCTCGCGTCACGGGACGACGCGCTCGCCGAGACGTTCCAGGTCTTCCCGACCTTCCTCCGCGAGACGCGCGCCACCGTGCGCCGGCTCGAGGCGTTCGCGCGCAACACCGACCCACTCGTGCGCGACCTGCGTGAGCCCGCCCAGGACCTCGCGCCGACGCTGCGCGACCTGGGCGACCTCTCGCCGGACCTCGAGAAGCTGTTCCGCAACATCGGCCCGCTCGTCCGCGCCGGCGAGCGCGGCATCCCGGCCGCCGAGCGCTTCCTCGAGGGCGCCGAGCCGGTGCTCGAGGCGACCCACGTGTTCATGCCGGAGCTCAACCCGATCCTCTCGTACCTGAGCTTCGCTCGTGGGCAGGTGGCGCAGTTCATCACCGTCGGCGGCGCGGCCCTTGCCGGCAACGGCGAGGGCGGCTACCAGGGTCGTCCGGGGGTGGAGCACTACCTGCCCCAGATCGCGATCATCGACGGGCGCTCGTTCGGGCGCAGGCCCACGCGGCCGCACTGGGAGCGTGCGAACGCGTATCCGGCCCCGAACGCCTACAACCGCGCGATCCCGCTCGGCGTGATCGAGAGCTTCGACTGCCGTCCAAACGGCGGCGAGCAGCGCAACCCGGAGGGCGAGGGCGAGGAGGCCGAGCCGCCCTGCTTCGTGCAGCCCCCGCTCCTCTGGGGAGGCGACAGGTATCCGCGTCTCCGGCGCGGCGTAGCGCCATCGGTTCCGGCACCGCAGGGCCGCGAGGGCCGCGAGCCGGCCACCCCATAAGGCGTTTCCGGACCCCTTTCGGGGGGTACCAGGACGGCATGTTTGAGCGCTTTAAGAAGAATGGCCACGACGGCTACGACGATCGTGATCGCGGAGCGGTTGCGACGGCGGACCGTCCCGGGGCCACCCGCGAGCGGACCGTCGACGAGGGCCGCTTCGAGAGGGATCGCACCACAACCGAGAGGGATCGCACCGCAACGGAGAGGGATCGCACCGCAACGGGCGTGACCGGCCGCGAGACCGCGCGCGACGTGCGCGCACGGCAGCGCGAGGAGTACGGCGGCCTGAACTGGGGCGCCGCCTTCTTCGGCTGGCTCGTCGCCGTCGGCATGGCCGCCATCCTGCTCGGTCTGCTCAGCGCGGCCGGCACGGCCTTCGGTCTGAGCGAGGTGAGCGAGTCCGAGGCGAACTCGAACGCCGAGACGATCGGCATCGTCGGCGGGATCCTGCTGATCCTCACGCTCGCGATCGCGTACTACTGCGGCGGCTACGTCAGCGGGCGGATGTCGCGCTTCGACGGCGGACGCCAGGGCTTCGGCACCTGGGCGATCGGCCTGGCCGTGACGATCGTGCTGGCGGTGGCCGGAGCGCTCTTCGGCTCGGAGTACAACATCTTCGAGTCGCTGAACCTTCCGCGCATCCCGATCGACGAGGGCTCGCTGACGGCGGGCGCCGCGATTGCGCTTGTCGCTGTCGTGGTCCTCACGCTGCTGGCGGCGATGGGCGGCGGCAAGGCCGGCGAGCGTTACCACCGCAAGATCGATCGCCACGGGTTCGGCGTCTAGCCAAGGGATTCGGCAACCCGCTCCACCAGCTCACGGTGGAGCGGGACGTTCCGGCGGCGGTCCGTTCGGTGCTCCCTGAGCCCTGGCCAGAGCGCCGCCAGGTCGACCTCGCCTGACGGGGTCGCGATGTGGGTCTCATACGCGGCGGGATCGGCGTGCTCGGCGACGGGCAGGAAGTCGAAGATCCCGCCGCCGCCGTTGTTCAGGCAGACGATCGTGAGGTCCACGCCGGCGCGGCGCGCGGCCAGTATGCCGCCCGCGTCGTGTTGAAGGGCGAGCTCGCCGATCAGGAGCCAGGTGGGAAGGCCGGTGGCGATGGCAGCCCCCATGGCGGAGGAGACGACGCCATCGATGCCGTTGGCGCCGCGGTTCGCCAGGAAGCGAAGCCGCTTCGGCGACTGCGGGAAGTACGCCTCCACGTCGCGGATCGGCATCGAGGAGCTCACCCAGACGACGGCCTCCTCGGGCAGGTCGGGCTCGATTCCGGCGAGGATCCTGGCCTCGAAGTCGTCCGGCGCCTGCTCCACCGCCGCCCAGACCTTGGCATCGGCCTCCCTCCACGACCGCGCCCAGCCCTCCTCCCGGCGGGCGGTCCTCATTTCCACGGCCGAGGCCAGGGCGTCGAGGGCAGGCGCGGCCGCCGCGTGCAGCACGAGCTCCGCGCGCCGGGTGGGTTCGTGCCACGCGCCATGCGGATCGACCACGATCTGTGACGACTCCGCAACAAATGCGCGAAGCGGCTTCGACGTGGGCATGTCGCCCACGCGCAGGACGAGAGCCGGCCGGTGCGCCTCGGCGAACTCGGGGATGCGAAGCAGGACGTCGTAGTGCGCGCTCACGTGAGAGCGGTCGTGGTCGCCGCACCTGACGCCCGACGTCGGCTCGGCGAGCAACGGCCAGCCGGTCTCCGCCGCGAGCCGGGCGGCCGAGTCGGCGATCTCCTCGTCGATCGGCCCGCAGACGATCACGCCGCGCGGCTCGGCTGCCATGCGGGACGCGACGTCGTGGACGTCGTCCGAGTGCGGCGCACTGGCATGCTCGCGCAGCTCGGTCCACGGCCGCCCGTCCGCGCGGCCCAACCAGTCGGTGGGATCGAGCGCCGGCTCATCCGGCATCGGGGCCAGCGGCTCGCGCAGCGGGAAGTTCAGGTGCACCGGGCCCGGGCTGCCGACGGCCGCGGTCCAGTAGGCGCGGCAGGCGAGCGCGCGGTGGTGGATGGCGGCCTCGCGCACGGGCTCGTGCGTCCCGACCTCCACGAACCACTTGGCCGCGGTTCCGTAGAGCTTGATCTGGTCGATCGCCTGGCCGGCGCCCACCTCGCGCAGCTCCGGCGGCCGGTCCGCGGTAAGCACGATCAGCGGCACGCGCGCCTCGTGCGCCTCGACCACCGCCGGGTGCAGATTCGCGGCGGCGGTCCCGGACGTGCAGGTGATCGCCACGGGGCGGCCGCTCGCCTTGGCCATCCCGAGCGCCGCGAAGCCGGCCGAGCGCTCGTCGAGCACGGACACCGCCTCGATGCCCTCCTGTGCGGCGAGCGTGAGCGCGATCGGCGCGTTGCGCGACCCCGGCGAGGTCACCGCGTGGCGCACGCCACAGCGGTACAGCTCTTCGACGAAGGCCTGGAGCGGCGCGTAGGTGCGGTTGATCGGGATCATGGGGGAGCGATGGTGCTCTTCATCCCGGGCTTCATGCAGCGTGGCGACGCCTGGCGGCCGGTCGCGGAGCTCCTGCCGGAACGCTATCCGAGCGGGCTCCTCGACCACGCCGAGCACACATTTGAGGGAAGGCTCTGCGAGATTTCGTCCGCTTCAGCGTCCGTCCTCGTGGGCTACTCCCTCGGCGGACGGCTGGCGCTGAGGGCGGCGCTCCGCTCGCCCGAATCCTTCTCCGCGGTCGTGCTCGTGGGGGCCACGGCCGGCATCGAGGAAGGACCTCTTCGGACGGCGCGGGCCGAGGCCGACGAGAAGCTGGCGTCGTGGATGGAGGCGATGCCGATCGAGGACATCGTGTCGCTCTGGGAGCGCCAGCCGCTGTTCGCGGACCAGTCGGAGTCGCTCGTGGAGGAGCAGCGGCCGGGCCGGCTCTCGCACGAGCCGCGCGACCTCGCCCTCATCCTGCGCACCGCCGGCCAGGGCGTGCTCGCGCCGGTCTGGCACGAGCTGCGGACGCTCGAGCTGCCGCTGCTCGCCATCGCCGGCGCGCGCGACGACGGCTACGCGGCGGCCGCGAGGCGAATCGCCTCGCTGGCGCCCAGGGCGCGGGCCGCGGTCGTCGAGAACGCCGGCCACGCGCCGCAGCTCCAGCGCCCCGACGCCGTCGCGGAGCTGATTGCAGCCTTCCTCGACGACCTGCATTGACCACGCCCCCGCGCACTGGCAAACGAATTGGGCGTCCAGCACCGAATCCATGCGCCACCTGCGAGGCGGTGTTACGCGAGCGTTTCGAGTGTTACCGCGGCGAGCTGCTCGTCCTCGATGCTGACGCCTAGCCCCGGGCCGGGTGGCACCTTCAGCGTGCCGTGACGCGGCGCCGGCAGCGCCCTCGACAGCGGTGGCTCGAACAGCTCCAGCGTGGCGAGGCCGCAGGCCAGCGTCACCCCCTCGGCGGCGGCGAGCTGGAGCGCCGCCGCGATACCCCAGGGCCCGTCGAGCGTGCTCGACAGGAAGGCGTCAAGGCCAGCCTCGCGCGCCTCGCGGAGCAGCTCGCGGGCCGGCTTGAAGCCGCCCGTGCCGGCCAGCTTCACGTTCACCACGTCCGAGGCCTCCAGCTCCACCGCTCGGCGCAGCTCCCGCAGCGTCGACACCGACTCGTCGGCCGCGATCGGCGTGGACACCCGCTGGCGCACCTCCGCCAGCTCGCGCAACGTGCCGCAGGGCTGCTCGACGAACTCCAGGTCATGCTCCTCGAAGCCCCGGATCGCCCGCACCGCTTCGTCCACCGACCAAGCGCCGTTCGCGTCCACCCGTAACGCCGGCCAGGGCCCGACGGCGGCACGGACAGCGGCCACCCGTTCCGCGTCGTCCGGCAGCCCCACCTTCAGCTTGAAGCAGGCGTAGCCGTCGCGGAGGCCGGCGCGCGCGCGTTCGGCCACCTCCCCGGGTGGGCCGGCCGCCAGCGTCATGTTCACGGGGAGCGCGTCCCGGAGCGGCTCGGCCAGCGGCTCGCCCTCCTGCCGGCAGTGCAGGTCCAGCCGCGCGATCTCCTCGGCCGCGCGCGCCTGCGGGGGACGCCGCCCGCCGCCGCCCGTGAGAGCGGCCGCCGCGCGCTCCAGCGGCACGCCGTCATAGGGCTCGAAGGGCGCCGCCTCGCCGAACCCGACCGTGCCGTCCCGAGCCGCGAGCCGCAGCAGCAGCAGCTCGCGCGCGGAGACCACCCCGCTCGACGTGACGAACGGCTCCCGCAGGGGAATCGACAGCCGCAGCACCGTGCGCGTGACGCGCGCGGTCACGACAGCAGCGCGCCCGCGGCGAGCAGCAGCGAGAAGACGGCCAGCAGGCGGCCGGTCGCGGCGAGCGCGCCGTTCAGCGCCGGCCCGTCCGTTCGGGTGGCGACCGTCCGGACCAGCGGCGGCACCAGCGGCAGCGCCGCCAGCGGCAGCAGCAGCCAGGCCGACAGAGCGGGCACGAGCGCCACGGGCACGACGAACGCCACGACGACCATCGCGGTGAACAGCGTCCGCGCGCGCTCGCGGCCCAGCTTCACGGCCAGCGTGCGCTTGCCCGCCCGCCTGTCGGTGTCCACGTCGCGCACGTTGTTCACGACCAGGATCGCCGCCGCGAGCAGGCCGACCGGCACGCCGAGCGCCAGCGCCTCCCAGCGGAGCTCCTCGGTCTGCACGAAGTACGACCCCGCCACCGCCACGAGGCCGAAGAACGCGAACACGAACAGCTCGCCGAGACCCTCGTAGCCGTACGGGCGTGGCCCGCCCGTGTAGAGCACGCCCGCCAGGATCGACGCCGCACCGACCACGAGCAGCTCCCAGCCCGCCTCCGCGGCGAGGTAGAGCCCCGCCGCCACCGCGATGCCGAACGCCACATAGGTCCCGACGAGCACCCGTCGCGGCGGCATCAGCCCGCCGGCGGTGACCCGCACCGGTCCGAGCCGGTCCTCGGTGTCGGCGCCGCGGCGGGCGTCGGAGTAGTCGTTCGACAGGTTCGTCCCGATCTGGATGAAGACGCTGCCCACCAGCGCGGCCGCGAACGGCAGCGGCCGGAACGTGCTCTCGGAGCCGGCCAGCGCGGTGCCCACGAGCACCGGGGCCACAGCGGCGGGGAGCGTCCGCGGCCGCGCCGCGAGCAGCCAGAGGCGCAGGTGGCTCAAGGCCGCTTGGGGAACTTCCCGAAGTCCGGCCGGCGCTTCTCGCGGTAAGCGTCGCGCCCCTCCTGCGCCTCCTCGCTTCCGTAGAAGAGCAGGTTCGCGTCGTGGGCCAGCTGCTGGATCCCGGCCATTCCGTCCTCGGCCGCATTGAAGCTCGCCTTCAGGAGCCTCAGCGAGAAGGGCGAGAGCTCGAGCATCTCGCGGCACCACGCCACAGTCTCCTCCTCGAGCTCCTCGAGCGGCACGACCCGGTTGACGAGCCCCATCGCCTCGGCCTCCTCGGCGGAGTACTGCCGGCAGAGGAACCAGATCTCCTTCGCCTTCTTCGGGCCCACCAGGCTGGCGAGCAGGGCCGCGCCGTAGCCGCCGTCGAAGCTCCCGACCCGCGGGCCGGTCTGCCCGAAGCGCGCGTTATCCGCGGCGATGGTGAGGTCGCAGACCACATGCAGGACGTGCCCGCCGCCCACGGCGTAGCCGGCCACCATCGCGACGATCGGCTTCGGCAGGCGGCGCATCTGCACGTGCAGGTCGGTCACGTGGAAGCGGCCGACGGCCGCGCCACCGGCCATGTAGCCCGTGTCACCGCGCACGTTCTGGTCGCCGCCGGAGCAGAAGGCCAGCGGCCCCTCGCCCGTCAGGACGATCACGCCTACCGAACTGTCCTCGCGCGCCCGCTCGAGCGCGTCCGAGATCTCGATGAGCGTCTCGGGCCGAAACGCGTTCCGCACCTCGGGCCGGTCGATCGTGATCTTCGCGATCCCGTCCGCGATCTCGTACCGAATGTCCCCGTAGTCGCCGGCCGGCTGCCAGTCGGCGGCGGGGCGGATGGTGCGCGCGGTCGCCATTCGAGAGCCAAGGTTATTGGTGGGCTAGATTCCCCCGCCTCATGATCTACGACAAGGACGCCGACCTCGGCAAGCTCGACGGCAAGACGGTGGCCATCCTCGGCTACGGCTCGCAGGGGCACGCGCACGCGCTGAACCTGAAGGACTCGGGCGTGGACGTGGTGGTGGGGCTTCGCGAGGACTCGTCCTCCGTCGAGCAGGCGAAGTCGGACGGCGTGCGGGTGGAGTCGATTGCCGACGCCGCGAGCGAGGGCGACGTGGTGATGGTCCTGCTTCCCGACGAGAAGCAGGCCGAGGTCTGGGAGAGCGACATCAGCGACGGGATCGCGCCCGGGAACCTCCTGATGTTCGCCCACGGCTTCTCGATCCACTTCGACCAGATCGACCCCGGCCCGGAGGTCGACGTGGGCATGGCCGCGCCGAAGGGGCCCGGCCACCTCGTGCGGCGCCAATACGTGGAGGGCAACGGCGTGCCAGGTCTCGTGGCCGTCCACCAGGACGCCTCCGGGCAGGCGCGCGACCTCGTGCTCGCCTACGCGCGCGGCATCGGTTGCACGCGCGCTGGCGTCATCGAGACGTCGTTCAAGGACGAGACCGAGACGGACCTCTTCGGCGAGCAGGCCGTACTCTGCGGCGGGGTCACCGAGCTCGTGCGCGCCGGCTACGAAACGCTCGTGGACGCGGGCTACGACCCGCGGCTCGCCTACTTCGAGTGCCTCCACGAGCTGAAGCTGATCGTGGACCTCATGTACGAGAAGGGCATCAGCGGGATGCGCTACTCGATCTCGAACACGGCGGAGTACGGCGACCTGACGCGGGGCAAGCGGATCATCGGAGAGCCGACCCGCGACGCGATGAAGCAGATCCTCGGCGAGATCCAGTCAGGCGCATTCGCGCGCGAGTGGATAGCGGAGAACCAGGCCGGGCAGGAGAACTTCAGGCGCATGCGCGAGGAGCAGAAGAATCATCAGATCGAGCGCGAGGGCAAGGAGCTGCGCTCGATGATGGACTGGATCGACACGGAGTTCTGACGTGGAGGGGCGCGACAGCGAATTCCTCCCGCCGGAGCCGCCCGGGCCGGAGCCCGAGGTGAGCGAGCCGCCGGCGAAGCGGGAGCCGCCTCCGCCGCCCGCCCAGCAGACCTACGGATACCCGCCGCCGCCCCCGGCCCAGGGGCAGGGCTACGCCCCGCCGCCTCCGGGCCAGCCCTACTACCCGCCGCCTCAGCCGGGCTATGGCCAGCAGCCGCCGCCGGGCTATCCGCAGCAGCATCCGCAGCAGGCCTACCCGCCGCCGTGGGGCTACGCTCAGGCGCCCGTCCCGGACAACGGGCAGGCGGTTGCCGGGTTCGTGTTCTCGATCGTCTCGCTCGGCCTGCTCGTGATCTCCGCGGGCCTGTCGTCGGTCGTCTCGGTCGGCTGCGCGATCGCCGGGATCATCTGCGGGCGCAACGGCAAGCGGAAGGTCGACAGGGGGGAGACGCCGAAGCACCGCGGACTCGCGCAGGCCGGGTTCATCATCGGCTGGGTCGGCCTCGCGCTGTCGATCCTGGCCACGATCGGCTGGATCCTCTTCATCGTGCTGGCGGCCACCGACGACGACTTCAACTGGGAGGACTACGAGTCCGCGACCGCCGCTATTCTCGCCGTTTCGTGGCGAATCCTTATGTAAAGCAGTACCTGATGACAGCGGGGCCCACGCCGCTGCCGCCCGCGGTCTCGCAGGTAATGGCCGAGCCGATGACCTATCACCGCGCCCCGGCCTTCATCGAGGTCTACGCGCGCGTGCTGGACCGCCTGAAGGCCGTCTTCCAGACGCGCAACGAGGTGCAGGTCTTCACCAGCTCGGGCACAGGCGCGCTCGAGTCCGCCGTCGCGAACCTGGTGCGCCCGGGCGAGCCCGCCCTCGTGGCGTCGTGCGGCAAGTTCGGCGAGCGCTGGGCCGAGCTCTGCGAGGCGTA
Source organism: Thermoleophilaceae bacterium (assembly GCA_035705985.1). Taxonomy (GTDB): domain Bacteria; phylum Actinomycetota; class Thermoleophilia; order Solirubrobacterales; family Thermoleophilaceae; genus JACVRW01. The sequence continues at coordinate 10,625 of DASSVP010000046.1, forward strand.
CGGGGCGGAGACGATCCATTGGGAGACCGAGTGGGGTCGCAGGATCGAGCCCGCGGCGCTCGACGAGCAGCTCGCGAAGCACGACGGCGTCGAGGTCGTGTTCACGACCTTCTCCGAGACCTCCACCGGCGTCGTGAACGACGTGCACGAGCTCACCGAGGTGGCGCACCGGCACGGCGCGGTGATTGCCGTCGACGCCGTGTCGGGTCTCGGCGCCGTCCCGTTCCGACAGGACGACTGGGGCGTGGACGTGGCCGTGGCCGGCTCCCAGAAGGCGCTGATGGCGCCGCCCGGCCTGGCGTTCACAAGTGCGAACGCGGCCGCGCTCGAGCGGGCCGCCGCGAACCCGGGCCGCCGCTACTACTTCGACTGGGCGCGCACCGTCTCGGGCCAGCGCCAGGACCCGCCGGACAGCCCGTTCACCCCGGCGGTCGGCCTCGTCAGGGCCCTGGACGTGGCGCTCGGCATGATCGAGAGCGAGGGTCTCGACCAGGTCTTCGCGCGGCACGCTCTGCTCGGGCGCGCCACGCGCGAGGCCGCGAAGGCACTCGACCTCGAGCTGCTCGGCGGCGCCCCCGATGAGAACGCGAACGTCGTGACCGCGATGGTCCTTCCGGAGTCGGTCGACGGCGGCAAGGTTCCGAAGCTCATGCGCGACCGCTTCGGGGTCACCATCGCCGGCGGCCAGGGCAGGCTGAAGGGCCGGATCGCCCGGATCGCCCACTGCGGCTACTTCGGCGCCTTCGACATCATCGTGACCGTCTCCGCGCTCGAGATGACGCTGCGCGAGCTCGGTCACGACGCCGAGCCGGGTGCCGGCGTGGCCGCGGCCCAGCGCGTCTTCTCCGACGCGGGCGTGGCGCTTCACGCGTGAAGGTCCTCGTCAAGGAGAAGATCGGCGACTCGGGCGTGCAGCTGCTGCGGGACGCCGGGCTCGACGTGGAGCTCGGGATCGACTGGGACCGGGACGAGCTCGAGCGCCGCATCGGCGAGTTCGACGGGATCCTGATCCGCTCCGCCACGCAGCTCGACGCGCCGCTGCTGGAGCGCGCGGAGCGGCTGAAGGCGGTGGGCCGCGCCGGCGTGGGCGTGGACAACGTGGACGTGGACGCCGCCACGAAGCGCGGCGTGATCGTGGCGAACGCGCCCCAGTCGAACGTGATCACGGCCGCGGAGCACACGCTGGCGCTGCTCCTGGCGCTCGCGCGCAAGGTGCCCCAGGCGCACGGCTCGCTCACCGGCGGCGCCTGGGCGCGCTCGGAGTTCAGTGGCGTCGAGCTGTACGACAAGACGCTCGGGGTGCTCGGCTTCGGCCGCATCGGCCAGCTCGTGGCGCAGCGCGCGCTCGGCTTCGGGATGCGCGTGGTGGCCTTCGACGCCTACGTGTCGGAGGAGCGCTTCCGCGAGCTCGGCGTGGAGCGCGCCGAGTCCTCCGAGGACGTCTACGCGCGGGCCGAGTTCATCACCGTCCACCTGCCGGTCACCCCCGAAACGGAGAACTGGCTGAACGCGGAGGCGTTCGCGGCGATGAGGGACGGCGTGCGGGTGATCAACGTGGCGCGCGGCAAGCTGATGGACGAGGAGGCGCTTCGCGAGGCGCTCGACAGCGGCAAGGTCGCGGGCGCCGCGCTGGACGTGTTCCGCGAGGAGCCCGTGACCGAGCACCCGCTGTTCGGCTACGCGAACGTCGTGGTGACTCCCCATCTCGGAGCTTCCACCGCCGAGGCCACAGACCGCGCCGGCTACCAGGCGGCCGAGCAGGTGGTGGCGGCTCTCACGGGCGGAGTGGTGACCAGCGCCGTCAATGTGCCCGCGATCGCCCCGGAGGACCTGGAGGCGCTGGGCCCGTTCCTGCCGCTGGCGCGCGACCTGGGCCGCATCGCGAGCGCGATCGCGGAGCGGACCTCGGTCGACGCGGTGGAGGTGGAGTACCTCGGCCGCGTGGCCGACCGCGATACGCGCCTGCTCACGGTCCAGGTACTGCGAGGCGTCCTGGAGGGACACACCGAGGAGGACGTCAACGAGGTCAATGCGCCGACGATCGCCGAGGAGCGCGGCATCGCGGTCTCCGAGACGAGCAGCGCGCACGCACGCGACTTCACCGACCTGCTCCGGGTCGCCGTTGTGAGCGGCGGCGAGCGCACGCGCGTCGTGGGCACGACGCTCGGCCAGACGCACCGGCCGCATCTGCTCGAGGCGTGGGGCTCGCGCTTCAACCTCCAGCTCGAGGGCCATCTCGCGATCTTCAGCTACGAGGACCGGCCGGGCATGCTGGGCCGGGTCGGCACGGAGCTGGGCAACCGCGGGATCAACATCATCTCCGCCGCGGTCGGCCGCCAGCCGCGCGACCTGCCCGGCGGCGGCGCGGTGATGATCGTGACCGCGGACAACCCGGTGCCACGCGAGGTCGTGGACGGGATCGTGGCGACGGACGGCTTCCACGCCGGCCGGACCGTGTCGCTCTAGGCACCGCGTGTTATCGGGCCAAGGGTGGGCTCCGGAGAGAGAGTGTCCTGCTCTAGGCGTCCCAGGGAAGCCCCAACCAGGACGCTTGCCCTTGTTCAGTGCTGTCGCTCGAGGGCCCGGCGCAGGTCATCGACGAGGTCCTCGGCGGCCTCCACGCCGCACGAGAGGCGCACGAGGTCCGCGGGCACCGCGGCGTCGGATTCCTCCACGGACTGATGCGTCATCGCCTGGGGCACCTCGATAAGCGACTCAACGCCGCCGAGCGACTCGGCCAGCGAGAAGATCTCGGTGGCGGCGGCGATGCGCGTGGCGTTGGGATGGCGGAACGAGACCATCCCGCCGAAGCCGGGCCAGCGCACATCCTCGACGCCGTCCGCCCCGCTCAGGAAGTCGCTGACCGCGCGGCCGTTCTCGGTGTGCGCGGCCACGCGCAGGTGGAGCGTGCGCAATCCCCGGTGCACGAGGAAGCAGTCGAACGGGCCGAGCACCGCGCCGGCCGAGAACTGCAGGAAGCGGACGCGCTCGTGGAGGTCGCGGTCGCGGGCCACCAGCGCGCCGGCGATCACGTCAGAGTGCCCGCTCAGGTACTTCGTCGCCGAGTGCATCACGAGGTCGGCGCCCAGCTCCAGAGGGCGCTGCACGACCGGCGTGGCGAACGTGTTGTCCACCGCGACGAGGGCGTCGCGCTTGCGCTCCACGACAGCCTCGATGTCCACGACGGTGAGCAGCGGGTTCGTGGGCGTCTCCACCCAGACCAGGCGCGTCTCCGGCCGGAGGGCCCGCTCGAGGGCATCGAGGTCGGACTGGTCCACCATGTCGTACTCGATCCCGAAGCGCGTCATCACCTTGTCGACGAGGCGGTAGGTACCGCCGTAGAGGTCGGAGGGGAGCACGACGTGGTCTCCGGCCGAGAGCACCGCGGTCAGGACCACGTGGGTCGCAGCCATGCCGCTCGAATAGGCCGTGCCGAAGCCGCCCTCGAGCTCGCCGAGCGCGCGCTCGAGCGCCGTGCGTGTGGGATTCGCCGAGCGCGAGTAGTCGTAGTCGTCCACGAATTCCCCGGGCGAGGCCTGTACGTAGGTTGAGGTCTGATGGATCGGTGGGATCACCGAGCCGTAGGTGGGATCGGGATCGAGCCCCGCGTGCACCACGCGCGTGGCGAGCCTGCGGTTCGTCACCGCGCCAGCGACTCGAGCAGGTCGGCTCGCGTGACGATCCCGGCGGCGCGGCCGTCCATGTTCACCAGCAGCGCCTCGCGGCGGTCCGCCAGCAGCTCCACGGCCTCGCGCACGCTGTCGCCGGCCGATACGGCGGGGAAGGGCGGCTCCATCACCTCGACGATCTCCGCGGCGAGCAGCGCCGGGTCGTCCATCGCGTGCCTCAACAGCCCGCGCTCGGACACCGAGCCGACCACGGTCTGCGGGTCGTGGGCCGACACCACCGGCAGCTGGGAGACGCGGTGCTCGTGCAGCAGCGCCACCGCGTCGCGCACCTTCGCGTGCGTCTCGACCGTGAGGAGCGGCGGGATCTCTCCCTCCGCATGCTTGTGGCGGAGCACGTCGCCCACGGTCAGCTCGGCGTCGCGCTCGAGGAAGCCGTACTGGCGCATCCACGCGTCGTTGAAGACCTTCGACAGGTACGAGCGCCCACCGTCGGGCAGCACCACCACGACCATCGCGGCCGGGTCGGTGAGCTCGCGAGCCACCTGGTAGGCGGCGTAGAGCGCCAGCCCGCCCGAGCCGCCGGCGAGGATGCCCTCCGTCTCCGCGAGCCGGCGTGTCCACAGGAACGAGTCGCGGTCGGACACGGTGATGTAGCGGTCGACGATCGACGGGTCGTACGTCTCCGGCCAGAAGTCCTCGCCGACCCCCTCGACGAGATACGGCTTCACGCCGTCGTCGCCGCCCGAGTAGATCGAGCCCACGGGGTCGGCGCCGATGATCCTGATGTCCGGGTTCTGCTCGCGCAGGTAGCGGCCGACCCCGGTGATCGTGCCGCCGGTCCCTACGCCAGCGACGAAGTGGGTGATCTGGCCGCCGGACTGGCGCCACAGCTCCGGCCCGGTGGTGCGGTAGTGCGCCTCGGGGTTCGCCTGGTTCCTGTACTGGTTCGGCTGGAACGCGCCGGGGATCTCCTCCGTGAGGCGGTCGGCTACGCGGTAGTAGGACTCCGGCGACTCGGGCGGGACCTCCGTGGGCGCCACGACGACCTCGGCGCCGTAGGCGCGCAGCAGGTCGATCTTCTCCTTCGACATCTTGTCGGGCATCACGGCGATCACGCGGTAGCCCTTGAGGGCCGCGGCGATCGCGAGGCCGGTGCCCGTGTTCCCGCTCGTGGGCTCCACGATCGTGCCGCCCGGCTTGAGCTTGCCGTCCCGCTCGGCCGCCTCGATCAGCGCGATCGCGGCCCTGTCCTTGATTGAGCCGCCGGGGTTGAGCGCCTCGATCTTGGCCACGAGCTGGGCCGTCAGGTCCTTGCCGAGGCGCGACAGCCGGACGAGCGGGGTGTTGCCGACCGCATCGAGGATCGAATCCCTGATATCGACGCTCGTTCCGGAGACCGTGCGCATGCCTCCGTCCACGATATAGCGTCCCTCACCTGTGAAGGCGCTTGTGATCACCGAGCACGGCCCGCCGGACGTCCTGCGCGTGCAGGAGCGCCCCGACCCGGAGCCCGGCCCGGGCGAGGTGCGGATCCGGGTGCGCGCGGCGGGCGTGAACTTCGCCGACCTGCTCGGGCGGGTCGGCCTCTATCCCGACGCGCCGAAGCCGCCGTGCATCGTCGGCTACGAGGTGGCGGGGGACATCGATGCGCTGGGTGACGGGGTCAAGGGGCTCGAGCTCGGCCAGCGCGTGATGGGGGCGTGTCGGTTCGGCGGCTACGCCCAGCTCGCGGTCGCCACCCAGGGCGCGGTGCTGCCGCTGCCGGACGGATGGAGCTACAGCGAGGGCGCCGCCATGCCGGTCGCCTACGCGACCGCTTACGCCGGACTGATCCGGTACGGCGGCCTGCGCGAGGGCGAGCGTGTGCTGATCCAGGCCGCGGCCGGGGGCGTGGGCATCGCGGCCACGCAGATCGCGAAGCTGGCCGGCGCCGAGGTCTACGGGACCGCCAGCCCCGCCAAGCACGACGCGATCCGCGGCTTCGGCGTGGACCACCCGGTGGACTACCGAACGCACGACGTGGTGGACGAGCTGCGCCGGATCGCCGGCGAGGAGCGTCCGCTCGACATGGCGTTCGACGCGATCGGCGGGCGCAGCTTTCGCCAGAGCTTCGCGCTGCTGCGCGCGGGCGGCAGGCTCGTGTGCTTCGGAGCGTCCGAGGTTCAGGCCGGCGAGCGTCGCAGCCCGCTGCGGGCCTTGCGCGTGCTCGCCCAGATGCCGCGCTTCAACCCGATGAAGCTCATGAGCGAGTCGAAGTCGGTCATCGGGCTCAACATCCTCACGCTCTGGGACGACAAGGGCGACCTCGAGGAGCTGATAGGCCCGCTGCGCGAGTGGATCGAGGCCGGGGAGCTGCGGCCGGTGGTGGCCCAGGAGTTCCGGCTCGACGACGGCGCGGCCGCGCACCGCTACATGCACGAGCGCAGCAACGTCGGCAAGGTGGTGCTGACTCTCTAACGCCGGGACCGTCCGGACGCAATCTTGAGCGTGTACCTTCATCTGCGGCCATGGACCGCACCGAGGCGAACCGAGTACGCATCTTCGACACGACCCTGCGCGACGGCGAGCAGTCACCCGGGATCTCGCTCAACAGGCAGGAGAAGCTCGAGATAGCGCACCAGCTCGCGCGGCTCGGAGTGGACGTGATCGAGGCCGGCTTCCCGATCTCCTCGCCCGGTGACTTCGACGCCGTGCAGGCAATCGCCCGCGAGGTGCACGGCCCGGTGATCTGCGGCCTCGCGCGGGCGAACGCGCAGGACGTGGACGCCGCCTGGAACGCGGTGAAGGGTTCCGAGCGCCCGCGCATCCACACCTTCATCTCGACAAGCGACATCCACATCGAACACCAGCTCCAGTCGAGCCGCGAGGACGTGAAGGGCCAGGCGCGCGCCGCCGTGGCCCAGGCACGCGCGCACTGCGAGGACGTGGAGTTCTCGCCCATGGACGCCACGCGTGCCGATCTGGAGTTCACCGCGGAGGTCCTCCAGATCGCGCTCGACGAGGGCGCCACGACGATCAACGTTCCGGACACCGTCGGCTACTCCATGCCCGACGAGTACGCGCAGATGTGGCGGGAGCTCTACCGGCTCGTGCCGGGGCTGGCCGGCGTCACCGCGTCGGTGCACTGCCACGACGACCTCGGCGTGGCGGTGGCGAACTCGTTCGCCGGCGTGCTGGCGGGCTGCCGCCAGGTGGAGTGCGCGATCAACGGCATCGGCGAGCGCGCCGGCAATGCCTCGCTCGAGGAGATCGTGATGCTGTTCCACGTGCGCGAGGCCGCGCACGGCCTGTGGACCGGCGTCGACACGCGCGAGATCGCGCGCACCAGCCGCATGGTCTCGCGCCTCACCGGCTACCAGGTGCAGCCGAACAAGGCGATCGTGGGCCGCAACGCCTTCGCCCACGAGTCGGGCATCCACCAGGACGGCGTCCTGAAGGAGCGCACGACCTACGAGATCATGGACGCCACGACGATCGGCCTGGAGACGAACTCGCTCGTCCTCGGCAAGCACTCCGGTCGCCACGCGCTGCGGAATGCGCTCGAGGAGCTCGGCTTCAAGGTGGACGGCGCCGCGCTGAACACCGCGTTCAAGCGCTTCAAGGAGCTGGCGGACAAGAAGAAGAAGGTCACGGCGCTCGACCTCGAGGCCATCGTCTCCGACGAGATGAAGCAGGCGCCCGCGGCCTTCGAGCTCGTCTCGTTCGACATCGAGGCCTCGAGCACTCGCTCGCCGCTCGCGCGCGTGAGCGTGCGCATGCCGGACGGCGAGGTGGAGTCGGGGAGCTTCACCGGCGACGGCCCGGTCGACGCCTTCTTCAGCGCGCTGAACGCCGCCACCGGGCACGAGGCGCGCCTTCGCGAGTACCACGTCTCCGCCGTCACCGGCGGGCGGGACGCGCTCGGCGAGGTCACGGTCCTGCTCGAGCTGCGCGGCCAGGTGTCCTCGGGCGTCGGCGTCTCCACCGACATCCTCGAGGCGTCCGGCAAGGCGTACCTGCGCGCGCTCTCGAACGCGATCGCGAACGACATCGCCGCCGAGGCCGAGCGCGTGCTGGAGCGCGAGGCCAAGAAGACGCCCACTCCTTAGGATCGCGGCCGTTGGCCGCCGAACCCTTCACGATGCGAGACGGTGAGCGCACCATCCGCTTCGGGGACGGCTCCCTGGCCGATGCGCCCGCTCTGCTCTCGCGGGGCGGCTTCGACGGCTACACCCTGCTGACCACGGAGCGGGCGGAGTCGATCCTGCCGTCGGACTCCCGCATCCTGGTGCCGGCGGGCCTCGTCGACGAGATCTCGGCTCGGCTGCTTCCGGAGGCGGGAGACCGGCCGCTCGTCGCTGTGGGGGGCGGCCGTGTGATCGACACGGCGAAGGCCATCGCCGGGGTGACGGGCGCCCGGGTCGCCGCGATCCCGACGACGCTCTCCGGGGCCGAGCTCACGCCCTTCCATCGCACCCCGGCGGGCGTGGACGGGGCGCGCATGGTCCGGCCGTCGCTGGTGATCGCGGACCCTCGCCTCATGACCTCCCAACCCGGCCCCCAGCTCTGGGCCAGCGCGATGAACGCCCTGGCGCATGGCATGGAGGCGCTCTACACGCCGCTCGCGAACCCGGTGGCGGAGGCCGCGGCGCTCCGCGGGGCCGAGGCGATCTGGAACGAGGAGCTCGCGTTCGGCGCACTCCTGTCCGGCTGGGCGTCGGGGATGACCGGCTTCGCGGTCCACCACGCCACGTGCCAGAACCTCGTGCGCACGGCCGGCTCCCCGCACGCCGCCACGAACGCCGTGATGCTGCCGCACTTCGCCGGGATGATGGCCGGGCGGGTGCCGGGGGTCATGGGAGCGCTCGCGCAGGCGCTCGGCGATCCTGCCGGCGATCCCGGCGCGGCCGCCGGACAGGCCGCGAAGCTGGCCGCCCGCTCGGGCCACACGCGCCTCGCCACGCTCGGGGTGGAGGAGGCGCACCTGCCTCAGGTGGCGGCAGCCGTGATGCGGCACCCCGCGCTCGGGAACACGCCCGAGCCGCCGGACGAGGACGAGCTGCTGGCGCTACTGAGAGGCGCGCTCTAGAGCCGGCGCGGTGGGGCGCAGCTTCGGCGCGGCCTCGACCTTGCGCTGCTCCTGGCGCTCCGGGCTGATCATCACGACGTTCCACGCGAGCCCCACCCGGCGCATCGCGCGGATCACCACGCCTCCGAGGTCGACCTCCCACCAGCGCAGGCCGTGCATGGCCGAACGCGGGAAGGCGTGGTGGTTGTGGTGCCAGGACTCGCCGAAGGACGGCACGGCGAGCCAGGCGACGTTCGTCGACCTGTCGTCCGTCTGGAAGCGGCGGCGGCCGAAGAAGTGGCAGATCGAGTTGATCGAGAAGGTCACGTGGTGCACGAGGAAGATGCGCACGAGGCCGGCCCAGAAGAACGCGGTGAGCGCGCTCTTCAGGTCGCCGCCCACGAGCCAGCCGATCCCGGCGGGGATCACGAGCCCGAGCGTGACCCAGAGCGGGAAGAGCCTGTGGATGATCCGCATGCCGCGGTCCTCCACGAGGTCCGGCGCGTACTTCTCCGCGTCGACGGCGGTCGCGTGGTGGAAGAGCCAGCCGATGTGCGCGTGGTAGAGCCCGCGGAGCGGGCCGGGCGTCTCGCCGTCGTGGTCGACGTGCGGGCTGTGCGGATCGCCCTCCTCGTCCGCGTGCGCGTGGTGCTTGCGGTGGTCCGACACCCAGCCGATCACGGGGCCCTCGACCGCGAGCGAGCCGAGGATGGCGTACAGGTACTCCACCGGCTTGTAGGTGGCGAACGCGCGGTGCGTGAGCAGGCGGTGGTAGCCGACCGTGATCCCGATCGTAGAGACGGCGTAGATCAGCAGGAACAGCGCGAGGTCGAGCGGCCCGACGAGGTCGTTCCAGAGCATGGGGATCGCCGCGAGGAAGGCGAGGAAGGGCAGCACGACGGCGGCGATGTTGATGTTGCGGTGGGTTCGCGTCACGTTCTGAAGGCTACGTACCAGAAGAACGGTCCGTTACTCACCCGCTCACGAATTCAGAGGCGATTCTTGTAGGTTGTCCACAAATGGTCGCCGAGCATCCGTGGGAGGGCCTGCCGCCCGAGGTGGCCCGTGTGCTGCGTCCGGAGCTGCCCGCGCTCGCGGACGAGATCGTCGCAGAGCTGAGCCACGGCGTACCCGACTACGCGCGGCCGCTCGAGGGCCCCTTCGGGCAGGCGCTCAGGCACGGGGTGGAGGAGGCGCTCGGCCGCTTCACGACGATCGTCGAAAACCCGGACGCCGATCTCGAAGCGGGCCGTGAGGTCTACGTGGACCTCGGGCGCGGCGAGATGCGCGCGGGCCGCAGTCTGGATGCCCTGCTCGCGGCGTACCGGCTCGGAGCGCGCGTGGCGTGGCGGCGGCTCGCGGCGGCGGGCGAGCGCGCCGGGCTCCCGCCGCGGACGCTGTACGCGCTCGCCGAGGCGATCTTCGCGTACATCGACGAGCTGTCCGCGGACTCGATCGAGGGCTACGCGCGCGAGCAGGCCGCAGCGGCGGGCGCGCTGCAGCGCCGCCGGCAGCGGCTCGCGGCGCTGCTCGTGCAGGAGCCGTCGGCGGCGCCCGCGACGGTCGAGGCGGCCGCCGCGAACGCCGCCTGGCGGCTGCCGCGCGAGCTGTCCGCGCTCGTGCTGGAGGCCGAGGACGTGGCGCCAGGCGGCGGGTCGTCCGAGCAGGCCGACCGGCTGGCGCTACGGCTCGGGCCCGAGGCGCTGGTGGCGCACGTGGCGCCGTACATCGTCGCGATCGTTCCCGCGCCTCCGGTGCGGAGCGAACTCGACGCGGCCGTGCGCGGCCGGGCCGCCGCGCTCGGGCCCGCGGTGCCGTGGCAGGAGGCCGCGGTGAGCTTCGCCAGGGCGCGCGAGGTGCTCCGGCTGGCCAGCGAGGGCGGAATCGAGGATGGCGACGCGCTGGTCATGGCCGAGAGCCACAAGCTTTCGCTGCTGCTGGGCGCGGACCGCAGGCTCGCCCGCGACGTGGCCGAGACGGCGCTGGCGCCGCTCGCGGAGGAAACCGAGCTCTCGCGCGAGCGGCTCGACTCCACGCTCGACGCGTGGCTGCGACACCGCGGCCGGACCGAGGCGGTCGCGAAGGCGCTCCACGTGCATCCGCAGACCGTGCGCTACCGGCTCGCACGCCTGCGCGAGCTGTTCGGCACCCGGCTCGACGACCCGGACGGGCGCTTCGAGCTGGAGCTGGCGTTGCGGGCACGCAGAATCGCCGGGTAGGCTGCGGCGAATGGCGGGCCCGCTCGAAGGCCGCGTGGCGGTCGTCACCGGCGCCTCCTCCGGGATCGGGGAGGCCACCGTGCGCGCGCTCTCCGCCGCTGGGGCGAGCGTCGCGCTGGGCGCGCGGCGCACAGACCGCCTCGAGGCGCTCGCTGGAAGCCTTGACGGCGAGACGCTGGTGCGGCAGCTCGACGTCTCGGACGAGGAGCAGGCGCGCGGCTTCATCCAGACCGCGCACGACGAGCTCGGCGGGCTGCACATCCTCGTGAACAACGCGGGCGTGATGCTGCTCGGGCCGGTGGCGGACGCGGATACCGGCGAGTGGCGCCGGATGATCCACGTGAACCTGCTGGGCCTCCTGTACTGCACGCACGCGGCGCTGCCGCTGATAGGCGCGAGCGGGGGCGGCGACATCGTGAACGTCTCGTCCGTGGCAGGCCGGCGCGCCGACGCCGGCGCGGCGGTCTACAACATGACCAAGTTCGGGGTGCACGCGTTCTCGGAGGCGCTCCGCCAGGAGGCGCTGCACTCCGGGATCCGCGTGACCACCGTGGCGCCCGGCTTCGTGGACACCGAGCTCCAGGGCCACAACACGAGCCCGCTCGTCAGGCAGGCGATGGAGCGCGCCCGCGAGAACATAGGCGAGGTCCTGAAGGCCGAGGACATCGCCGACGCGATCGTGCACGCGGTGACACGCCCCGCGCACGTCTGCGTGAACGAGATTGTGGTGCGCCCGACGGGACAGGCTCGCTAGCGCGCCGCTAGCGAAGCTCGCGCACCGCGCGCTTCGTCAGCTTCACCGCCGCCTTCCGAGCGGCTCCGTCGTCGAAGCCCGCCACGTTCACGCGCAGCTTGAAGATCTTGTCGCTGTCGTACGCCACGAGCTGGCGGGTCGCTCGCGTCCACCACGCGCCGGCCCCGCCGTATGCCGAGTCCTCGCCGACGCCCCTGATCTGGCGGGCCTTTCGCGCGGGGTCGGCGTTGTGGAACTCGTGCTGCTCCGCCAGCAGGTTGTAGTAGCGGAGCTGCGCCCGTGGGGCGGAGTCCACGAGCAGCTTCACTCGGGCGCCGCCACCGTGCCACTCGCAGATCGTGAGGTCGAGCGAGTCGTTGGGAGCGGCCTCGAGGGCCTTCACCCTCACAGCGCGGGCGACGAACCGCTCGGGCAGCACCCGGCATGCGCGCGCGTCCGAAGTGCCGCTCTCGCCCGGCTCGCGGAGGTCGTTCGACTCGAAGGCCGTCGTCCGGGTGCCGTCCTGGGCGTCGTCGTCGCCACAGCCGGCCAGCGCAACCACGATCACATACAGGAGTACGTGATAACGTACACGAGGCGATGTCGTCCGGCAACGGCGCATTCGGTGTTCGGTTGCGGACCCTGCGGGAGGGGATGGACCTCTCCCTGCGCGACCTCGCGGACCTCAGCGGCGTCTCCGCGCCGATGCTGTCGCAGGTCGAGCGGGGGGAGACGAGCCCAACGCTAGCGGTCGCCGAGCGCATCGCCGGGGGCCTCGAGCTCAGCCTCTCGCAGCTGCTGCGGCTCGACGAGGGCGACGGCGTGAGCATCGTGCGCGCGGGCGAGCGCCGCCGCGGCGGTGGCCGCGACCATTCGTACGAGGTGCTCACTCCGCCGCTGCCCGGGCTCCGCGCCGAGGTGTCACTTCACGCGCTGAAGCCGGGCGCCTCCACCGCCGGGCCGGACGACCCGCCGATGCACGAGCCCGGCAGCCGCGAGACCGCGGTCGTCGAGAGCGGGCGGGTCCGCTTCGTCTGCGGCGGCGCCGCGCACGACCTGAAGGACGGCGACTCCGTGACCTTCGACGCGGACCTGCCGCATCACTTCGAGAACCCCGGCGACGGCGAGGCGCGCTTCTATGCCGTCGTGGCCGCCGGCCTGAGGAGGAGCTGAACGCTGTGGCTCCACGGACGCTGAACGGCGAGCAGGCGGCGCCTGCGAGCCCTCGATCTCTATTCGACAAGATCTGGGAAGCCCACGAGGTGGCGGACAGCCTCCTCTACATCGACCTCCACCTCGTCCACGAGGTGACGTCGCCTCAGGCCTTCGAGGCGCTCCGGCTTGCGGGCAGGCAGGTGCGCCGGCCCGACCGCACGCTCGCCACGGCGGATCACAACGTCCCCACCGACGGCTCCACCGCGGCGCAGCAGATCCGCGACCAGCTCTCACGCGTGCAGGTGGAGACGCTCGAGCGGAACGCCGAGGAGTTCGGCATCCCGGTGTACTCGATCGGGTCGCGCAACCAGGGCATCGTCCACGTGATCGGGCCCGAGCTGGGCGTCACGCAGCCCGGGATGACGATCGTCTGCGGCGACTCGCACACCTCCACCCACGGGGCCTTTGGCGCGCTCGCGTTCGGGATCGGCACCAGCGAGGTCGAGCATGTGCTCGCCACGCAGACGCTCCAGCAGCGCAAGCCGAGGTCGATGGTGATCCGCTACGAGGGCGAGCTCGGCTACGGCGTCACCGCCAAGGACCTGATCCTCGCCACGATCGGCCAGATGGGCGTGGACGGCGGCGTGGGCCACGTGATCGAGTACGCCGGCCCGGCCATCGAGGGCCTCACGATGGAGGGCCGCATGACCGTCTGCAACATGACGATCGAGGGCGGCGGCCGGGCCGGCATGATTGCCCCCGACGACACCACGTTCGAGTGGGTCGAGGGCCGCGAGGCCGCACCCGGCCCGCTGCCCCTGGACGAGTGGCGCGAGCTCCGGACGGACGCGGGCGCAGGCTTCGACAAGGAGGTCCTGGTCGACGCCTCGGCGATCTCGCCGCAGGTCACGTGGGGCACGACCCCCGGGATGGTCACCGGCGTCGCGAGCGCGGTCCCCGAGCCGGCCAGCGAGGGCGACGAGCGCGCGCTCGAGTACATGGCGCTGTCGCCGGGCACGCCGATCGCCGACATCGAGATCGACCGCGTCTTCATCGGCTCCTGCACGAACTCGCGGATCGGAGACCTCCGGGAGGCGGCTGAGGTTGTGAAGGGCCGCCGGGTGGCGTCCACCGTCAACGCGATGGTCGTGCCCGGCTCGCAGCAGGTGAAGACTCAGGCCGAGGCCGAGGGGCTCGACGATGTCTTCCGCGAGGCCGGCTTCGATTGGCGCTCCGCTGGCTGCTCGATGTGCCTCGGGATGAACCCGGACATCGCGGCCCCGGGCGAGCGCGTGGCCTCGACCTCCAACCGCAACTTCGAGGGCCGCCAGGGCCGCGGCGCGCGCTCGCACCTCGTGAGCCCGAAGATGGCCGCCGCGGCGGCCATCGAGGGGCACTTCGTCGACATCAGGGAGTGGGAATGAGGCCTGTGAGCTTGATCGAGGGGCGCGTCAGCGTGCTCGATCGCAACGACGTCGACACGGATCAGATCATCCCGAAGCAGTTCCTGAAGCGGGTGGAGCGCACCGGCTTCGGCGAGTTCCTCTTCTACGACTGGGCGAAGGAGCCGGGCTGGGAGCTGCCGCGTAACCCGATCCTCGCCACAGGGCGCAACTTCGGCTGCGGCTCGTCGCGTGAGCACGCTCCCTGGGCGCTCGAGGACTACGGCTTCGAGGCGATCGTCGCGCCGAGCTTCGCCGACATCTTCTACTCGAACTGCACCAAGATCGGGCTGCTGCCGGTGGCGCTCGCGGAGGACGATGTGCGGGCGCTGATGGCCGCCGGCCATGCCTCGATCGACCTGGCCGCCCAGGAGGTCACCTGGACCGGCGGCGGACGGGCGTCGTTCGAGGTCGACGCGGAGATCAGGCGTCGCCTGCTCGGCGGGCTCGACGACATCGGCGTCACGCTCCAGAAGGAGGATGCGATCAGGCGCTTCGAGGCCGAGCGCGAGCGCTCCGGCCCGGTCACCACGACCGGAACGCAACGCAGCGCGCCGGGCACGGCCCGGCGCTCGCGCACGACGTGACTCGCGACTGGGACGCGGCCACCTACGACCGCGTCTCGACGCCCCAGGTCGAATGGGCGGAGCGCGTGCTCGAGCGGCTCCCGCTGCGGGGCGACGAGACGGTGCTCGACGCCGGCTGCGGCTCCGGCCGGGTCACGCAGCTGCTGCTCGAGCGCCTGCCCCGCGGCCACGTCGTGGCGGTCGACTCGGCGCCGTCGATGGTCGAGCACGCCCGCGAGGCCCTCGACCCGGCGCGCAGCAGGGTCTTCCGGGCGGACCTCACCGAGCTCGTCCTCGACGACCCGGTGGATGCCGCCTTCTCCAATGCCGTCTTCCACTGGATCGGGGACCACGACGCGCTGTTCGCGCGCCTGTTCGCTGCGCTCCGTCCCGGCGGGCGGCTCGTGGCCCAATGCGGCGGGAAGGGGAACGTCGAGCGCTTTCACGAGGCGGCGAGGGCCGTGGCGCTCGAGCAGCCGTACGCCGAGCACCTGGCCGGCTGGCAGGGGCCCTGGAACTTCGCGAGCGCGGAGGAGACCGCCGAGCGCCTCGAGCGGGCCGGCTTCAACGAGGTGAAGACCTGGCTCGAGCCCTATCCGGTGACGCCGCCGGACCCGTCGAGCTACCTCCGGACCGTCTGCCTGGGCCACCACCTGGAGCAGCTGCCGGACGAGCTGCACGCGCCGTACGTCGAGGCGGTGCGCGAGCGCTGCGGCACGGAGCTCGACTACGTTCGCCTCAACATGAACGCCGCAAGAGGCCGCTAAGAGCGGCAAAGCCCGTGCAATTCCGGGCGAATGCGCCCAGGCGTACGGTTCCCCGTTGACTTCCCATCTCACCCCGGGTGAGATGTGCGCATGGCAGGGGTGCCTGTCCGCGTTCTCATCGCGGACGATCAGCAGTTGATGGTCGCGCGGACCACCGCCGCGCTCGACGGGCACGACCGTTTCGAGCTGGTCGGCGTGGCCGGGGACGCGGCCGTGGCGGCCGAGCTGGCCGCGGCGGAGCGCCCCGACGTGGCGCTCGTGTCCGTGCGGCTGCCGGGCGGGCCCGAGCGGGCCGCGCGCGAGATAGTCGCGGCCACGCCCGAGACGAGAGTGCTCGCGCACTCGGGCGCGTCCGACCACGAGTGCGTCATGGCGATGCTCCGGGCCGGAGCCAGCGGCTACGTGATCCGCGATGCCGCGCCGGAGAAGCTGCAGGCGGCCGTCCGGCGCGCGGCGCTCGGCGAGGCGATCTTCGACGACGTCATGCTGATCGAGGAGCGCAGTGCGAAGCGCGCCCGCATCTGCGCGGTGATGCGGGAGGACCGGCTCGACATCGTCTTCCAGCCGATCGTCGCACTTGACTCGCGCGCGATCGTGGGCTACGAGGCGCTCGCGCGCTTCTCGGCCCATCCCCAGCGCAGCCCCGACCGCTGGTTCAAGGAGGCTCACGAGGTCGGCCTCGGAGCGGAGCTCGAGCTGTGGGCAGTGCGCCGCGCGTGCGAGCGCTCGCACGCCCTGCCTGAGGAGGCCTTCATGGCGGTGAACGTCTCGCCGGCGATCGCCGAGCGGCCCGACCTGCTGGCGCTGCTCGCGGGGGCGCAGGTTGACCACGTGGTGCTCGAGGTGACCGAGCACGCGCGCGTGGACGACTACACGCGTTTTCGCGTCGCGATAGCGCGGGTGCGGGAGCTGGGCGCACGGCTCGCGGTGGACGACGCCGGCGCCGGCTTCGCGAGCCTGCGACATATCCTCGAGCTCGACGCCGAGCTGATCAAGCTGGACGGGTCGCTCACGAAGTCGCTCGAGGCCGATCCGCGGCGCCGCTCGCTCGCCTCGGCGCTGATCGAGTTCGGCCGCGAGAGCGGGGCGTCGGTCCTGGCGGAGCACATCGAGTCTGAGCTCCAGCTGGTCGAGCTGCGCCGCCTCGGTGTGCACTACGGGCAGGGCTACCACCTCGGCCGCCCGGCGCCGTTGCCGGTGGCCGCCTAGATAGCGTCCGGGCCACTATGGCCGAGGAGATCTCGACAGAGCGGCCCGGCGGCGGGGTCGCGGTGCTCTCGCTGAACGCGCCGGAGCGGCGCAACGCCCTGACCGTCGCGATGGCGGAGGAGCTGTACGCGGCGTGCGAGGAGCTCGACGCCGACAGGGACGTGGGCGCCGTCGTCGTGCGCGGCGAGGGCGGGTTCTTCTGCGCCGGCGGCGACCGCGCGACACTCGACGCCGCGGGGCGCGATCCGGCCGATCCCGAGCTGTTCGCCGGGATGGGCGCGGTCTACCGCTCGTTCGCGCGCGTGGGCGAGCTCGAGGCGCCGACCGTGGCGGCGGTGCGCGGAGGCGCCGTGGGAGCCGGCCTCAACCTCATGCTCGCCACCGACCTGCGGATCGTGGCGCGCGACGCGAAGATCGTCTCCGGCTTCATCCCGATCGGGCTGCACCCGGGCGGCGGGCACGGCGCGCTGCTGGGCCGCACCGGTGCCCGCGAGGCCGCCGCCGCGATGGCGCTGTTCGGCGAGCGGGTGGACGGCGAGCGCGCCGCCGCCCTCGGCCTCGCCTGGGAGGCCGTGGACGACCGCGACGTCGAGGAGACCGCCATGGAGCTGGCGAAGCGCGCGGGGGCGGACCCGGAGCTGGCGCGCCGCACCACGAGCTCCCTGCGCACGGTGCTCGGCCCGCCCGCGCTTCCCTGGGCCGCGGCCCTCGAGCTCGAGCGTGCCTCGCAGATGTGGTCGATGCGCCGAAGGGCCCTGTCGTGAGCCCGCGCATCGTGCTGCTGCCGGGCGACGGCATCGGGCCCGAGATCATGGCCGCCGCCAGGCAGCTGCTGGACGAGGTCGGGGACTTCGACTTCGACGAGCAGCTCGTCGGCGGCGCGTCAATCGACGCCCGCGGCAGCGCGCTCACCGGCGAGGTCCTCGACGCGTGCCGCGGCTCGGACGCCGTGCTGCTCGCCGCCGTCGGCGGGCCCAAGTGGGACACCACCGACCCGGATGCGCCGCGGCCGGAGCAGGGGCTGCTCGGCCTGCGCAAGGAGCTCGGGCTGTTCGCGAACCTGCGCCCCGTGCGGCCCAGCCCGGCCCTGCTCGACGCAAGCCCCCTCAAGCGCGAGCGCATCGAGGGCACCGACCTGCTGGTCGTGCGCGAGCTGACCGGCGGGATCTACTTCGGCGACCGCGGCCTCGACGGCGACACTGCGCACGACACCTGCGTCTACTCCGAGGGCGAGATCGAGCGCATCGCCCGCGTGGCCTTCCGGCTCGCGCGCAGGAAGGTGACGAGCGTCGACAAGGCGAACATCCTGGAGACGTCACGGCTCTGGCGGAAGACCGTCGAGCGCGTGGCGGAGGGCGAGGAGATCCCGTTGGAGCACATGCTCGTGGACAACGCCGCAATGCAGCTCGTCTCGCGCCCCCGGGACTTCGACGTGGTCCTCACGGAGAACATGTTCGGCGACATCCTCAGCGACGAGGCCGCGATGCTCACCGGCTCGCTCGGCATGCTCCCGAGCGCCTCGCTCGGCGAGGAGGGCCCAGGCCTGTTCGAGCCGGTGCACGGCTCGGCGCCCGACATCGCAGGCACCGGCAGGGCGAACCCGCTCGCGATGTTCGGCTCCGTGGCCATGATGCTGCGGTACGGACTCGCTATGGAAGACGCCGCGGCTGCCGTAGAATCCGCCGTGGACCTCGCGCTCGGGAAGGGCCTCCGGACTCCGGACCTGGGCGGGGACGCATCGACAGAGGCCGCCACCCGGGCGGTTCTCACGAACCTCTAGGAGCACCCGTACGTGAACACCGCCGACCTCATTTGGCTGAACGGAGAGTTCGTCGCCTGGGAGGACGCGAAGGTACACGTACTCACTCACTCGATGCACTACGGGACCTCCGTCTTCGAGGGCGTCCGCGCCTACGAGACCCCGCAGGGCACGGCGATCTTCCGCCACCAGGACCACCTGGCGCGGCTCGAGAGCTCCGCCAAGCTCTACTACATGGACATGCCGTACTCGCGCGAGCAATTGCGCGAGGTCACGCACGAGCTGATCGCGCGGAACGGCTTCAAGAGCTGCTACATCCGGCCGCTCGTGTGGCGCGGCTACGGTCCCATGGGCCTGAACCCGCTCGACAACCCGGTCGAGGCGATGGTTGCGGTGTGGGAGTGGGGCGCCTATCTCGGCGAGGAGGGCAAGCGGAACGGCGTCCGCGCGCGCGTGTCGAGCTACCGCCGGATCTCGTCGGGCTCGCTGATCCCGCACGCGAAGGCGGGCGGTCAGTACCTCAACTCCGTGCTGGCGAAGATCGAGTCGGTCAAGGCCGGGTACGAGGAGGCGATCCTTCTCGACGACAAGGGCTACGTGTGCGAGGGCACCGGCGAGAACGTCTTCGTGATCAAGGACGGCTTGATCCACACGCCCGGCCAGGCCGATGGCATCCTCGACGGCATCAACCGCAAGTCGTGCATCCAGATCGCGCGCGACCTGGGTTACGAGGTGGTTGAGCGCAACATCGCGCGCGCCGAGCTGGCGCTCGCCGACGAGGTGTTCCTGACCGGCACCGCGGCCGAGCTCACGCCGATGCGCGAGATCGACGACATCGAGATCGGCCCGCCCGGCCCGATCACGCGCGAGATCCAGGGCGTCTTCGAGGACGCCCTGTCCGGGCGCGACGCCCGTTACGCGGACTGGCTCGACCTCGTGCCGGTCCCGTCGCAAGCGTGATCGGCCGTGGCGCAAGCGCCGGGCGGGGCCCGGCGCGCAGCGATGCCGTTGTCGTATACGACACAACGCTCCGCGACGGAATGCAGGGCGAGGGGATGTCGCTGTCCGTGGACGAGAAGGTCCGCGTCGCGCATGCCCTCGATGACCTTGGGATCCATCTGATCGAGGCCGGTTTCCCGGCCTCCAACCCCAAGGAGTCCGAGCTCTTTGAGCTGCTTTCGGGAGAGAGCTTCGCGAACGCGTCGATCGCCGCCTTCGGGATGACTCGCAGGCGGGACCGGGCGGCCGAGCAGGATGAGGGGTTGAGAACCGTCGCCGAGAGCTTCGCGCCCGTGTGCACGCTCGTCGGCAAGACGTGGTCGCTCCACCTCGAGAAGGTCACGCAGGTCGACCCCGAGGAGAACCTGCGCATGATCGCGGACTCGGTGGGGTTCCTGGCGGGCGAGGGCAAGCGCGTGATCTACGACGCCGAGCACTTCTTCGACGCCTTCCGCGACGACCCCGGCTACGCCCTGCGCTGCCTGCGCGCCGCCGCCGAGGCCGGCGCCGAGAACGTCACGCTCTGCGACACGAACGGCTCGTCGCTGCCGTCCGAGGTGCGCGACGCGACGGCGAGCGTGGTGGCCGAGCTGGGCGAGTCCGTCCAGGTGGGCATCCACACGCACGACGACGCCGGCTGCGGGGTGGCCAACGCGCTTGTCGCGGTCGAGGCCGGCGCCCGGCTCGTGCAGGGCACGATGAACGGCTACGGCGAGCGGTGCGGCAACTGCAACCTCGTGTCCGTGTTGCCCGCGCTCGAGCTGAAGCTCGGCGAGGAGTCGATCGGCCGCGCGCGCCTCCAGCGTCTGACCGAGACCGCGCACTTCGTGGACGAGCTCTGCAACGTCACTCCGAACCCCAACCAGCCGTACGTGGGCGCCAACGCGTTCGCGCACAAGGGCGGCATGCACGTGGCGGGGGTCAACCGCGACGCGCGCACCTTCGAGCACATCGAGCCGGCCGACGTGGGCGCCGACCGCCGCGTGCTCGTGTCGGAGCTGTCCGGGAAGGGCACGGTGCAGGCGCGCGCGGACGTGGACGACGCCACCGCCTCGCGCGTGGTCGAGCGCGTGAAGGAGCTGGAGCACCGGGGCTACCAGTTCGAGGCGGCGGACGGCTCGTTCGACCTCCTGATCCGCAAGGAGACAGGCGAGTACGCGCCGCTGTTCCGGCTCGAGTCGTGGCGCGCGATCGTGGAGAAGCGCGAGGACGGCCGCGTGGAGACGGAGGCCACGATCAAGATCTGGGTTGACGGCGAGCGCTACGTGCGAACCGCGGAGGGGAACGGGCCGGTGAACGCGCTCGACAAGGCGCTGCGAGCCGCCATCGGCGAGCGTTACCCGCACCTCCGCGACATCGAGCTCGTGAACTTCAAGGTGCGCATCCTGGACGAGCGCAAGGGGACCGGCGCGGTCACGCGCGTGCTGCTCGACGCCACCGACGGCCAGGACACCTGGGGCACGATCGGCGTGTCCGAGAACATCATCGAGGCGAGCTGGGAGGCGCTCGTCGACTCGCTCGAGGCCGGCATGCTCCCGACCCGTGCCGAGCCCGGCCTGAGCCGGGCGTGATACCGCTCGCCAGGCCCTCGCTCGGGGCGAGGGAAGAGCAGCTCGTGCTGGACGCGCTCCGTTCGCGTCGCCTCGCCCTGGGCCCCCGGCTCGCCTCCTTCGAGAGCGCGCTCGCCGCCGAGCTCGGGGTGACGCACGTCTCGGCCGTCTCGTCCGGCACGGCCGGCCTGCATCTCGCGATTCGCGCGGCCGGCGTGCAGGCGGGCGACGACGTGGTCACGACGCCGTTCTCGTTCGTGGCGTCGGCGAACTGCCTGCTCTACGAGGGGGCGCGCCCGGTGTTCTGCGACATCGACCCGCGGACGCTCAACATCTCGCCGCAGGCCGCCGCCGACGCGGTGACCGAGCAGACGTCCGGGCTGCTGCCGGTGCACATCTTCGGCTACCCGGCCGACATGCCGGCGCTCGAGCGCCTCGCGGCCGACCTCTCGCTCTGGATCGTGGAGGACGCCTGCGAGGCGATCGGAGCCGTCCACGCGGACGGCAGCCAGGTGGGCGCGCGCGACAACTTCAGCGTCTTCGGGTTCTATCCCAACAAGCAGATCACGACCGGCGAGGGCGGTGCCGTGGTGTCGCCTTCCGCGGCCCACAAGGAGCGCGTCGACTCGGAGCGGAACCAGGGGAGGGCGCCCGACATGGGCTGGCTCGACCACGACCGGCTCGGCTTCAACTACCGCCTCGACGATCTCTCGTGCGCGCTGGGCATCGCCCAGCTCGAGCGGCTCGGCGAGCTGCTGGCCGCTCGCGCCCGCGTGGCCGGCCTCTACACGGAGGCGCTCGACACGGTCGAGGGGCTCGGGCTGCCGTGCCCGGACGAGGGCGGCGACCGGCGCGGCTGGTTCGTGTACGTGGTTCAGCTCCCGCCGGGGGTCGATCGCGACGCGGCTGTCGTGGCGATGCGCGAGCGCGGCGTGGACACGAAGCCGTACCTTCCGGCGATCCACCTCATGAGCTTCTACCGCGAGCGCTTCGGTCACAGGGAGGGCGAGTTCCCGGTGTGCGAGGACGTTGCGGCCCGCTCGCTGGCGCTCCCCTTCTACCCCGAGCTGAGCGACGGCGAGGTGGAGCAGGTGGTGGACGCGCTCCGCGCGGTCATCGGTCAATCGGCTTGACGAGCGCCACGAAGCCGGGCAGCGAGCGCGAGGCCGCGCGGTACGCCACCTCGTCGAAGCCCGCGTGCGCGTAGAAGGAGCGAGCGACCGAGTTGTCGAGCGTCGTGTCGAGCGCCACGGCGCGAAGGCCGAGCCGGGCCGCCTCGCGCTCCGCCTCGTCGAGCAGCGCGGTCGCCGCGCCGCGCCGCCTGTAGGCGGGGTCGGTCGCCAGCGCGTCGACGTAGAGCGACCGGTCGCGCGGGGCTCGCGTGCCGGCTGTGTAGAGCCGGAGCGTCCGCGCCCAGAGCCAGGGCGGCACGCGGCGGAGTCCCAGCCGCGTGAACGCGCGAGCCCGCGCCGGCCCGTCGGCGATCGGGAACGCCGCCATCGCCGCGACAGGGCGCCCACCCGCCTCCGCCAGCCGCACGACCTCCGCGCTGGCGACGTTGCCGGGCTCGCCAAAGGCCTCCTCGAGGATGCGCATAGCGCGATCGCGGTTGCCCGCGAAGCGGTCGTAGATCGCGGGCGAGCTCTCGTACAGGAGCGCCGCCACGGCCTCGACGTCGTCCTTGCCCGCCTTGCGAACCCGCACCCGCGAGAGCCTAGACTCCCCTGCCGCATGGGCCGCTTTCGTGACCCCCAGGATCCGCTCTTCCAGGCGCTCAACACGTCGATCGCGTTCGACTACCGGCTGGCGCCATACGATCTGGAGCAGTCGCGCGCGCACGCCCGGATGCTGGCGCGCAGCGGGATCATCGGCGACGACGACCTCGAGCAGATCGAGCGAGGGCTGGACGCGGTGCGCGACGAGATCGACACCGACTCGTTCGTCGTCGAGGAGCAGGACGAGGACATCCACATGGCGATCGAGCGCCGGCTCACCGAGATCGTGGGGCCGGCCGGCGGGAAGCTCCACACGGCGCGGTCGCGGAACGACCAGGTGGCCACCGACGTCGCGATGCTCGTGCGCGCCCACAGCCTCGAGGCGCAGGAGCTGCTGAGGAAGCTGATGGCCACGCTCGTGTCGCTCGCGGAGCGCCACATGGACTGGCGGCTGCCCGGCTACACGCACATGCAGCGCGCGCAGCCTGTCTACCTCTCGCACCACCTGCTCGCCTACTTCTGGAAGTTCCGGCGCGATCTGCAGCGCTTCAACTTCTGCATGACCTCCACCGACGACCTGCCGCTCGGCGCGGGCGCGCTCGCCGGGGTGAACTTCGACACCAGCCGGATGTTCGTGGCGCAGGAGCTGGGCTTCGGCGGCATCGCCGAGAACTCGCTCGACGCCGTCTCCAACCGCGACTTCGTGCTCGACTACCTGTCGGCGGCGGCGACGTGCGCCACCCACCTGTCGCAGCTCGGCGGCGAGCTCGTGCTGTGGTCAACGCAGGAATTCGGCTTCTGCGAGGTGAGCGACGCGTTCTCGTCCGGGTCGAGCCTGATGCCGCAGAAGAAGAACCCGGACGCCGCTGAGCTGCTCCGGGCGAAGGCGCCGCGCGTGGCGGCGCATCTCGTGAGCCTCCACGGCGTGCTGCACGGGTTGCCGCTCACCTACAACAAGGACCTCCAGGAGGACAAGGAGCCGCTCTTCGACGCGGTCGACACGCTGGAACTCTGCCTGCGCGTGGCGGCCGAGATGCTCGAGTCGGTCGAGTTCAACCGCGAGCGCATGGCGGATGCCGCGTCGGACGAGTTCATCGCCGCGACCGACGTGGCGGACCACCTGGTGCGGCAGGGCGTGCCATTCCGCGAGGCACACGGCGTGGTCGGCGGGCTCGTGCGCGCGGCGCTGGAGCGCGGCAAGCGCCTCTCGGAGCTCACCGAGGAGGAGCTCTCAGAGCTCGCGCCGCAGCTCGACGGGCGGTTCTACGAGCTGCTCGACGAGGCGTCGTGGCTCGAGTCGAAGGTGTCGGACGGCGGCACCGCGATGGCGCGGGTGCGCGATCAGCTCGCCCAGGCGCGGCAGGTGCTGCGCGAGGCGACCGCATGAGGCTCGAGGAGCGCTTCTACGCCCGCTCGGTGCACGACGTGGCGCGCGAGCTCGTGGGCTGCGTGGTTCGCCACGGCGACACGGCCGGCCGGATCGTCGAGACCGAGAGCTACCACATGGAGGAGCCCGCCTGCCACGCGTTCGCGGGCGTCACCGAGCGCACGCGGACGTTGTTCGGCCCGCCCGGGCGCGCCTACGTGTACTTCTCGTACGGGATCCACTCGCTCCTGAACGCCGTGGCAGAGGACGAGGGCGTGGGAGCCGCGGTGCTGATCCGGGCGCTCGAGCCCGTCGACGGCATCGAGCTGATGCGCGAGCGCCGCGGCGTCAGGGACGAGGAGCTCTGCTCGGGCCCCGGCAAGCTCACCCGGGCGCTCGGCATAGGGCTGTCGCTGAACGCCACCTCGCTCGTGGACGGGCCGATCGAGATCTTGGCCCGCGAGCCGGGCGCCCGCGAGCCGCGCATCGTGGTGGGCGAGCGCGTCGGGATCACGAAGGCGGCGGAGCTGCCCTGGCGATTCGCGGACGCCGGCTCGCGGCACGTTTCGCGGCCGTTGCCGGCAGCCATGGCGCGCGGCAGGCAGGCGCGCGCCGCGTAGCGGCTACTCGGCGGCGCCGGGGCTCACACCTCCGCCACCGCCCCCGCCGTCGGTCGGCGGTGTGGTGGGCGGAGCCGGTGTGGGCGCCGGCTCGGGAGCGGGCGCCGGCTCCTGCGGCGCGGGCTGAGGCGACGCATCACCGCCGTCGCCGGTGTCGCCGCCGCCCGCCTCGGGCTCTGTGGGCTCGACCTGCTCGGCGGGCGGGATGTCCGTGGGGGAGATGGGCACGACCGGCGCCGTATCGTCGGTCCCGTCGTCCTTCTTGAGGCCGCGCTCGACGCGGCGCGACTCGCGCAGCTCGAGCCAGGACGACATGAAGTCGTGGAAGATCTCCGCCGGATAGGTGCCGCCCGCGACCGGGCCGCCGGCGTGCTCGTACTCCATCGGCTGGAGCTTGTCGGCGTAGCCGACCCAGATCGCGACGGTGATGTCGTCGTTGCCCCCGACGAACCAGGCGTCGCCGTAGTTCTCGGTGGTGCCGGTCTTGCCCCAGATGAACTCGTCGCCGACCTGCGCGGCCTCGCCGGTGCCGCTCGTGACCACGAGCGACAGCATGTCCTTGGCCACCTGCCCGACCTTCGTGGGGAAGACTCGCTCCCGGACCGTCTCGTTCTCGACGACCCTGCCGCCCGCCTCCTCGACGCTCTGGATCGCGACCGGGCCTGTCTCGTTGGGCGCGAGCGAGCCAGAGACGCGGACGCCGTCGTTGGCGATCGTCGAGTACGCGTACGCCATCTCGAGTGGCGTGACGCCCTCGGTGAGGCCGCCGAGCAGCATCGCCGGGTTCGTGGAGAGCTCCGTGCGGATGCCCATCCGCTGGGCGAGCCTCGCCACGCGCTTCGGCCTCACCTCCATGCCGAGCTCAGCGAACACGGAGTTGTCGGAGGTCGCCGTGGCGGACCAGAGCGAGGCAGAGCCGAGGTAGGAGTCCTCGTAGTTGCTCACCTTGAAGAGCTCCGGTCCCTTCTCGCCCTCGAAGGGCAGCTCCTTGGGCTGCGACGCCCAAACGGTGTTCGGATCAACTCCATCTTCAAGCGCCCGAACCAGGATGAACGGCTTGAACGCTGATCCCGGCTGGCGGTGCCCGTTCGTGGCCAGGTTGAACGGCCGCGCGTTGAAGTCCGAGCCGCCCACCATCGCCCTGACCTCCCCGGTGTCGTTCTTGATCGCCACCAGCGAGGCGTCCGGGCCGACGCCGGCGAGCCGCCCGACGATGGCACTCTCAGCGGCCTGCTGGAGCTCCGGATCGATCGTGGTGCGGACCTTCAGGCCGCCCGCGAACACCCGGCCGGGACGGTACTGCTCGAGCAGGTGCTCGGTCATCCAGGTGGTGAAGTAGGGCTGCTGGGACTCGGTGTTCGGCGGGTCCACGTCGTCCTCGGCCGGCAGCGACTGGCGGATCGCATCCTGGTACTGCGGACCCGTGATCGTCCCCATCTCGCGCATACGCTGGAGGACGAGGTTGCGGCGCGCCATCGCGGTCTGCTTGTTCGCGATCGGGTCGTACATGCTCGGCGAGGCGATCATCCCGGCGAGCAGCGCCGCCTCGTGGGGCGCCACGTCGATGGCCTCGCGGGCGTTCGGGTCCTGCTCCTCCTCGACCACCGGCGGCGTGTAGCTCACGCCGGCGTCGTCCGCGCCGGCGCGCTCCTCCGGCTCGTCGCCGTCGCCGAAGTAGGTGCGCACGGCCGCCTCGATCCCGTAGGCGCCGTTCCCGAAGTAGACCGTGTTGAGGTACTGCGTGAGGATCTTGTCCTTCGGCCACTTGCGCTCGAGGTGGTAGGCGAGCGCGGACTCGCGCAGCTTCTGGAAGACCGACCGGTTCCCCTGCGCGTCGAGCGCGTTCTTCACGAACTGCTGGGTGATCGTGGAGCCGCCCTGGGCGGCGCGGCGCTGGAGGACGTCCTGCACGAGCGCGCGCGCGATGCCGGTGTAGTCGACCCCACCGTGACCGTAGAAGCGGCGGTCCTCGATCGCGATGACCGCGTTCTTGACGTTCGGCGAGATCTCCGCGCCGCGGACGAGGATGCGGTTCTGGTTGCCGGTGAGCTTCGCGATCTGCCGGCAGTCTGGGTCGCCCTCGAGCTCCCTGCAGCCCCAGCTGTCGGCGTAGAGAACGGAGTTCTCCGCGCTGCGGTACTGGGCGCGGTTCTCGAGGCTCGGCAGGTCGCTCGCCACAGCCATCAGCATCCCGAAGACGGTCGAGACGACGGCGAGGACCGACAGGCCGGTGAGGACGAGCGCGAGGCGGAGCTTCTTCAGCTTCGGCTTGCGGCCCGGCGGCCCGCTCCCGTTCTTCCTCTCAGGACCTTCGGGCACGCCGTTCGTGCGCCCGAAGCGCTCCGCCCGCGTGGCGGTGGGATGGATGATTGGCGTAGGCGGCTCCGGCATGACAACGGCGCCCGGGAAAGGCTGCACGGGCGCGGGAGAAGGGGAAAACCCTAGCATTGGCCCCATGACGAACTCCCCGGGTGAGGCGACCCGGTTCCTCACCCGAAATGCCGTCGACGCACTGCCGGAGGGGGAGCTCGAGCGGCAGCTGGCGAAGGGCCGCCCGCTCCGCGTGAAGCTGGGGGTGGACCCCACCACGCCGGACATCCACCTGGGTCACACGGTCGTGCTGCGGAAGCTCCGCGAGTTCCAGGACCTGGGCCACACGGTGGTTCTGATCGTCGGCGACTACACAGCCCGCGTCGGGGACCCGAGCGGCCGCTCCGCCGCCCGCCCGCGCGTGGACCCTGCCGAGATCGACCGCAACGCCGAGACCTACCAGGAGCAGGCGTTCAAGGTGCTCGACCGCGCTCGGACCGAGGTCCGACGAAACGGCGAATGGCTCGACATGGCGATGGATGAGCTGTTCCGCCTGGCTGCGACCTCGACGGTGGCCCAGCTGCTCGAGCGCGACGACTTCGCGAAGCGCTACGCCGGCGGGCAGCCGATCTCGATCCTGGAGCTGCTCTACCCGCTGATGCAGGGTTACGACTCGGTGGCGATCGAGTCGGACGTCGAGCTCGGCGGCACGGACCAGAAGTTCAACGTGCTCCTCGCGCGCGAGATACAGAAGGCATATGGCGTGGAGCCGCAATCCGTGCTCACCATGCCGCTCCTGCCCGGGATCGACGGTGTGCAGAAGATGTCGAAGTCGCTCGGCAACTACGTCGGCGTCGACGAGCCGCCGGAGGAGGTGTTCGGGAAGCTGATGCGCGTGCCGGACGAGGCGATGCCGGTCTACTACTCGCTCCTGCTCGACGAGGAGCCGGGCGCCGACGCGCGCGACGCCAAGCGGCACATGGCCTCCCAGCTCACGGCGCGGTACCACGGCGAGGAGGCCGCGGGGGCGGCCCAGGAGCGCTTCGACACGCTCCACGTCCGCCGCGAGCTGCCCGAGGAGATCGACGAGTTCGCCTTCAGCCCCGAGGACGGGCAGGTGCACATGCCGGCTCTGCTGGCCGAGGCGTTCGGGCTGTCGCGCTCGGAGGCGCGCCGGCTGCTGTCGCAGGGCGGCGTGAAGCTCGACGGGGCGGACGTGGGGGATCTCGACGTGCCCGCCGACGACCTGGACGGGGCGGTCCTCCAGGTGGGCCGCCGGCGCTTCAAGAAACTTCGCCGCGGTTGAGGTCGGACTCCGTGGGAGTGCTATATTCCTCGGTCGCGCTTCAGGCGCGGGTGGAGTCCCCACCCCTGAGGGCGCAGCGGTCTTTGAAAACTCAGCAGTACGTGCGACCGACGTAAGTCGGTCGCGTCCAGGTTTGAACCCTTCTCGGGGCCAAGAGCCATGCCGCGCCACGGGCACCGCCCGTGGCTTTGGCGCACGGCCGGCGATCTCGCGAAGGGCCTGAGCAGTACCCCGTCAAGTTGAGCGGGCCCGCAGGTGTACGCGGGATGCTCATACGACTTGACAGCTTTCCATGATCTGACAGTGGTGCAGTTCTGAAACCACGCCAGACTTTCACGGAGAGTTTGATCCTGGCTCAGGACGAACGCTGGCGGCGTGCTTAACACATGCAAGTGGAGCGACGAACCAGGGCTTGCCCTGGGGCAGAGCCGCGAACGGGTGAGTAACACGTGGGTAACGTGCCCCGATGACTGGGACAACCCGGGGAAACCCGGGCTAATACCGGATGTACTCCTTCCACATCAGTGGATTGAGTAAAGGTAGCTTCGGCTTCCGCATCGGGATCGGCCCGCGGCGCATTAGCTTGTTGGTGAGGTAACGGCTCACCAAGGCTGCGATGGGTAGCTGGTCTGAGAGGACGATCAGCCACACTGGGACTGAGACACGGCCCAGACTCCTACGGGAGGCAGCAGTGGGGAATCTTGCGCAATGCACGAAAGTGTGACGCAGCAACGCCGCGTGGGGGAAGAAGGCCTTCGGGTCGTAAACCCCTTTCAGGAGGGACGAAGCCCGGGCGGTTAATACCCGATCCGGGTGACGGTACCTCCAGAAGAAGCCCCGGCTAACTACGTGCCAGCAGCCGCGGTAATACGTAGGGGGCAAGCGTTGTCCGGAATCATTGGGCGTAAAGCGCGTGTAGGCGGTCCGGTAAGTCGGCTGTGAAAG